>JAZLIX010000093.1:0-4787 GCA_045617605.1 Alphaproteobacteria bacterium | reverse complement strand
TATGGGATTTTTAAACTATGTTATATATCAGCAAAAGAGAAGCAAAACAAAATTATTTAGCGATTTGGTTCAAGCCAAAAGTGGTCTTTACAGTAAATCTGTGCAAACTTGGTTTGCCAGATATTTAGACAAGATTGGCATCCCAGAAGAAACCAAAGTGTTCCATTCCTTCCAACATACCTTTGAAACTCAAGCCATTGAAGCAAAATTGCCGACAGAATATCAAAATGCACTCGGTGGTTGGAGAGATTATGGAATTGGCCAAAGGATTTATGGTCGTAGAAAAAATATTCATCTTTTGTTTCATGAGTTAGCTAAAATAGAATATCCTATAAAGAGAGAAATGGCAACCTTAGCTTCTAAGTTTCAAGAGTCTTATGTGTTTAAATGTCTAAATTGACATAAAAGAAAATCTCTTATTTTGACAAAAGAACATTTGGTTAAAAATCTTCTAAATTGATATGACTTCTTTAGGCAAAAAATGTTATCAAAATATTGGATGGTTATTTTCCCATGATGGGCAACTTTGACGGGTTGCCCGCAACACTTCCCCGCAACCCAGATTTTAAGACAATAAAAAAACCTTTCCGAAGAAAGGTTTAATCAAATAATGGGGCGGAAGATGAGACTCGAACTCACGACATCTGGTACCACAAACCAGCGCTCTAACCAACTGAGCTACATCCGCCATCGGCTGGTTTTATTTATTTTCGCAGATTTTTTATCAAAAGTCAAGAAAAAATTTAGCGTGTAATCAATTTTGCCTTTGATTTACCTTCAACCACATCGTCATCAATATGAATTTCCTTTACATTGTCCTTGGATGGCACAGAGTACATCAAATCCATCAGTAAGTTTTCCATGATGGAACGCAAACCACGAGCCCCTGTTTTACGTTTTAAGGCTTGACGCGCTATTGATTTATATGCCCCTTCGGTAAAGGTTAAATCCACATTTTCCATTTTAAACAGAGTTTGATATTGCTTAACCAGTGCGTTTTTAGGTTCAGTCAAAACACGTACCATAGCCTCTTCATCCAATTCCTGTAAAGCCACATGAACAGGCAAACGGCCAATAAATTCAGGAATCAAACCATATTTAAGTAAATCATCAGGTTCCAATTTCTTCAGCAATTCGCCAGTTGGAATTTTATCGCGATTTTGAACTTTGGAGCCAAAACCGACAGAATATTCAGCACTGCGCCCTGCAATAACCTTATCCAATCCGTCAAAAGCACCTCCGCAAATAAATAAAATGTTCTGCGTGTTCACGCGAATATATTCTTGATTAGGATGTTTACGTCCTCCTTGAGGTGGCAGACTGGCAATCGTGCCTTCCATCAACTTTAATAAAGCCTGTTGAACACCCTCGCCCGACACATCTCGGGTAATAGAAGGGCCATCAGATTTACGAGCAATCTTATCAATTTCATCAATATAAATAATCCCACGTTCTGCCCGTTCCACATTATAGTCAGAGGCTTGTAAAAGTTTCAAAACCACATTTTCTACATCTTCACCCACATAACCTGCTTCAGTCAAAGTGGTTGCATCAGCAATCGCAAAAGGCACATCCAATGTTTTAGCCAAAGTACGAGCCAGTAAAGTCTTACCTGAACCCGTTGCCCCCAATAAAAGAATGTTAGATTTTTCCAGCTCAACAGAATCCGTCTTTCCTTTGTTTTTCAAACGCTTGTAGTGATTATATACAGCAACAGATAAAACCTTTTTAGCGATCTCTTGCCCAATCACATACTGATCCAAAAAAGCCTTGATTTCTGCTGGTTTTTTAAGGGGTTGTTCCCCCCCAATTCCAGCCAATTCCAATTGAGGATTTTGTTTCACTTCCTCTTTAATTACATCGCCACAAAGAGCAATACATTCATCACAAATATAAACAGGTTGTTCTTTGCCGTCAACATCCTTTAAAGAATGTCCAGCAATCAATTTCTTGACTTCATCTTGGCTTTTGCCACAAAAAGAACAGGTGAGTTTTTCTGTCATTTAGATATCCTCTTTCTTTTGAACAACAGCGTCAATCAAGCCAAACTTTAAGGCTTCTTCGGCTGTCATAAAGTTATCACGTTCCATAGCCACTTCAATTTCCTTTAAGGATTTACCTGTTTGTTCCACATAAATTTGGTTCAAGCGTTTCTTAATCGCCAAAATTTCTTTGACGTGAATTTCCATATCGGTTGCTTGCCCTTGAAAACCACCACTGGGTTGATGAATCATCACTCGAGCATTGGGAAGTGCAAAACGACGTCCTTTTTCACCACAAGTCAAAAGAAGTGATCCCATAGAGCAAGCCTGCCCCATACAAACAGTACTGACAGGACATTTGATATAATTCATGGTGTCCAAAATGGCTAAACCAGATGTCACCACTCCGCCAGGGGAATTGATGTAAAAGGAGATTTCTTTATCTGGATTTTCGGCCTCCAAAAACAACAATTGTGCACAAATAAGGCTGGCCACTTCGTCATTCACTTCACCTGTCAAAAAGACAATTCTTTCCTTTAAAAGACGTGAATAAATATCAAAAGCCCTTTCGCCACGACCAGTTGTTTCAATAACGGTTGGTACCAAAGTATTATCTGTAATTTGCATTAGTTTTTCTCCTTTCTTTTACCTATAAAAGCGGTATAAATTTGAGTTGGCGTTTTTGCCCGCACCAGACATTTTTGCATTTCTTGTTTTTTCTTTTCAAAAAACTGGGGATCTTTTTTCAAAACAACAGGTTCCAATTCTTTAAAAACATTTAGATTTGTAGGAAACATATTCCTTTGAAACAAGGCGTAAATTAAATCATCCCGATTTTGATTTTTCTGTTTATTTAAGGCATATTCTTCATCTGAAAAGCTACAATAGAGTGGTTCCCAATAAAAATTTTCATAAAACTCTTGTAATTCATTTGGGGGTTCAAAACGATTGTCTTGAACAAGCTCTAATAAGCCATATACTTTCCGAGAATTCCAAAAAGATTGAAAAGCTGAAACACGACCATTGGAATAACTGTCAAAAGTATTTGGATTTGCACCAGCTAAAAGTGTTAAATGAATAACTTTTTTTTCTTTTTCCATACCCTGTACAGTTTTTGGGAGATCCCCTCGAGTAAGCCTCATTAAAGTCTTATCCAACGCCTCCTGGCGTGTCATTTTTTTTGAACGTTTTAATTCCCATAAATGTTTAAAACATTCAACAGGCCATGCACGTGTTCCATAAATATTATCCCCATAGGTTTCATAAAGATCAAAAGAACCCTCCTCTGCTATTTTTAATAATTCCTTAAAAGCAGTGATTTTTTTGGAGAGTTCTTTTGCCATATTTTACCTTTATTTTTTAGCCTTTTTGTCCGGATCAAAGGCGTATAAATCCTTGACAGGTGTTGGTTTATCTGTCATTGCAACCTTAGTGAACAAGAAATCAACAATCTTTTCTTCAAAAACAGGTGCACGAAGCATTTCCATCGCTTGAGGATTCTTTGAATAATACTCAAACACACGTTGTTCTTGACCAGGATAACGACGAGCTTCCTCAATAATAGCCTTAGACAAGTCTTCACGTTCCACTTTGACTTTGTTTTCGTCAGCTACTTTGGCCAACAAAAGTCCCAAACGGACACGACGTTCTGCAATCTTTTGATATTCTTTTTTCAAAGTATCTTCAGACTTTTTCTTTTCGTCTTCGTCCAATTGATTGTTCTTCTTGGCTTGTTCAAACTGAGCCCAAATACCATCAAATTCAGCCTTAAGCATGCTTTCAGGAACTTCGAAATCATACTCATCATTCAAAGCATCCAACAAAGCACGTTTAGCGTGCAGACGAGCCACACGATCATATTCTTTATTGAGTTCTGTCTTAATCATTTCCTTTAAATCAGCCAAATCTTTTGAGCCAAACAATTTAGCAAATTCATCATTCACTTCAGGCTTTTTCCAAGCACGCAATTCTTTGATTTTTGTTTCAAATTTGGCTTTTTTACCAGCTAAATCTTTTGCATGATAATCTTTTGGGAAAGTCACATCCACAACAACGGTTTCGCCGACTTTATGACCAGTCAATTGGTCTTCAAAACCAGGGATAAAGGTATTAGAACCGAGTTCCAAATAGGCATCTTTACCCGAACCACCCTTAAATTCTTTACCATCCATTGTTCCCACAAAGTCAATAACAATCACATCACCCTTTTTAGTAGCACGATCTTCTTTCAAGAGTTCACTGGATTTACGACCTTCAGCCAATTTATCCAGAGCTTCGTTGATTTCGTTGTCACCTGCGATTGACTTCATTCGTTCAATTTTTATTTTATCAAATGGCTTTGTTTTCACTTCTGGCAAAGCTTCAAATTCAACTGTCAAAGTAATATCTTTTCCGTCCTCAAACTTATCCATCTTGACACTGGGACGCATAGCCGGACGTAATTTTTTAGCAACCAATTCTGTAGCCACAGCATCATTAATGGCCTTATCCAACACTTCACCTTTCACTGCATTTTCATATTTTTGGCGAATCATAGCGATAGGAGCCTGACCGGGACGGAATCCAGGAAGTCTGGCTTCCTTACGAATTTCTTCCAAACGAGCAACCATTTTATCTGCAAAATCTTTGGCTTTGATTGTGATTTTTAAACTTTGTGCTAATTTTGACATTTTGTTCCTTTCTGTAAATAAATAGTGGCAGGAGTGTAGCATATTTTTCATAAAAAGGCAAGCAAAATTAAGGGTCATGCCTAGATAAAGAGGATATAATCCCTCATAAGGAGTTGATTATATGAGAAAAAATAAA
>JAZLIX010000092.1:0-2295 GCA_045617605.1 Alphaproteobacteria bacterium | reverse complement strand
GCATATACTTTGCCGCATACTTATATATCTTTTCGCCTTGCATTTGAAATTGATAATCAGATGGTGTGTGCTTAGAATATTCCCATCCCGGCATTTCTGATCCACCACCTTTAATTTGAGCATATGTATAAAATTCAGGAAACGTTTCAAATTTAGCATCAATAATGTGCGATTTTTCACTGTATTCTAGTATCATTGCACTACCTGCATCCCCAAATAATGTGGATGTTTTGGGATTTGTTTTATCTATTGCAATTGATGGAACATCTCCAGAAACAATTGCAATTCTATTGTATTTTCTAGCTGATAATAAGTAAGAAACAGTGTCTAAAGCAACCATCGAACTAAGACACGTTGCATTTATATCAAAACATGGAATACCCATTGCTTCTGTACCAAATTTTTGGCTTACTAATGCAGCCCCACAGGGAATAAGTTGAGCCATTGCTCCGGATGCACAAACGATACAATCAATATCTTGTATTTTTAAATCCGCTTTATTCAAAGCATCTTTTAGTGCTAAAACACATAAATCCGTTGACTTTTCATCATTAACCCAATGACGAGACATTGTGCCTTGGTGTTTTTTTATCCAACCTTTAGGTAACTTTAAATTTTCTTCTAATGTTTCAGATAATATCACATTTTTCGGTAAATATTTTCCAATGGATACTATTCGTACAGATTGCATTAAGTTAATTCCTTTCGAAGAATAATTGTAATATCTTTGTATGTTTATGTCAAAATTTATTTTATCATACCATTTTGCAATAATTTCTTCGCGGTTTGATAATCAAATTTCCCGGTTCCTAAGACAGGAGGGTGTTTCATATAGATCACATGTTTTGGAATCCAAAGTTCACTAAAGCCTTTTTCCTTAAAAAACGTACGAATTTCAGAAACAGTGGGCTTTTCATGATCTGTTATCAAAACCAACTGTTCACCTTTCTTTTCGTCCGGTTCTGTAATAATCCCCTGAATAGCACCATTATAAAGTTTGTCCAAAGCTTGTTCAACCGAGGTTAAAGATACCATTTCACCGGCAATTTTAGCAAAACGCTTCGCCCGTCCTTGAATGGCAATATATCCACCTTCATCCATTACTACAATATCCCCCGTATCATACCAATGGTCTTTGGCTGGTTGTAATTTTCCCGGTTTATCAGACTTCATATATCCCAGCATCACATTATCCCCCTGGACCCATAATTGTCCCCCAGTTTCAACGCCAGCCACAGGTTTTATTTTATAGGTAATGTGTGGAAGAAGTCTGCCAACAGTACCAGCTTTCACGTTCATCGGGGTATTTATACATAAAACGGGGGATGTTTCTGTTGCGCCATACCCTTCTAAAATGCGTACGCCAAACTTTTTCATCCAAAGTTCTGCCGTTGTATCTTTTAATTTTTCACCCCCAACAACCGCATATTTTAAATTAAAGAAATCATACGGATGTCCCATACGTCCATAGCCATAGAAGAAAGTGTCTGTGCCACAAACAATTGTGGCATTGGTATCATAGACAAGTTCTGGCACAACCCTATAATGTAAGGGAGAAGGATAAAAGAATGTTTTTATTCCCGATAAAATAGGCGTCACTGTCCCCACAGAAAGTCCAAAAGAATGGAACATTGGTAAAGCATTAAAGAAAACATCCGAAGAATTAAATGCCATTACACTAGTGATTTGATAACGATTGGCTTGTAAATTCTTATGGGAAAGGAGAACAGCTTTTGGCATTCCTTCAGAACCGGAAGTAAATAAAACGACAGCCGGTTTTTCTGAAGGATTTTTGGGTTTTACTTCAGCCAAATGCTTTTTGTAACCTTGCCATTTATCTTTAAGTGAAATATATTTGGAAAATTCCTCTAAATAAATTAGGCGTGTTTTGTTTTTTAACATGGCTTCTTCTAAATGCTCCAAATGAGCCATTTCAATAAATTGATGTGAGGTAATAACCGTTTTTAATTTCACAGTTTTAATACATGAAACAACCTGTTGCACCCCTTGAGAGAAATTCAACATCACTGGTATTTTATCCACAGATTGTAAAGCAAAGAAACTGACAACATTTGCTAATCCATTGGGTAAAAATAGCCCCACATAATCTTCTTTATTCATTTGATTAGCATAGGCTTTTCCTAAAACATAGGCTTTTTTAATCAGCGTATTATAAGTCAGTGGTTTTCTGTTGATATCTTCAATAATTTTATGATTCCAACCATGCAATTTAGCTGCCTCTAACAAAGAGGTAAATAAATGTTCTTGGATATTTGAAGTTGAATACATCATATC
>JAZLIX010000091.1:0-5644 GCA_045617605.1 Alphaproteobacteria bacterium | reverse complement strand
TTATATCGTTCAGGATGATATAATTCTTGTTCAAAAGGTTTTTGAAATTGAGTGATAAATTTACTTTCCTGTGTTTTTAGTAAAGCTCTTTCAGAAATCATCTGTTCTATGAGGGGCTTATTCATTTGATGTAATGTCTTTAGAAAATAAGGACGTCCATTTTCTTCATACCAATCAATACGCTTGATATTTTGTAAAAATAATTCATAAGCTTGTTCTAACGTAGGAGTTGGAATTTTAATATTCAAAGGCATTTTTTATCCTTTTATTTTAAAGCCCAATTCGTTTTTTAAGCCACACATTTTCAAAGTCTTTAATGGTCGCTTTTCTGTATTGCATTCAAGTTTCCCCCGTTAAAAACAAATGGTGACCTCGGGGCGATTCGAACGCTCGACCTACTGCTTAGAAGGCAGTTGCTCTATCCAGCTGAGCTACGAGGCCACGAGCCTTATTATACCACGCCTGCCCCAAAAGGTCAAGTTAAAATTCCAAGCAAAGTTCCCATCAGAATCAATAAAAGTCCAGCCCACCTTAACGGTGTCCGCATCCAGCAAATCATTAAAATCCCAAAAGAAACGAAGCAAAGGCCCACCGAAGAAAAGGAAGTGAACGTGATTTCTGAATAGGGTAAATACGCCAACTTTTCTGTTCCCCAACGGACAAAATCCAACCCCATGCCTGCCAAACGGAAAAAGGGAACTTCCCACCCCAAAGGCATCAATAAAGTTCCTATAAATAACAGGGGCATTATGAAAAAGGAAAATGTTCCGCTGAACAGCATATTTCCCAAAATTCCATAGGGCATCAGTTGATGAAAATGATACAAAATAAAAGGGGTTAAAGCCCCTGTAATCAACAGGTTGAGTCCCACAAAACCCACGACTGTTTTGATCACTTTTCCCCAAGAAGATTCTGACAAATACCGACAAAATGTCACTAGTACAGCCACCGCCATAAAAGAGAGCTGAAAGCTGATTGACAGCAACATAAAAGGTTTCACAAGCAACAAGAAAAAGGCAATTAATATCAACGAGCGCATAGATAAAACAGACCGTTCAATCAGTACCCCTAAAAACACAAACACTATCATCAAAAAAGCACGCATGGCTGGAATTTGAAAGCCTGATAAAGCCAAATAGAAAAACGTTCCGATAAAAGCAACTACTGCAGAAATTTTCTTGGTATTATAATAAAGGGCTATTCTGGGAAATAAAGCACAAACACTTTGAATCAAGAAAAACAAAAAGCTCGCCAACAAAGCCATATGGAATCCTGAAACCGATAACACATGGGCTATACCAGCACGTCTGTAAAGTTGATAGGTCTGAGGCGAAACCAATTTTTGTTCACCTGTGATTAAAGGGGCTGTAATTTCTGCTTGCGAGTAAGGTAAAATTTGAAAAAGATGTTGATTGATAAAATGACGCATTTTACCCAAAAAAGAAGATGAATGGTGTGGCTTTAAAACCTGAATCTCATCCGCAATTCCCGTAGCCCCTACGCCAGAAAACCACAATTGATAGGTATAAGCAGGCGAAAAATCTGTATCAGGGGGATAAACAGAAACAACGGCTTTCACTTCATCACCAGCATATAGCATTGGTTCAATTTTCTTAAAATGCACTTTTATTTTTTGGGGTCTTTTTAAATCAGGATTCGTCCAATAAATCTGTCCCAAGGTCAAAATTTGTTTATCCAACAAAGGTTGATTTTCCAGAACTGTTGCAGTGATACGGGCTTGATATAAAGGAGAAGTAAGAACAGGGTGGCGATTTAAATAAATATGCAGGGACATATTCCCCAACCCCAGCAAAAAAGAAAAAATCAGCAGACTCATCCACGACAAAATCAATTTATGGCGTGTCATAAACAAGATACATCCACTAATCCCAATCAACCCTGCCAACCAAACAGAATTAAACTTGAAATAAAAAATAGCCAAAATCCCCAACATATAGCCCAGCAATGCCCAAGGCAACCGCTCTGGCATTTCCAAACGACACCAAAACCGACCTTATTCCATAAAGACATCTTTTAAATCAGACTGCATCTTTGTTTTTAAATGGGTCAGCATTTTTTGAATCAACCACGCCCACCCTTTTTCTTTACTGGCTAAAGAGGCCTTTTTCTTCAATGTAATATACCCCTTTCCTTCAACAGGCAGGCTTTGTAAAACCTGTTCTCCTTCACGTAATTGAACGGATAATTGATAATTCAAAGTATAACTTTCTTCATCCATTTTAAAGAAACTACCGCTGGGGAGATCTGTTTTTAACATTTCAGCTTGTTCAACGGTAATCCACAATTTTTTCTTTCCAACTAGAATCGGCTGTAAATGATTTTTTGCCCATTCTTGAACAGCCTCTTCTGGCGAGGTCGGTAATTGATTTTCGATGTGGGGCAACATATCAAAATGCGCTGCCATAGGGACAACTTCGATTGACTCTGCTTGAATTTTATAAACGCCCGTATCAGGATCGACTTGAAATGATTTTTGCGGAGCTGTCATACACCCCGATAAAAAAAACAATAAACACAACACTTTTTTCATTTGATTTTTCCTTGACTATCGCCTATTATGCAACAAAAGGAAAGGTCTTGTCAAGAATGAAAAAAATCACTTACGAGCGTTTAAAAAATATCGCCCTGTATTATTTAGAAAGGTATGAGGCCAGCACCAGTAAATTACGTGAAGTCTTGAAAAGACGTGTTAAAAAAACAGCCCTAGAACAACCCGTTCCACAAGAGGCTTTTGGATGGATAGAGCAAGTCATTTCCGAAATGGAACGTCTGGGGTATATAAACAATCAACGCTTTACCGAAAATACAATCAGAAGACTCTCAAATAGTGGTAAATCCAAATCCTACATATCCACAAAATTAAAGTTAGCGGGAATAGAAGAAGAACAAATCAGGGAAACACTTTCCGAAATGGATGATCTGGAAAATGCCCGAATCATGGTTCAAAAAAAGCATTTAGGAAAAGATTTTCAAAAAGATTTAGCACGCCTTGCCCGAGTCGGTTTTTCCTATGAAACGGCTCGCAAGGCTTTAGAAGAATTCAAAGAAGGAGCCAACAATGTTTGAAGAATTAGAAAAAATTAAAGCAGAATGTCTGCAATGCCAACGCTGTCCGTTGGGCAAGACACGTACAAAAGTGGTCTTTTCAGCCGGTGTTCCCAACAATAAAATTGTCTTGATTGGGGAAGCCCCCGGATTTAATGAAGATATGACGGGCGAACCTTTTGTGGGACGCGCCGGACAACTGTTGGATAAAATCTTAGAATCGGTTGGTTTTTCACGTAAAGAAAACATTTATATTTGTAACACCATTAAATGTCGCCCCCCCAACAATCGAGATCCTTTACCCGAAGAAAAAGTGGCTTGCCGAAATTATTTAGACAGGCAACTGGCTACCTTAAAACCCAAGATTATTTTGTTGTGTGGCAAAGTCGCTTTAACGAATTTTTTACAAACAAAAGAGGGCATTTCGAAACTGCGTGGCAAATGGTTTGACGGCCCCTTTGGATCAAAGATGATGCCAATTTTTCATCCGTCTTATTTACTGCGTAATCAATCAAAAGAAGTGGGCTCCCCTAAATGGTTGATGTGGCAAGATATGAAAGAAATTCGGCGTGCTTATGAGGCGTTAGAAAAAGAATCCCAATAGAAATAAAGGACATCTGCAAACCGGGGAAGTTGAACCACCGAGGCAAATGTATATCTGTTGATGATTGCATATTCTTTTTTCTGAGCCTCATACAAAATAAAATGTTCAGGAGCTATCCCTAAAATCAAAGATTTTGGAAAAAGAGATTTTAAATTTTGAGTACCTTGATAAGCCAACAATTGCAATGTTGGAAAAACACAATCTTTCCGTTCATGTTGATGAATGGAAAAGAATTCTAAACCATTCCAGTTGAGTCCGTCTGTTATTGATAAAAACTGAATATAATCCGCAGGAATTTGAATCAAACCTTGTTTCACCAAGGAAATAGAAGTGCGCTGAATCTCCATAATCGTTGCCACAGGAAACACCATGGCATAGGTTTGGTACATACTATTTAAAACAGTATTTAGTGTTCCTGCCATTACCGTCCCCCTGTTTTAACCGAAAGTTGTTGCAAAGCACCTTGCGTCATTCCCGCCATCACAGAACGATCTGCTTTTTTCTTACCACCAGACCCTGTCAAAGAACCTTCTGGAATATAAACTTTTCCTGTGGGTGTTGGAACATACAAAGTTTTCGGGTGTCCTATTCCTGCCCCCGTTAAAATTTGAGCATTGATAAAATCGTGAATCAATTCATGAAATGGCTGACATTGAATCAGAACCATATTATCCGACTCTGGTTGCCCACCATATAAAGGGGGATATTTTAAATGTACTGTCCAATTAGCTGGCACAATCCCTTTGGACAAATAAAAAATATTTTCTTCAGAAAGTCCCGCTGAACGTAAATCATTTAAATTGTTCGCCAACACATCCGCAATAAAAACTTTTTTTGCCTGAACATATCTTTTAAAGAAATCTGCTTCATCAATTGTAATGGGATAATATGAAAGCCCCATCAAATCCATTCCAGCAAAATTAGATTCCTGAAATAAATTTTCCCAATAATCAACACCCTTTTCTGATTCCCCCATCAAAGCAGAAAAATCTAACTCTTCTTTAGAGGCTGATGCCTCACTGGCTGGCGATTGAACGAGCTGTTCCCAGTTATCAAAAATTTCAGCACCATCCAATTCATCCGTCATTTTTATCCTTTACACTGTTGGGGGTGGCAAAGCTTCCAAACCTGTATCAGCCACTGGCTCTAATTCATCAGGGGCTGGTTGCGTTTGTTTATTGGATTCTTCACGTCGTGCCACAATCCAAGCCGGCACATTCGGAGCTGGTTGGATATGCACCCGTTTTAACATCGTCTTATCCAAGAACCAGCGAGGTGCATCTGCCAAAATCGGATGATCGGTATGGCCTTGATAAATCACATACTGTTTTGTGGCATCCAAACTCATAATATTTGCAATACTGACCACATTTGATTGTTGGAAAGAACGGGAAACATTGGATGAAAACTGCTGACTGATACCAACCGAAAGCCCTTCTTGTTTAGAAGTACTTTTAACCTCAATCGTCTTTGAACCAATCATTTTAGTAAAGCGTTCAGCGGTCTGTTCATTGTTCTGTTGCAACACCACTTTGGCAGCAGTTGTGGTAATCAGGGTTTCCAAATCATCTTTCCCATAAGTCCCAGAAATCTGCCCCAAATCCTGTCCAATTAACAAGTAAGACACTTTTTGACCACGCCCCACAGCTGGTCCATTCACAACAGCACTGAGTTTTGGCATCTGTGGAAATTCGTCCAATACAAACAAAACAGGATATGGCCCAGCTTTTTTACCATCTGATCCGACTTGCCCCGGTTTAGTGGCAATCAACTATGAACTCATCAATTCCACAAAAATACCTGTAATCACATTTAAAGCCTTTGCATCCACCTGATTAATGGACAAATATACAGAAACAGGTTTCATTTCACGCGTGATAGGATCTGGCATCCCCCGTAAATCACGGAAAGTCAAATCACTGAATTTCGTCCGTTCACGCACGGCTGCATTTTTAAAAATACTAATACCGGACA
>JAZLIX010000090.1:0-6451 GCA_045617605.1 Alphaproteobacteria bacterium | reverse complement strand
AATTTGGAAGTTTATATTTCTTATCATATTTTAGAAATATCATATAAATCAATGGCTTATTTGTTGTTTTTACCCCCTATAATATATTATAATAGAATAAAAAAGAGTCTATTATAGAGATGAATTTTACAATAGACTCCTTTTGTTTTTAAGTAAAATAGAGAAAGTTGTTTATTAATGGGAGGAGAGAGCAAAACCAATTCCTGATGGAACTTGCCCTATCTATCTTTTAATATCCCGATAGAAGTTCTCATGTGTGCCAATAGCAATAAATGTCAAAATAATTTGTTTATCTTCATAGGTATAAGCAATGAGGGTCAATTGATTAACCATTTTGAATTTATATACTAATACATCAGCTAAATCCCCCTTTTTCTGAACACCAATCTCTGGATGGTCAATAATCTCTTGAATAGCCCTATTGGCATCAGCCAACTGATTTTGATGGAGTTTTTTATAGGCCTTCTCAAATCGGTTAGTTTGAATAACTTTCATTATTTGCTCCGAAACTTAAATTCAGAAATATCACCATTGATTGCTTCTTGTTTAGACAAAAGGCATTCCTTAATAAAATCCAGTGGTAAATCCGGATTGTCTTCGGCACAACGACCTAACATGGCCCAATATTCAATTTGCTTTGGAACTGTTCTTAAATTCACATCAGCATAATGAGAAGCTTGTTTCACCAAATTGGCCGGTAATCTGATTGCAACTGTATTCATTTAAATTTCCTCCTGATAATTACATTATAATACATTTTGTTGCATTTTGCAACATATTTTTAATTTTGAATAAAAAACGTTAAAAAAGGCGCATTATTTAACATTATCCCAATAAACCCAATAAAATAAGCATTCTTTTTTTGAAGAAAGTCCTTGGCATTTTCATAATGTTACGGTATGTACACCACACTCACTTTTTTTAACATTATTGAAAGGAAAGGAAAAAATGGTGAATCAAGTTTTTGTGGATGATAAAAAATTAAAGGATATTATGACTTATATCCAAGGAATGAGACACCATGAACAAATCAGAATGATGTTTCTGTGCTCCCTCAACGGGATGAGGTCCATCAATTTTGCTTATCTGCAAGTAAAAGATGTTTTTACCACTGATGGGAAAGTTAAAGATGTCATTTGTTTAGAATCAGAGAAAAACAAGGGAAAGTTTGCCTGTGCCTACTATATGAACAGTCAGATGAAAAAGGAATTTGGGGAATATCTGAAATTTTTAAAATTCAAAAATGATGAGTTAAATGGTGAATCCTACCTTTTTACCTCACAAAAATTAAATAAGCCCTATAATCGGGTCAGTATTAGCCGGTTATTTTCATCTATCTATAAGAAATTTGGCATCAATGGGGCAAGTCATTTGGGCCGGCATCTATTTGTAAGTAAACTGGTCAATTCTGGTATCAACATCTGTTTGGTTCAAAAATTAGCCAACCACAGGCATCTTTCCAGCACTCAACACTACTTCAATTATGATGAGAACATTTTGGCCAGAAGTGTAGAATGTATTAAAATCTAATACTCACTGCAATGCATAATGGTCAAGACACGATTGGTGATAGAGGCATCAGATGGGTCATCAGAACCCAGTTGCATATTTTGGTCATAATAGTCAATTTTCCAAAATAATTTTTGATTATTATGGTGAAATATCCCCATATCATGTTCGTGATAAGGGTCATTATTAGGGGTGAATTTATTGTATTCCGATACTTTCTGAAAAATGGCTCGTTGGTCTGTTGGGGTTTGTTTTTGAACCCAAGGAGTTAAAAGAACCATATCACGATTGAGATTCCTTCGGCACATATCGTTTAACCTTCTGATTTTAGCTATCTTTTCCAGCATTAGGCCTCCTTTTTTTATGGAGCTCCTTTATGCCGTAACTTATCCCTTTCGTCAAGGGGATTTTAGAAATATCAGGATTCCCAGCGCTAGTACAACTTTAACGAACAAATGATGTCAAATGCAGTGGAACAAGCGAAGATTTAAATATCATCTTAGTTTATTCCACAGGGATAATTTTTCCATTTTCAATTTTTGATACCTGTGTATCAACGGTAATATCCCCATTTGGAGTAAAAGAAAACCTTCCTGTTGCCCCATCATAATTAGTAATTTTGGAAATGTATTTTCCCATTTCATCAGCAGAACAATTTGTTTTTGAACAGGCTTCAGCGGTTAATAGAATTGAATCATAAAATACTCCAGATTCTAACATCCAAGCAGCTTTTCCCGGATATTTCTTTTCGTATGCTTCTACAAATGATTTAGGAGGGATAGGAGTTATAAAATAAACCTTATTGGTTAATTTTGGATAAGCCGTATAAAAATACGGAATAGCAAAAGACCAATCAGACATTAAAATCCCTTTATATTCCTGAGAATTAATATCTCTTAAAACATTAAGGTATGTATTTCCAACACCAATCACAAAAATCATATCAGGAGATGATTTCACCACCTTCATGGCTTGAATTTTAAAATCAAAATCTGTGGCACTATATGGAATTTCATTTAAGACTTGACCATTACAATTCTCAATAGAACCCTTCACAATCTTTAAGTTTTCTAATCCATAATCATTTTCCGGATAAACTATAGATATTGTTTTAATTTTCTGTTTCTTGATAAAACGTTCTAATGCTTGTTTAATATCAATAGACTTTGGAGAAAGTTGAAAGATATTTTTTTCTGGTTTTGCAAGACCATCAACTGCTGCCAAAGCAAAAGTGAAAATTTTACCATCTAATAAAGGTGTAATCGCTTTGCCTATAGGAGACAATGTGTATAAAATTGCTTGGTTGTCCCCTTTATTTTCAATTTGTTGACGATAAATTGAAATAGCCGTTGCTGGATCTGAACCTGAATCCAATAACTGAATTTTAAATTTATCACCATATTTTAGTTTTAGCGTATCTTCGGCTAGAGTTATCCCTTCTTTCACAGACTCAGCAACAGAAGCTGATTGTCCCGTAAGGGGGACAAGTGTTTTTATTATGAATGTATTATCATTTTCTTTAGAAGCAAGATTAGTCCATATAATTCCACTAATCAACACTAATCCAACTAAAACCAATAATGATTTTTTCATTTTGAATCTCCTTTATTAATCTTGAGATATTTTAACCCAATTAAATTGAAAATGCAAGGACTTTGTGTTTTATTCGTAAATCTTTGGAATGGTTATTAAAAAGGTTTTTCCGTTATGGGCGGCCAAAGAAATCTTTCCTCTTGCCAACTCTTCTTGGGCGGAATCCATTGCTTGGAAAGGTTCGTCCAATAAAATAACATCTTTTTCTTCTTGGTATAATGCAAGTCCCAAAGAAATTCGTCTGTTTTCGCCACCGGATAGGCTGCCACCCAAACGCTTTAATAATTTAGGCACAAGACTATGATTAGATTTTGCCAGTTTTTCATTTTCTTCCACAGAAATACTCTTAAACAACACATCAGACGACCGGGAAAGGAGTAATCCTTTTTTGGCTCTTGTCCAAATGGGTTTTCCGGTAATATGCTCACCTTTTAGGATAATACTACCCGTTTTCGGTTCTATGACACCCGTAATCGCATCCATCAAGGTTGATTTACCCCATCCGTTAGGGGCTTCCAACATCGCAATATCGCCTTGATTAATGTCAAATGACAGTGGTTCAATAATAACAGGTCTGTGTCCCCTGGATACAGTCAGGTTATCCACTTTAAACACACTTGGGGCTTTTTTGTTTCGGTGAGCAATCGTTAAGCGAGCCCCATTCGGCAGTTTCATAATCTCAGTTCTACCACGCTTACCGGCAAAGGCAGTCAGCCATTCCAACATAGCATCTTTATGCTCTTTGGCCTCTTGTTTAAAGATTTCGGCTTTGGTATTACGAGTAATCACACCGTCTTTAAGGGTCAATACACCATCCACAAGGTCTAAAATCTTTGGAATATTAAAGGCATGTTCCACAATCACAATAGCCGTATTCCGTTCCGTTACCAAGTATTTTAAAAAGTCCAGCATTTGTTTAATGCCTTCATTATCCAATCCGGCCAAAGGCTCATCCAAAAACAAAATCTTTGCTCCGGAATAGATAGCTCTGGCAATTGCCACCCGTTTGGATTGTCCCAAAGAAATCCTGCTACCGGATGAATTTTCTCGTCCCTCTAAACCAAATCTTTGCAGGGTTTCTTTTGCCATCTTGGTTAAAACTTCTTCATCCTTTTGAATACGCCCAGGTGTCAATAAAGCCCTTAAAGGATTTTCACCACGTTGGTTAGGTTTGGCAACAACAATGTTATCTTTTAAACTTTGACTGGAAAACAGGCGAACATCTTGCCACATACGGGCCAGCCCTTCCTGAGCAAAGCGTTCTGGTGAAAAGTAGGTAAAAGACAGTAAAGTTCTCCACCATGGTCTTGGAAAGCGGAAATGTTCCACATCAAACGGATCTGTTGCCAAAGTAATACGTCCTCTGTCAGGCATCAAGTTGCCTGTCAATATGTTGATAAGGGTTGTTTTACCCGAGCCATTATCCCCTTGCAACAACATGACTTCGCCTTCACGTAATTCCAAACTAACATCTTTGAGAACCTCGTTCCCGTCAAAGGATTTTTTCAGATTACTGGCCTTTAATATAATCTTACGCTTTTCTGGTTCAATCTTTGCTGTGGTTTTCTTCATTTTGTTACTCCATCCGTTGGACTTTTCCATCTTTAATTTCTTTATAAACAGCAGGGACAAAAATTTCACCTTGGTCATTCATATCTATAATTCCCAAAGGAGTTTCTAAACCTGATGTTTTATTTTTTAATGTTTGTATCACACTTAACATATCCGCTTTAGTATTATTCTTTAATGGTGTATTTTCAAAAGCATTTGCGATAATTTGCATTTCTGTATATAGAAATTCACCATACAGAGTGTTCTCTGTGCCCATTTTTTCAGTAAAAGATGAATTAGGAGCTCCATCATCAACACACCAACTTCCTTCACCTAGTGTTTTATCATTTAATGAAATCACCACTCCATCACCTACAACGGGTATATTTATATCTAACCTTTTTAAACGTGTTATAATCAAATCCGATATCCCCGGATAAGCATTCAAAGTAATAACATCTGGTTTAGCCTCTTTAATTTTATATAAAAGATTTGTAAAATCTTTATCTGTTGGGAAAACTTGATATTCACCAACTAACGTTAAGCCTTTATCTTTAATACCTGCTCTAATTGCATTGGAACGTGTCACACAGCCAGCATCATCAGCTTGAATTATCATTGCTACTCGTTTCTGACCATTTTCCAAAAATTTTTGCGCATACATACTGCCTAATACATCCATATTTGCAGCTAATCGGAAACTGAACTTACCGTCCGCGGCTCTTGTATCAGTTCCATAAACAAAATTGAGTATCTGTTCCCTTTCTGCTGTTGGTTTAATCGTAATAGCCATTGAAGAAAACAATGAAATCACTCCGTCAATTTTATCTAAGTTAATTAATTTTTGAGCTGCTGTAGCTGCTTTTGTAGAGGACATCTCTACATCTTCAAAAATGATTTGATAGTCATATTTTCTATTGGGATTATTTCTATAAAAATCTTGAACAAAAATATCTGCTGCTTTTTGTGCAGCTTTACCATATGTTGCTGCAGCACCACTTAAAGGATACAAAGCTCCAATTTTAACAACAGGTTTTTCTGTTGTTGTTTTTTGTTGTTGGATATTGGAATACAAAATCCAGCCAACCAATGCAACCGCTATCAAAATCCACAATAATTTCTTCATTTTGTCTCACTTTCAAGGGGAACAACTTTCCCATCTTTAATTTGTGCCATAATATAGGATTTTGCATATGCACTTCCATGATTGGTAAATTGCATATTTGCTGTGACCCCTTCCCAATTACCGATTTCTAAAAATGTTTTTTGAGAAAATGATAAATTCTTATTTAAAAGATGAGATATTAAGTCTAATGCATCAATTGTTTCTAAGGTCACAATATACGTTGGTATATTATTTTTTTTAAGCTCCTCTTTTATTTTAGTAATTTTTGGTGATTGTTCCATATCTATTTCAGCTCTCATTGCTGCCACCATTGAACCCTCAGTATGTTTTTTTACACTATTGAATACATATGGACTAATTAAACCAGAATCTGAAATTATTTGTCCTGAATAACCTTGTGCACATAATTCATAAAAAATATTCATATACCCAATAGATGGTGTTCCTAGAATAATTATTGCCTCAGATGGTTTAGATTTTAATTTCAAAATATCATTTCTAACATCAGTTTGTGTTATGGTTAATGGTAAGGATGAAACAATTTCCACACCAGCTTTAGATAAATTTTCTTTTATAAAGTTAAATTCCTCTAATCCATGGTCTTCCTGAGTATAAACGATACTTACTTTTTTGTAGTTTTTAATAACAAAAGGCACTATTGGTCTTACCTGT
>JAZLIX010000089.1:0-3057 GCA_045617605.1 Alphaproteobacteria bacterium | reverse complement strand
TTATGAAAAGTATTACGAGAATGGACAATTAATGGCGAAAGGAAATTACATAAATGACCAATATGATGGTCAAGGTGTTGAGTATTATGAAAATGGACAATTAAAAGAAGAGGTAATATGGAAAGATGGAAAAGAAAATGGACTCATTAAAATTTATGATGAAGATGGCCAATTAATTCAACAATCTATCTGGGAAAATGGGATGATGAATGGGAAAAAACAATCATACTATAAAAATGGACAAGTAAAACAGGAAGGAAATTATCAAGAAGGAAAATTAGAAGGATTGGTTCAAGAATATTATGAAAGTGGAAAATTAAAATGGCAAGTGAATTTTAAAAATGGTCAAAGAAATGGACTTTATAAAGAATTTTATGAAAATGGCCAAATAGAGCGTGAGATAAATTATAAAGATAACCAATTTGATGGAAAATATAAACTTTATTATAGGAACGGACAACTAGAGCAACAAGGATATTATAAAGCTGGCCAATTAGAGGGACCAGTAGAAGCTTTTGATGAAGATGGAAATTTAAAATGGACAAAATTTTATCATGAAGGAGAAGAATTACAAGGTGTACTTGCCGTCTACACGCACTGATTTTAAATGTTTCTACTTATTATGAAGTCCATAGGAAAGTTAAAATTGATTAAAAAAATATTATTTACGGGGGAATAAGGGGGTATCGTCCAAAGAGGTCGCACCCAGTAAATCGTCATTCATAATATGCTGTAAAATTTCATTTGGTGAATGACCTTGAGCCAGTTGTTGTTGAATGACTTGTTCGGTAAGGGTCTTCATAGCGATTTTTTTAAAATCATTTTGGCTAGCCTTTTTCTGGGCCATTTTGTTTTCCATAAATTTTCGGTAAAATCTGGCAAATTCATAAACTGGATCTCCCCCTTTAGAATAGCTGGAAAGACCTTGCAAAGCAGTTTTTCTGTCCATCAAAGCATAAATGCCATCCCCATTCACATCCCGATATAAAATCCAATCTTCAACAATTTCGGAAATTAAAAAGTTTTGGGTTAAAAAAGGTCTGATACCCCCAAAATCAATGTACTTTTGGGTTATACTTTGTTGAATAATCTTAATTTCTTGTTCAAAAAACTTTTCCGTTTCACGCCCATCACGTTTGGGATCCAGCATAGAACAGGTGGTCATCAAGGCCACCAGCGCCAATTTTAATTCCTGATTGACCTTATAAATGGCTTTGGCAGGCATATACTTCACTTCAGTATCATGTGCCACTTGGTAGCCTGCAAAAGTGTTTAGACGTTTCAGTAATGCAAACTGCTCATCCGTCAAAAGAGCGTTGGTTTGAATTTGTTCTTGGCTTAAATGGGCAATTGGATTTTTCATACTTATAGTATAGCACAAAATCCGAATTTGACAAGTCTATTTTAAAGGAAATACATCCAGTTGATTTCCAGGAAGATCCTTAATTCCAACCCCCAATTGAGCCAAGGCATCCCGCAATTCATCCGATTTTGCCCAATCTTTATTGGCTCGGGCCAGCTTGCGTTCTTCAATCAACTTCTGGGCTTCATCAGAGAGGTGAAAAACCTCCTCTTTCATTTCATCCATTTGCATTCCTAAAACCGTATCCATTTCAGTTAAAATAGACCATTTGGTTACACAGTTGAGGTTGGTATCCTTGATAACTTCCCACATAGTAGCTAATGCCTGAGGCATGGCTATATCATTAAACAAAGAGGCATCAAATTTATCCAGATAATTTTTCTTTTGTGTCTCATCAATCACACCTGATAAATCCTTTTTAATTTCAATTACGCGAGCCTTTAAATTGTCATAAGATTTTTGAGCAGCATCCAGTGCTTCCCACGTGAATTGCAATAAAGATCGATAATGGGCTGTCATTGCCAAATAACGATACGCCAAAGGATGATATCCTTTTTCCTTCAAAGCCGGAATCGTTAAAATATTTCCCAAAGACTTGGACATTTTCATATCTTTTAATTGCAAAAATTCATTATGCACCCAATAATTGACCCACTTATGTCCAAAACACCCTTCGGATTGCGCTTTTTCATTTTCATGGTGGACAGGAACATGGTCCACACCACCGCAATGAATGTCAATGTTTTCACCCAAATACTTAGATGACATCACTGAGCATTCAATATGCCAACCTGGATACCCCCTTCCCCATGGTGAATCCCATTGTAAAATCTGGTTTTCAAATTTAGATGAAGTAAACCACAAAACAAAATCGGTTGGGTTGCGTTTATTGGTATCCTCTTCCACGCGTGCACCATGTTGCAAGCCAGAAATATCCTTCCAGGACAATTCACCATAATGTCCGAACTTCACTGTGTCAAAATAGACATTTCCACCCGCCACATAGGCCAGACCTTTTTCTTCCAACTTTTTAACAAATTCAATCATATCCTGCACATGCTCGGTTGCACGACAAACTTTTTCTGGACGGATGATATTCAGCTCTTTTTCTTCTTCAAAAAAGAAATCTTCGTATTTACGTGCCAGAGCCAAAACATCCATTTTTTCTTGTTCTGCAGCTTTAAGCATTTTGTCTTCGCCTGTATCTTCGTCCGAAGTCAAATGTCCAACATCTGTGATATTCATCACATGATGAACTTTATACCCAGCGCGAGTCAGAGTACGATGCAAAAAATCCTCATTTAAATAAGTGCGTAAATTCCCGATATGGGCATAACTATACACTGTTGGCCCACAACAATACATACTGACTTGACCTTCTATAATCGGTTTAAATTCTTCTAATTGACGCGTCAGAGTATTATACAGTTTCATTTGGGCTCCTTTTTTTAAAACAAAAAAAAGAATCTTCTGGCGGATTCTTTTTTCTAATTGGAGCGGGCGAAGGGAATCTCTTCGTCATCGCCCGACCCTTCCTGAATAATATATAAAATTTTTCAACCAAAGTCAAGCATATTTTTGGGTCATGCCTAGATAGTTAGATATTTTTCACTCGACACAGGTCTAATAATAGCATATAAATGTCGTCATGTCTATGATTAAATCTCCAAACAGATTCAGCCACATGAAGATGC
>JAZLIX010000088.1:0-9035 GCA_045617605.1 Alphaproteobacteria bacterium | reverse complement strand
TAACACCGTCAGGATTTAGCGTTTTCAAGGTATCTACAAACTCTGCCAACTTTGGAATATCTGAATTATGAGTGAATAAATTGATGGCCAGATACACTTTTTTATGAAGGCTGTGAGCATACTCAATCCCCTGTTTCATTTCATCCAAGGTAAAAGAGGTTTTATTGCGCAAACTAACACTGGGCATCCCTGCATAAACAGCATCTGCCCCATACATAAAGGCGGTTTTTAATCGGTCCAATGTTCCTGCTGGCAGGAGTAATTCTGGCTTTTTCATTCTTAATTAAATTTCTTAAAATGGCAGGGGCAGTAGGAATCGAACCCACAGCCTTCGGTTTTGGAGACCGATGCTCTACCAATTGAGCTATACCCCTAGGCCACTTATGATTATGACATTTTTTATTGCTTTTGTCAAGCAAAATCAATTTACCATTGCATTTTTACTGATTTTAAGCTATAATGTACCTATTCAACGCAACAACGGAAAGGATCACCCTATGCGTCAATCAAAGCTTATATCCAAAAAACATAAAGAAAAACCAGCCGAAGCCACACTTGCCAGTCATATCTTTTTACTGCGTGGGGGCTATATTCGCCCTGTTGCCAACGGTATTTATTCTGTCTTGCCTCCTGGAAAACGGGTACAGAAAAAAATTGAAGCCATTATTCGTGAGGAAATGGATAAAGTGGACGGACAAGAAGTCATGATGCCTGTTGTCATGCCACGTGAGTTATGGGATGAAAGTAATCGATGGGATTCTGTCGGGTCCGAATTATTGCGATTCAAAGATCGTACTGGACATGATATGTTATTGGGAATGACGCACGAAGAAGCCTGTACTGCATTGGCAAGAACCGAGGCCACTAGCTATCGAGATTATCCTTTCATGTTCTATCAAATTCAAACAAAATATCGGGATGAAGCACGTTCTCGTGGAGGTTTAATTCGGGTACGTGAATTTACGATGAAAGATGCCTATTCTTTTCACACAAATGAGGCAGATTTAGATGAATACTACAATAAAGTCGCCCAAGCTTATCACACCATCTACCGTCGAATCGGCATTCCAGAAGTGGTTGCTATTCAATCAGATACCGGCATGATGGGAGGAAAAATTGCACACGAATATCAGCTAGTAACAGATATTGGGGAAGATAAAGTCGTGATGTGTAAGCATTGTAATTCTTATTGGAATGCAGAAGTCGCCACAACAAACTATACTTATGAAAAAGAAGAAGTTTTGCCTTTAGAAGAAGTGGCTACTCCCAACACAAAAACCATTGAGGATTTGGAAAAGTTGTTAAAAATCCCTGCCACAAAAATGGCCAAGATTGTTTTCTACACAACTGAAAAAGGGCAAACAATCGCTGTGATGATTCGGGGCGATTTAGAAGTCAATGAAACAAAGTTAGCTAAAGTGGTGAAATGCCTGTTTAATTTTGCTACCGATGCCGAAGTAATAAAAGTGGGTGGCATTCCAGGATTTGCCAGTGGCATTGGACTTGTCTGCCCTGTCTATGTGGATAAATCTATTGCTGGGGCTTACAATTTAGTTTGTGGTGCCAACAAGGAAAACGTGCATTATAAAAACTTTAATGTAACTAGAGATTTACCAAAGGCTGAAATCGTGGATATTGCCACCGTTGTAGAGGGGGATATTTGTCCCAAATGTGGGGAAAAACTACACCTAACTCGCGGGATTGAAGTCGGAAACATCTTTAAGCTGGGAACAAAATATACCGAAGCAATGCATATGACCTATACAGCTGAAGACGGCACAGAAAAAACACCAATTATGGCATGCTATGGCATTGGGGTCGGACGTTCACTGGCCTCTGTCATTGAGGCTCATCATGACGATTATGGTCCAATTTGGCCTTTATCTATTGCGCCATGGCAAGTCCAAATCAATGCAATGGGTTTGGATAAAGAAGGCATCAAAGAAACCGCCGAAAAGCTCTATGCTAATTTGGAAAAATTGGGCGTGGAAGTGTTATATGATGACCGCAATTTATCAGCAGGAATTCAGTTCGCTGAAGCCGATTTAACAGGAATCCCTTTGCGTTTAATTGTGGCCCCAAAGGCTCTGGCACAGGGCATGATTGAATACAAAATTCGTGGAACAGATGAACGGGGATTGATTCCTGTAGATAAGGCTGTTCAATTTACGCAAGATTGGATTTCAAAAGAAATGAAAAAGTACCTTTAATTTCTACCAAAATTATTCCAACAATCTGTATTTATTCCCAAATGCTTAGAAGGATTTTTTCGTGTGACAAAACAGGGGGTTCTTTTTATTTTTATCTTTTTTGAAAGAAAACCAAAAGTAAATAAGAACCCTATATTTTTGTATAAATTTCTTACGAAGTCAACTGCCTTTTTATCTGCGGGTATTTTGGCTTTTTCTTGATAGATTTGATGAAATAAATTTAAATCTTTTTCCTCATAAAGGGGGGGATGAAATTCCATAAAAGGAGCCCCCAAGGAAAGTGAATCCCAATCCAAAACCCCAACCAGTCTTCCTTTGGAATCCAACACAACATTATTTGAATGTAAATCTGCATGACATAAAGTATCTTGACTTAAAGGAATTTCAGCCTTTTGAAAAGAAGATTGAATATACTTTTTAAATTCCGTTTGTTTTTCTTCAGAATCTTCAAATAAAAATTGAACTAAATTATCAAGATAAGATTTACATTGAACGGGTAAATCATCGGGCTGGATGCTATGCAATTGAATCAAAGCATCTGTCACTTCCTCAAAATAAGCTATTTTTTGAGAATATGGTCTTTTATCAAACAACGCTCTGGGCCAAATTTGCCCTGAAATTTTAGGATAAAAACATCCAATAATTTGACCTTGTTTTAACTTAAAGGATTGAACTTTTGGAATTGGAACTTGATATTTTAATTTTTTTTGTAATACAGGCATATATTGGCTTTGTCTACACCAATTTTCAGGTATACTTCTATGACTGGGTAACTTACAAATCCATTGATGATTGACTTCGTAATTATACGATATCTTTCCACCATCCAACACTGAAATATGTCGCACTGGCGCCTGAATCATTCTTTCCACTAATTTGGATATAAAATCTTTATTATTTGCTTGCTCTAATGTTAAAAATGCCATTTAAAACCTTTCTGAAGATATCTTTTCCTTAAAGGCACGTTTCATTTTTTTATCTCTGTCAGGAATAGGCAGGAATTTATACAGCTGGTACAACTTATAAAACCAAGAAAGTGAAGTCTTTACCAGCTCTTGTTGGTAAACATCATTCATGCAAACCTTCGTCCCTGTTCTTTCTTGATAAATTCTCTGAAACAAACGAATATCCAATGGATCTTCATATAGACCTGGACGAAATTCTAAAAAACGATCTCCTCGAACTAGTGTATCAAAATCTAAAACAGCTACCAATTCATTTTTATCATTCAACAATACATTGCCGGAATGTAAATCCGTATGTGTCAAAAGCGAAGTTTTTAAACCACTTTTTCCGAAACCTAAAAAAGAATTATGCAATAACTTACGAAAAAGTTTTCGTGGTAAATAGGCATCATCTTTACTGTTTTTAAAAAAGCATTTTTCTAGATACTCAATTTTGGTGGGTAAATGAAAAGGAAGACTTTCAAGCGGAACAGAATGAATTTGAGCCGCCGCTTCAGCAACTTGTTCAAAAAAACGAGTTTTAAAAGGTTTATCTTTCGTCGCAAATTCCAAACCATCCGAAAAACAAATGCCATCAATTTTTGAGTATGAGGAAGAAAGTAGGGTTGTTTTATCAGGTAAAGAAAGTATTTTTAGATTTGGCATAGGTATTTGAAAGTTAAAATGGTTTTGTAAAACGGGCGCAAGTTGAGCTTGGTGCAACCAATCTTCTTGATTAGTTCTTTCACTTGGAAGTTTTAAAATATGTCGATGATTGATTTCATAATTAAAAGCCATTGTCCCAGGAAGACGTTTTATATCTGTTACAGGAGAGGAAATAGCCTGTTCAGCCAACGAACGAACTAAACTAAAATCTTTTGCGTCATAATAAGATAAAAACATCCCTTAACTCCTCATTTCATTATATTTTACATCCGAAATAATTTTTTGTCAATTTATTTTATTTTTTGAAGTTCAGATTGTAAATTTTTTAAATCAGCAGGTAAGGGTACTTCAAAAATCAATTGTTTTTGGGTAATGGGGTGAATAACCCCCAACAGACCTGCATGAAGGGCTTGACGGGGAAAAGTGCGTAAATTTTCAGGGACCCCCTTTGGGGCTTTCCCATACAAATCATCCCCTATCAACGGATGTTTAATAGAGGTCATATGCACCCGAATTTGATGCGTCCGCCCCGTTTCCAGATGGCACTTAATATGGCTGGCCGTTATCCCATAGGCATCCACACGTTCAAAGTGGGTTATGGCCGATTTTCCCCCACGTGTCACCAGCGCCATTTTTTGACGATTTGTGGAACTGCGCCCGATATTCCCCTCTATGCGTCCTGAATCAGGCGTCAGACCCCACACAAAAGCATCATAGGTTCGCTGGATAGAGTGGACTTCGAATTGCTTGGCCAATCCCACATGCGCTTTATCATTCTTGGCCACAACTAATAAACCGCTAGTGTCCTTATCAATTCGGTGAACAATGCCAGGTCGACGTACGCCATTGATTCCTGAAAGTGAATCGCCACAATGATAAAGAAGTGCATTGACCAAAGTGCCTGTCCAGTTCCCTGCACCTGGATGTACCACTAAGCCTGTGGGCTTGTTGACCACCAACAAGTCCTCATCCTCATACACAATATCCAAAGGGATATTTTCAGGTTCGGGATCGGCCTCAATCGGTTCAGGGGGGATAATGGTATAGATATCGCCCGATAAAATTTTACTATCAGCCGCCAATTTCCGCTGAGGTTGCCCCACAACCTGCACAGCCCCAGATTCAATTAAATGAATCAGTTGATTGCGGGAATAGTCAGGAAAACAAGCAACCAAGAACTTATCCAATCTGCCTGTTTCATTTTCCACTGCGGGTGTTGTTAAAAGGCTTTCTGTCATAGGGGTATTATAGCATACTCCCCCCACTTTGTCCAGCCTTATAACTGATAAGATAAACAGTTTTCCGTTGATATGGTTCCCGTCCATGGATTATGTTTAATTTGGCATTTTTCGACGGTCAGCGTGCCACTTTTACTTTGGGAGATATTGGTGACAAAAGGGCCAGCATAAGAACAAGCACCACAGATGAAACACAGCAGAACGAAAAGGATTTTCCTCATTTTAACTCCAAAAAAAACGCTGTGATGAGCAGCGGTTGGAGCTAGAAAACTACGTTTGATATAGTGCAACATATTCAGGTTTCCCCTTATTTTGTTGCCATCCAACCTCTTCGGTAGGATTTTCAAACTTACAGGTTTTCTAGACCTCACAACAGGAATCGCCTGTTGCAATCTGGATTATACAATAATTTAAATCCGCTGTCAAAAGAAAAAAAGCACCCCGAAAGGTGCTTTGATAAAATTACCCCAAAAGCCCCAACCTGATAAAATCGGTCGGGGATAGGGAAAAGTCAAAAGCCTTATTCAGCAGCTTTTGTATCTTTCTTTTCTGCAATACGGGCTTTTTTGCCGAATAATGCACGTAAATAATATAATTTACTACGACGTACTTTACCACGACGAACCACTTTGATTTCCACAATGTTTGGAGAATAAAGTGGGAATACACGCTCCACACCTTCACCAAAGGAAATCTTACGTACGGTAAAAGTAGAAGCAGCACCTGCATTATGACGGGCAATACAAACACCTTCGTAAGCTTGGTTACGGGTATTTTTTTCTTCCACGATTTTGCACACGACACACACAGTGTCCCCAGTTGAAAATTCTGGGATCTTTTTATTCAACTTTTCGACTTGTTCAGCCTTTAAATCTTGAATAATTTTTTTGGTCATTTTTCATTTCTCCTTTCTTTTCTGTAAGTGAACAGACCCAATGCATCAAAATAAGAAAAACTAATTTCGCCGCTAACAACGCGCCTCAATAATTTTTTCTGTATTTTGGTTCATTTTTATTTTCCTTTCTTTAAATTGGTCAGATATTTTTCGTACAAGTCTGGCCGTCTTGTTTTGGTTAAAATTTCAGATTGCTCTTTACGCCAAGCGGCAATTTTAGCGTGGTTTCCAGAAAGTAAAACCTCTGGTACCAAACGTCCTTGCCAATTTTGAGGTTTTGTATAATGAGGATATTCCAACAGGTTATTTGAAAAACTTTCCTCCAACACAGATTCAGCATTTCCCAACACCCCAGGAATCAAGCGAATAGAGGTATCCAACATTGCCATTAGAGCCACTTCGCCCCCCGATAATACAAAATCACCCAAACTAATTTCTTGGATTTGCCATTTTTCCAACACACGTTCGTCAATGCCTTCAAAATGCCCACAAATGAAAGTAGCCTCATCTAATTCAGCCCATTCTTTTGCTGTCTTTTGTGTAAATGTTTGACCCCGTGGGGAGAGATAAAAAATCGGTCCTTTTGGTGCCACAGAGCTTAAAGCCCTGTCTACCACTTCGGCCTGCATCACCATACCAGCACCACCGCCAAAGGGGGTATCATCCACTGAATGATAGTTGTTGGTGGAAAAATCACGGATATTGACCAAAGCCAATTCCCATTTTTTTTCAGCCAATGCTTTCCCCATCAGTGAAAAGCCCAAAGTTCCTGGAAACATTTCTGGATAAAGTGTGAGGACTGTGGCTTTCATTCAAGCACCTCTTTCATTTCATCAGGAACAATAAGTTCAATCTGATGATTTTCAATATCCACCTTTGGAAAGACGGTTTTGGAAAACGGAAAATCCAACAATTTTCCTTCATTTGTTTTGATTTCCAAAATAACACCAGCACCATAGTTTGGTACATTCACGACACGTCCAAAAGAGGTCCCATTCACTAATACCTCTAACCCCATCAAATCACAACAGTAAAATTCACCGTCAGTGGTTTGAGGAAGTTTTTCACGGTCAGCAAAAAGCTCCATTCCTTTGAAACGTTCAGCAATTGTCCTATCGGCAATCCCCTTTGCAGAGACCAGCCAAAAAGCGCCTTTTTTGCCCACCAAAGTCATTTCAAAATGTTTCTTATTCTCTTTATCGGAAAGTGGATTCAATCGTGACAAATTTTGTGCAGAAGTCAAATAGGGTTGAAATTTCATCACCCCTTTGATACCATGCACATTCACGATTTTACCAACAGCAATCCGAATCATTTCTTATCCTTATTGAGCGGGCGTTTCAGCTGGTTGTTCTGCCGGAGTTTCAGCAGCGGCTTTAGCAGCTTCTTCAGCGGCCAAACGAGCTTCTTCAGCAGCCTTCATACGTTCTTGAGCCTTGGCTTTTGGTGCAGACTTCTTTGGCGTTTCATGCACAGCTGGCTTATCACATAATCCCAACAAAGCAAACAATTTTTGAATGCGTTCTGTGGGTTCTGCCCCCTTGGCGAGCCAAGCTTTGGCTTTTTCCACATCAACACGCAAAGCATCTTTGCTGTCTTTTGGAAGTAAAGGATTATAAAATCCTAATTCTTCAATAAAACGTCCATCACGACGACAACGCTTATCTGCCACAACGATTTTGTGGACAGGGCGATGTTTGGCGCCACCACGGGCTAAACGAATTCTAACTGACATTTCTTCTTTTCCTTTCTGTTGTAGTTAGACCTTAAACGGAGGAAATCCCCCGCCATTCAACATAGAACCAGGATTGACACCCATTTTTTTCATCATGGACATCAACCCAAAGGGTCCCATTTTTTTGAATTTCTTCATGACTTCTGCCATTTGTTCATAAGATTTCAAAAGGCGATTCACATCTTCCACTTTAACTCCTGCCCCAGAGGCAATCCGCAATTTGCGAGAAGCCTTCAAAAGTTCAGGATGTTTTCTTTCTTTAGGGGTCATTGATTGAATAATTGCTTGTTGCCGACGAAGCATTTTATTATCCACCTTGGATTCATCAATTTGTTTGGCAAAGCGAGCGACGCCAGGAATCATCTTCATAATTCCCTTGACATCCCCAAGCTTATCCATCTGTTGCAGTTGGGCCAATAAGTCGTCCAGTGTAAATTGCCCCTGCATCATCCGCATCGCTTGTTCGGCCATATCCTCTTGATTCACTTTTTCCATGGCGGTTTCAACCAGTCCCACCACGTCGCCCATCCCCAAGATTCTGTCAGCGATTCGTTTGGCATCAAAAGTTTCCAATGCCTCAGGTTTTTCACCCACACCCATATATTGAATGGGTAATCCTGTCATTTGGCGCACCGACAAAGCCACACCACCACGGGCATCCCCATCCACACGGGTCAGGACAAGACCCGTCAGCGTGATTTTTTCTTGGAAAGCTTTGACAACATTCAAAGCATCTTGCCCCATTAAAGTATCCAACACCAATAAAGTTTCAGCTGGGGCTTTGAATTTTTGTAAATTATCAAGTTCCTGCATCATTTGTTCATCAATCGCTAAACGACCAGCCGTATCCCAAATCAGCCAATCATATTTGCCCTCTTCGGCAACCTTAATAGCACGCTTGGCAATCTCCAAAGGTTTTTCCCCTGCCACGATAGGCAAGGTATCCAATTCATTTTTTTGTCCGAGTTCTACCAACTGTTCTTGGGCGGCAGGACGATAGGTATCCAAGCTCGCCAATAAAACCGTTTTACCTTCTTTTTTCAACTTTAAGGCAATTTTAGCAGAAGTTGTTGTTTTCCCAGACCCTTGCAACCCCACCATCATTAAAACATTAGTTTGATAGGGATTGGCCTTTAAAGGAGTGGAAGAACCCAATAAGGCCACCAACTCGTCATGGACAATTTTAATAACCATTTGGGCAGGTTGAACGGATTTTATTACTTCCTGTCCGACAGCTTTTTCTTTGATATGGGCAATAAAATCTTTTACCACAGGTAAAGCCACATCCGCTTCTAATAAAGCAATACGAATTTCACGCGCCGTTTCATCCAAAACAGCCTCGGTAAT
>JAZLIX010000087.1:0-3470 GCA_045617605.1 Alphaproteobacteria bacterium | reverse complement strand
GAAATACCAGGGATTCCAAAAGAAATATCAAAACTACTCATTAATTTTTTAAATATTGATAAAAATTCATTAATATTTTCTTTTATGCTGTTTAAGTTTCTGGCTATTGCTTTTGAAAACGATAGTAAAGGGTCTGGCAAGTTATCATCTTCCCAAGCACTAAAATACACAGAAGTTAGGTTATTTTGTTTGAGATATTCTGAAAATCTTGAGGAAAAATAGGTTTTTCCCATACCATATCCACCCTCAAGAGTAATAACTTGTGGACAATTTTTGGTTAGTAAAGTTTTTTTAAATCCTGCTGCAAATTCTCTTACATTTGGAAAAGAATCCTTCCATAAATCTTTTCTCTCTATTTTCTGTTCTTCTGGTGATAAATTGTAAAAATTGGCTCTATCTTGCATTAAAATCCTTTGATTGTTGTTTATGAATACATAAGTATGTTTTTATGAAAAAGCAAGATTTTGTTCTAATTTACTATGTTGTTTTACATTTTGTTTCAAAATTAATGAAAACTCGGGCGAAATCCGGAACAGAAACAACTGGTCCCAAATCGGGATAACGGTGACCTTTTTGACTTGACCGGCAGATGGAGTTGGTAGTTGATTAAAATACCCCTAAAATCAGTTTAAAGGGGTGTTAGAATCAATTTCTGGGTTGATGGGTGGAATTATCCATCTGAAGCCAATTTGATGTCCTAGTCCTCATTTCCCCTTTAATCAGGTCCTATTGTCAATAAAGGAAAAATAGGTCTGGTGTCTTAATTTGGATATTATAATAGTTATTTTATTTTTATTATAATAGTATTGTAGGGGATAAAAAGTCCGTCAGAACCACTGCAGTTATTGGTTTCTTGCGAAAATGGATGGAAGCAAAACTTATCAATCAGGGAAACAACAGCTTCTGTTCCTGACAGCAAAAATTACGGGACAAGCAACAAGACTTTCCAAAATTGCTACTGAAGGAAGCAAAAGCTTTTTACTCTTAAAAAAGTGGAAACAACAGTTTTTTTGATAATTATTTTTGCTAAAACGAAAAATCCTCTTTTCACCTGATAAATAGATTTGTCATTAACAAAGGAGGGCAATATGCCAAAGACAAAATGTGAATTATCAATAACCAAGCGTGTATTGTTGGATTATATTAAATTTAGAACCAATAATAACTATACATTTCATGAAGGAAATGAATATATAGCAAAAGCATTAGACTTAACCACGGGAAGTGCTAAAGTTTTTGTAAATGACCTTATACGAGATGGATATTTGAACAAGGAGATAGATAAATCAGGAAGAAGAATACTTTCCTATACAGGTAAAGAATATCCTGCACTCTTTGAAGATATGCGTAATGTGGATAAGAAAGTCCTTAAACAAGATAGAGATGATGCGGTCAGAGATAATCAGTACTTAAATGAACAACTAACTGCCACAGAAGCACATTGTGAGCAGTTGCGTATGGAAAAAACAGAACTCGTCTTAACAAATGCAGAACTTACACGAGAAGTGCAAGCATTAAAAGAAAGAGTTAATCATCTTGAGCAACGTATGGGAGCAGTAGAGAAATTCTTTACAATGCAAGGCGTTCCAAAGGAACAGCTAGAGCAAATCATAGAAAATAATTTATAAACAAAGAGCAACCCAATGGTTGCCTTTTGTTGTTAAGAAGTGCTTGAAAATGTTAAGAAAAAATATCTGGTGCCACTTTGGTGCCACCTTTTTAACCTTCTTAAGAAGTCCTGAAATGTTCAAAGCTATTGAAAATATTGGTGGGCGCGCAGAGACTCGAACTCTGGGCCCGCTGATTAAGAGTCAGCTGCTCTACCAACTGAGCTACGCGCCCCCGAGAAGATGTATGAATTATACAGAATAATGTTTAGAATGTCAAGAATTATCTCAAAAAAATTAAATATTTTGATTTAGTGCCCAATCAAGTATCTGTCGCCTTCTTTCGGTCGCATCTTCCTTTGGGAACTTGTCTTGGTATCGTTCTAACGATAAACAAATGAGCTGTGGGGCAAAGAGTGCTTTGTTAAAATAAGCATAATCAAAGGCACTCCACCCACGATAATCCAAGTAGTTTGGATTTGCTCCCTTTTCCAATAGATAATCCACCAATGTCACGTCATTACTTAATAAACACACCAGTTGCAGGAGTGAGGACAACTGGGTGTTTACCGGTTGATTGATGTCTTGTAATTGACTTAAGACCATATCAACACCTTCTTGGGTATCAAGGTAAGCAATTTCATTATTTTCTTCCATGGATAATCTCCTCTTTATGTTTAGCTATTTCGGCCTTGATAATATCAAATGAGAGTTTCTTACGTTCAAAGATATCTCCAACGGGACATTGGCTCTTGTATTCCATAAGGGCACATTGACACAATAATCCGGCAACAAGGTCTGTATTCTTATCGGTATAATAGGACGCATCATGACAATCTATATCCAAATAATTTGGGTTTGCCCCATGTTCCAATAACCAATAAACAACATCCGAGTCCTTACCATATTGACAACACAGTTGTAAAATGGAACTGAGTCTGGTATTTAACGGTTGGTCAATATATTCCAAAACCTTTACCATTTCTTTGACTTGATTCAGGTCTTGGAATAATTCACACTGATGGGCATCTTTAATCCTCAGTTCCAAATCAACCTTTGGATTTTTCTCAAATATCTTCATATTTACACTCCTTTAGTTTTTGCTAAACAATTCCGCACTAAATTCGCAATTTATCAAAAGTATTTGATATTGCTTATTAAGTGCTCATTGATAACTTTGTAAAAACAATCAGAGCTTTGATTGTTTTTCCTTTGTTATTTATAAAGATTATGATTTCAAACTGGAATCAATCAGAAACTTTTAAATACCTATACAATGTATTCTTTGAAATATGATACTTATTCATCAGTTCTCTTTCTTTAAGTCCTGCCATTCTATCAGCTTTAATTGATTCAATAATGAAATTGTTTAGTTTTCTGGGATGAGCTTTCTTATACTTGCCTTTCTTTTTGGCTATCGCAATTCCTTCACGTTGTCGGGAGAGTATCAGATTTCTTTCAAATTCCGCAAAGGCACCAAATAATGTCATCATTAACTTTTGTGCTGGGTCGTCCGTAGAGGGCGTAAAAGTCATATTTTCTTTCTTAAAGTGTATCGTAGCGCCTAACTTTTGTATATTTTCAACGATATCCAATAAATCTTTCAGGTTTCTACCCAATCTGTCCATACTATGCACTTCTATCACATCTCCCACACGAATGGCTTTCAGCATGTTGGAAAGTTCGGGACGCTCTTTATTTTTTCCGGAAATCTTTTCCATATAAACTCTGTCATAGGAATTCACGTGTTCCAGTTGTCTATCCAGATTTTGGTCGCTGGTTGAAACTCGGGCGTATAAAAACTTCATTTGTTTATCCTTTCAGTAAAATAGCACCAGATTGTTTAGATTATATCGCACTTTT
>JAZLIX010000086.1:0-7702 GCA_045617605.1 Alphaproteobacteria bacterium | reverse complement strand
CACATAATATAATGCTAGTGGGGCGTCATGGCATAGGTAAATCTGAGATACTCACTGAGTATTTCTCTCAACGTGGAATGCGCGTCGTTCCACTTTTCCTTGGACAGATGTCAGATCCAGGAGACTTGATAGGCTTACCGACAATCAGTAATACCGGGAACACTCTCCCTACACAGGAAAAACAAAATAAATCCGAAGTTTTACAACGACTGGCACAGGGCGCAATTGAAGGATTAATAGTAGAAGTTGCTATGAATACTTTAATTCCCGGAAGTGGCATCGCTTTAAATGGTTTACGCCAAGGAAAAAATCTTAAAAAAGTGGCAAAAGCCATGGGGAAAAGCGCCACAAAAGAAGGCGTTCAAATGTTGGATGATAGCGAGGAAAACCCAGATAAAGTAGAAGAGCTGGGCGGCGATATCGCTTTGGAATTTATAACACGCACAGCCGGACGCGGACGTTAATTCCCCAGTTTTTTAAAATAGCTATCTACTGCATTAGCGAGGGCTGTAGCCAGTTTTTTACGATAGGATTCTTTTTGCATTAATTTATCTTCTTGAGGATTAGATAAATATCCCATTTCCAACAAAACTGAAGGAATATTTGGGGATTTTAAAACCACAAAGCCCGCAAAACGATGGGCTTTTTCACGCAACTTGATTTCCTTTTTCATTTGCGTCACAACTTCATCTGCATAAATAGAGGACTGGTCCATTGCGTATTTTTTGGCAATATCAATGAGGATGTTTCCAACCTCGGGCTGATAATCCGATAAATCCATTCCAAATAAAATATCCGCTTTATTTTCCCGTTCTGCTAAAGCGGCAGCCTCTTTATCAGAAGCTGTTTCTGAAATAGTATAAATACTTAAGCCCGTGGCTGATTTACTTTTAGCACTGTCCGCATGAATAGAAATAAACAAGTCACCATTTGCTTCATGAGCTTTTTCAATCCGTCCACGTAAAGGAATATAAAAATCCTTATCACGTGTCAAAACTACTTTATACCCTCTTTTTTCCAATAATGTTTTAGTTTCTTTAGCCATTTTTAAAGTTAAATCTTTTTCATACTTACCTGAAACAGAAATCGCACCAGGGTCTTGCCCCCCATGACCTGGGTCTAACACAACCACTTTTTTCTTGTTGGGTGTTTTTGTGGTAGAAGAGGATGTTTTTTGTTCAATTTTCTGCCCTGTTTTATCCATATCCAGTACAAAGCGCCAATTATTACCTGTTTGTGGGGAAAGTAAAAAATGTTTTTCTGTCAATTCAAAATCTGGCAAATCCAAAACTATACGAGCCGTTTTAGCATCAGGAGTACCTGCCCGAATACCTTTGATAAACCCCACTGAAGAAAGGGCTGTTTGTTGACCAAATCGTGTTCCTGCAAAATCCATGACTAAACGAGATGGATTTTCCAAACGAAAAACTTTCACTTCTGCCTTTTGATCCAAATCCGCCACAAAACGTACTCCTTCTGTGGGTGTTTGAGACATTCGAACACTTTCAATCGTTTGAGCTGAACAAACACTTGCTAAAAACAATAAAAACAGCAACAGCACCTTTTTAATCCAACGCATCAAATATTTTTCCCTTTTTAAAAAAAACTTGCTTATTTTGTTATATCTTGTTATAATAAAAAGTGCAATAGAAAAATTGCCAAAATGAATTTTTAAACCGGAAAAGGGAAATGAAGAATATGGAATTTTATTTTTATGCTTTATCTCTGGCCTGTTTGGCTTGTGCCGGTTTGCTGTTAAAAAAAGGGGTTACCCCTTGTTATCAAAGATTGGAGAAATTATGTCAAAACAAATGCTTATTGATGCCACGCATCCGGAAGAAACCCGCGTGGTCGTGTTGGAGAATGGACGTGTAGAGGAATTAGACGTTGATACCAACATAAAAAAACAAATTAAAGGAAACATTTATTTAGCAAAAGTTGTTCGTGTCGAGCCTTCTTTACAAGCTTGCTTTGTGGAGTATGGTGGTAATCGTCATGGATTTTTAGCTTTTGGGGAAATTCATCCAGATTATTATCAGATTCCTGTGGCAGATCGCGAAGAATTAAAACGTCAAATTGATGAAGTCGAATCTTCTAAGAACAAAGAGGAAAATGAACAAAATGAGTCAAACACACCTGTCTCGGATGTGGAATTAGTACATGAAAATGAAGATACTGTTCATCATCATAGACCTACCTTTTTGAAAAAATATAAAATTCAAGAAGTCATTCACACTGGTCAAGTGATGTTAGTTCAAGCTGTTAAAGAAGAACGTGGAAACAAAGGGGCTGCTATGACAACCTATTTGTCTTTAGCAGGACGTTTCAGTGTTTTAATGCCGAATAACAGTCATGGGGGGGGCGTTTCCCGTAAAATTTCCAATGGAAAAGACCGTAAAGAATTACGTAAAATCGTGGATAAACTACCTATTCCAGAAGGAATGAGCGTCATTATTCGGACGGCTGGTCAAGGAAAAACAAAATCAGAAATCAAGCGCGATTATGATTATTTAATTAAAACGTGGAGTCATATCAGAGAATTGACGTTAAAATCCATTGCCCCAAAATTGATTCACGAAGAAGGCGATATTATTAAACGTTCCTTACGGGATGGCTTTACCACCGATATTGATGAAATTTGGGTGGACGGAGAAGAGGCCTTTAAGACAACTCGTGCTTTCGTCAAAATGCTGATTCCTGCACAAGTCAAAAAAGTGAAACTGCATAAAGGAAAACAACCTTTATTTTTGGAACATCATGTAGAACAACAGTTGGAATCTATTCATAGCAATATTGTACAATTGCATTCTGGTGGTTATTTGGTTATTGATCAGACAGAAGCCTTGGTCGCTGTAGATGTGAACTCTGGACGTGCTACACGTGAACATGATATTGAAGAAACTGCTTTACGTACAAATCTGGAAACTTGTGAAGAATTAGCCAGACAGTTGCGTTTACGCGATATGGCTGGATTGATAGTCATTGACTTTATTGATATGGATGAGCCACGCAATAATGCCGCTGTTGAACGTAAGTTGAAAGAGGCTTTACGTCGGGACAGAGCCCGTATTCAAGTGGGTAAAATGTCAGGCTTTGGATTGATGGAAATGTCCCGTCAACGATTGCATTCCAGCTTTATTGAGTCTAGCTATCATCCTTGTCCTTACTGCGCCGGTAAAGGTGTGCGTCGTTCTGTTGAATCTTGCGCTATGCATGCTTTAAGAATGTTGGAAGAAGCCTGTGGACGCTTTGAAAAATCAACTTTGATTTTAATGGTGCCACAAGAAATTGCCATTTATATGGGCAACCATAAGCGCAATTACCTGATTGAACTAGAAAAAAAATATAATGTTCGTATTCAAATTGAAGCTGATGAAACTTTAATTAAATCAGGCGATTTCAAATTGGAACGTATTCGTGAAGATGGGGTTAAAGTAGGTGTACCCCCTGCCCCTGGTCCAAGTTATGAACGTGGTCCTGCAGTCGAAATGCCTGTCAAAACGGAAGGAACAGCTGAATCAGAAAATAAAGAAAATTCAGGACGGAGTAATCGTCGGCATCAAAGACGTCGTCATGATAATCGTTCCAGCGAAGAAAAGTTCAAAGTTGTGGAACAAAAGTCTTTAGCTGAAGGTGAAAAAACTGCCGATACTGTGGAAAAAGAACCTGTTATCAAACTGGAAGAATCTACACAAAAGGTAAAAGAAAAAACAAAAGTTGAAGAGAAAAAGGAAGAGCCTCAATCCACAGAAAGCACCAGTCCCAAAAAAGGTGGTTGGTGGAATAAGCTAATGGGAGAATAAAAAGTCTTGCTTTTTGCTTTTAAATCCGTTATAATGGAAAAATAAGTTTAATTTTAGATTCCCGAAAGGAGGGATTGTCAGTGAAAATCGTTGTTCGCGAAAATAATGTGGAAGCAGGTATCCGCGTTTTAAAGCGTAAACTTCAAAAAGATGGTTTGATGAGAGAATTACGTATGCGTAAGTTCTATGAAAAACCATGTGAACGCAAAAAACGTAAATTGGAAGAATGTATCCGCAGAACACGTAAAAATCAACGGAAACGTTATTTGACAGAAGGTTTTTAATTCTGTTAGCAAAAAAAGAAAACGCCCTTTTAAAGGGCGTTTTTTGTTATCGAGTAAATTGTCTGAAATGCGCCTTTGACATTCCATTGTTTTGTTTTTTAGAAACACAAACGGGAGGCTTTTTATCAGGAAAACGTCCAACATTTGGATCACGAGGAGGTTTTACATTTCCCTTGATATACTTTTCTTGAAATCCAATTTCTTCTAAACTTGTAAATAATCCTTTTACCATTATAAATCCTTTCATTTAAGAACACATTATAACATTTTCTTCAGATTCTTGCAAGGGACCCATTGGGTATCGGAAAGCTTTTCGGCATTGGTAATAAGCATAATCACACGATCCACACCCAACGCATTACCACTGGCATCAGGCATACCATATTCCAGCGCTTGCAAAAAATCCTCATCCATCGGGTCATCCCAACCATACAGACGTTTGCGTTCGGCATAATTAGCTTTGAATCTTTCCCGTTGTTCTTTAGGGTCATTCAATTCCGAAAAAGCATTGCATAATTCCACGCCACAAGCATAAGCCTCAAAGCGTTCACAAACCTTTGGGTCAGAGGGCTTTGCACGAGCCAAGGCCCCCAGCTGAGTTGGATATTCACACAAAATCGTCGGAACATCATCCCCTAATTTGTCTTCCACTTTATTCAACATAATACGGAAGAAAATATCTTCCCAGGTATCGGTATTTGAGCATTCAATACCAATTCGTTCAGCTTCTGAGCGTAAATCTTTTGCCCACAAATTGACACCCGCATATTTTTTAAAAGCCCGTGCTACCGTCAATTTTTGCCATTTTTGAAAAGGATTACAAGTGCGCCCGTTATGTTTTAGCTCTTGTATACCACAGGCCCTGCAACAAGCCCGAACAACTGCAATCGTATCCTTCATCATGGCGTGATAGTCCGTCCCCACACGATACCATTCCAACATTGTAAATTCTGGGGAATGGGTTTCCGAAACAGGCTCATCCCGATAGGCATGGCAAATTTGAAAAATCGCCTTTTCGCCAGCCACCAACAGTTTTTTCATCGCCAGTTCTGGACTGGTATGCAAATAAAAATCCCCTGTTTGAAAGCACTTTAAATGCACTTCATCACTGGGGGCCGGTTGCAAGGCGGGGGTATCGACCTCGATTAATCCTTGGCGATTAAAGTATTTCCGAATTGTTTGAACGACTATCCTTCGTGCCAACCTTAAGTGAGCATTTTTTAAATACAAATCAGGCTTCCACCAATTATACATCTTGACTTTCCTTTCTAATTGGAGTATACTTTACTTTATCAATTTTTGCAAGAAAGGAAATCATAAAATGAAGCAACAAGCAAACCAAATTCGTCCAGGTTGGGTCATTGAACACAATGGTAAACAATACTTGGTCACAAAAATCAACATTATTACCCCAGGAAAAGGTGGTGCCTTTATTCAGGTGGAAATGCGTGGTGTGGATTCAGGATTAAAGACTGAACAACGTTGGCGGACTGCTGATACTGTGGAAAAGTTGATGAGTGAAGAATTTGATTGCACTTATTTGTATCGTGATGGCGAAAAGTTGTGCTTTATGAATTCCGAAACTTATGACCAATTTGAAATTGTTGCCGAGACAATGGGGGACAAAGCCCTTTATTTACAGGACAATATGCCTGTCACAGTGAACTTTATTGAAGGAAAACCTATGTCAGTTAATTTACCACCGCATGTGGTCTTAACAATTACAGAGACTGAGCCAGCCCTGAAGAATCAGACTGTGACTTCCTCTTATAAACCAGCTGTTTTGGAAAATGGGATTCGAACAACTGTTCCACCCTTTGTCAATGCTGGGGAAAAGATTGTTGTGTCCACCATTGACAACAGTTACGTGGAACGGGCAAAATAAGTTTTACAAGATTATTTTCCCCCCCGTTTTGAGGGGGGATTTTTTTATTGTCAGTCTTGGGCAATTTGTTTATTTGTCATCCTGAACGAACGTGAAGTATCTTGGATTCTTCACTACGTTCAGAATGACAGGAAAGTGGAGATTCTTCGCTATGCTCAGAATGACTGGAAAGGGGGGATTCTTTACTGTGCTCAGAATGACTGAAAAGGGGGAATTCTTTACTGTGCTCAGAATGACTAGAAAGGGGAGATTCTTCGCTGTGTTCAGAATGACTGGAAAGGGGAGATTCTTCGCTGTGCTCAGAATGACTGGAAAGGGGGGATTCTTCGCTATGCTCAGAATGACTGAAGTTAACAAAAATAAAAAAACTCCCCTAAAAAATAGGGGAATTTTTTATTACATTTCAGAATTATGAGCAAGTAATTGTAAAATCATGATCTGTACCAAAGGTACTTTGAATGGTGGAACACAAATCAGTACCAGCACCTGTCACCGTAACAACTTTATTTGTATAAGTCATATTAATAGTATTAAATGGCTTTTTAATATTAACTTGATCTAAAGTTACAGTATCCCCCTCTGCGTAAGCAGCCCCAGTCAAATTACCAGAAAGATTTCCAGCTTCAGCCAACATATAAAGTACAGAAGCTGTCGAAATAATTTCATTGGCACGATATTTTCTCATCGCCATGGAATAACCAGCAATACCTGCCACCGATAAAACACCAATAATGGCCAAAACACCCAACATTTCCACCATTGAACGACCAGATTCAGCGTGTAACATTTTTACCTCCTAAAATACAATTATCCTAGAGAGATTCTCTAGGATAATTTATAGTTATGATTAGCTAAGTGTATAGAAACCATTACCGTTGGCTGCGTCTGCAGCAGCGTCCCATGATTCACCTTCACCACCAGTTACCACACAGTTACCAGCAGAATCACAATTTGCTGTCATACCAGTCACACCAGCAGGACCTTGATTTGCTTTATATCCCAAATCTTGCAGATTAGCTTCACCGCCAGTACCACCATTTTGAGCTTGAGCCAAAATCACCAATTGAGAAGCAGCATTCAAAATTTCGTTTGTACGATATTTTTTCATCGCCATGGAATAACCAGCAATACCTGCCACCGATAAAACACCAATAATGGCCAAAACACCCAACATTTCAACCATTGAACGACCATTTTCATTTTTCATCATTTTTATTTTCCTTTTCATTTTAAAAGTTAACTTTTACCCCTTCTTGTTGCATAATCGATATATTCAACAATCAGAAGCTATCACGTGGGTTAGGTTTAACCTTTCCAGTGTAAAAATCAAGCCCTTTTTTAAACTTTTTTATTTTGTTAATACTTTTTTAACCATTTTTATCATTCTGAGAAAAGAGAGAATAACAAAAAAATGTGTCATCCTGAATGAATATGAAGGATCTTAGATTCTTCGCTATGCTCAGAATGACAGAAAGGGGTGGGTAGGAATGACAGGAAAATTTTGTCATCCTGAATGAATATGAAGGATCTTAGATTCTTCGCTATGCTCAGAATGACAAAAAGGGGTGGGTAGGAATGACAGGAAAATTTTGTCATCCTGAACGAATATGAAGGATCTTAGATTCTTCGCTATGCTCAGAATGACAGAAAGGGGTGGGTAGGAATGACAGGAAAATTTTGTCATCCTGAACGAATATGAAGGATTTTAGATTCTTCGCTATGCTCAGAAT
>JAZLIX010000085.1:0-6459 GCA_045617605.1 Alphaproteobacteria bacterium | reverse complement strand
AAAAAGACTATATTGAAGAAATTACAAAACAAGACTGTCGCAGATTATCTGAACAAATTTATAGGGTTCCTAAAAGATGGAATGAGATTTTAGATAAAGAAGAATCTATCTATAAAATTCTCACAGATAGTCCCAAAAATTGCATTTCCAGAACAACCATTCAAAATTACCTAAATACTTTTAAAGAGTTTATGAGGTACGCTGAAAAAGAAGAAATTATTGAAAATAACTACAATCTCTTTGTAGATATACCAACACGAAAAAATACGCTTATCAGAGAACCATTTACCCCAAAAGATTTACACACAATTTTTAATCCCAACACCTATCCTAATCCCAAATTACGAACAAATGCGGCGAAGTTTTTTGTACCATTGATAGCACTATTCCAAGGAATGAGATTAAATGAAATTTGTCAAATGGATGTATCTGATATTATTGTTCAGAAAGGAATTGTCTGCTTTTATGTCAATCACAACAATAAAACAAAATCTACCAAAAATGAATCATCTGTCCGAATTATACCTGTTCATCCAAAATTAATAGATTTAGGATTTTTAAGATATGTTAAATTCCAAGTCAAGAATAAACAAAAGCAACTCTTTAGTGAACTGCATCCCGTAAAACATAATGGATATTCAGCCAGAGTACAAAGATGGTTTGCAAGATATTTGGACACTATTGGGATTTCAGAAAAGTCCAAAGTGTTTCATTCGTTCCATCATACGTTTGAAACTAAAGCGGTTGAGGTGAAGATTCCACCTGAATATCAAAATGCCCTCTGTGGTTGGAGAGACCAAGGTGTTGGTCAGAGAATCTATGGCAAGCGTAAAGATATTCAGGTGATGTATTCTGAATTAGCCAAAATTAATTATCCAATTAAAAAAGAATTACAAGAATTATCCGAACAATTAAGAAATTCTTATGTGTATAAATTGACAGAAGATTAAAAGTTTAAAGAGTCAAATGTCATCTTTTGAGAATAGGCTGAAATGAGACAAATATTCAAAATATAAGTGTCAATGATTGGCAAAAAATGTTTCAAAATGTTGGATGGTTATTTTTCTATGATGGGCAACTTTGACGGGTTGCCCGCAACACTTCCCCGCAACCCTGATTTTAAGGCAATAAAAAAACTTTTCAAAAGAAAGGTTTAATCTTAAATTGGTGGAGGTATTTTTATTTTCTACGGAAAGAACATATAGTCATTTACTTTTGCAAATGAATTGTATGCAAAAATAGTGTCATTTATCATCAAAAATACGCGTTTTATTCTCCCTTGAGAGAGATAAATTACACTTTTTGCATGGGAAAAAATGTAAAAAATCACACTTTTTCCCCCTGAAAAAGTGTTTTTCAATAAAATAAGTTGATAAATCTGTAAATTAGAGCATGTATGGTGACGCGTACAATAATTTGAAAGGACGATACATGGAAAAATTGAAAGTGCAACAGCGATTTTATACCACCAAGGATGCCGCAACTTATTTGGGATTGGCACCAAGAACTTTACAAAAATACAGGGTAGATGGATCCGGCCCTAAATTTAGAAAAGTCAGAGGCCACAGTTTTTATGATATAGCCGACCTGAACGCTTGGGTTGAATCATCCCCCAAGACATCTATCACTTTTGATAAGAGGTGAGTATGGAAAAACAACTTAAACTCTTGGCGCAAATCATCCTGCCAACGCTTTTAATCGTATTGAAAAATAGGAAAATCAAAAAACACAAAAAGAAAATCATCAACCTGGCCGAGTATGTTTAGCCCGAAAGGATTGACTTTTATGTGCGGTTTGGTTAGGATGAAAGCAATCACAAGGAGTTTTAATGCTAATATTGAACATCAATGGGCCACTCAATTCAGGCAAGACAACTGTTTCAAAGATTTTGGTAAACCTGTTGCCAAATGCTACCTTTATTGAGGTGGATGAGCTGATGAGTGATGAGGAAGAAGCAAAATTGGGACTTTCTATGCAGGATGGTTGGGCAGAACGCCAAAAACGCTTAAATGAAACACTCTTAGCTTTGAAGCAATCTCGTCAATACGAAACAGTTATATTTGCCTATCCTATCAGCGAAAACAGTTATAAAAAATGGTCCTCTATAGCGGATGATACAACGAAATTTTTGAACATTACCCTTGCGCCCAGTTTGGAAGAATGTTTAAAGAATCGTGGCACACGAGAACTGGACGATTGGGAACGAAACAGAATCAAAGAGATGTATGAGGAGGGATATCAAAATCGTTCCTATTCCGACTTTATCATCAATAATGATACCCAAACACCCGAAGAAACTGCCGAGATTATTAAAGGATTTATGGAACATGCTCTCTCCCCAAAGCAACAATGGTTGCATTTAGTGGAAAGGCGTTGGCCAGCCCTTTTGAACGGAGAAAAAACTTCCACTTTTCGTCTAAATGAAGGCTTTATTCATAAAGGTTTTTTGGTCTATAAAGACTGTCCAAAAGAACAGTGGGCTGAGGTTGTTTATGTGACACATGTGTATTATGTCCCTCTGCGCCAAGCTATCGAAATTGACGGATATGATGAGCATACACCGGATATGGAAACAGCACTAAGACAAATGCGTGTTCATTACCTAGATATTACTTTGGATACGCCCATTTTGTTTGCTCAACATTTAGGTGGCCCAGAAACCAAGCATAAATATCCGCAGGAAGTGGCAAAAATTTTAAAGGAAATGGACAAATGAGCTTACCAACTTGCTATCTTATTTGTGGATTTTTGGGGGTGGGTAAAACAACTTATTCACAAAAACTCTCCAAAGAAACGGAGGCAATTCACCTCAATCCCGATGAGTGGTGTATGAAGCTGTTTTCCAAAGAAGAATATGAACAAAATTGGGACGAGTGTTTTTCTGAAACTATAGAGTATCTGTGGAAAAAAGCAGAAGAATATGCCCAAAACGGAAAATCCATTATTTTCGACATGGGATTTTGGACAAAGCTTAGTCGGGATGAAGCAACACAAAGGGCAAAGGATTTGGGATTCAATCCTGTTATACATTTTTTGAATGTGCCAGATGACATTTTGAAACAACGGATTAGTGCTAGAAAAGGTGCAATTGCAGAGTATAATTTAAAGCATTTTGATGAATTAAAAAAGCAATTTGAAGTTCCTACCAAAACAGAAAAATACGTCAAATATGACAATTACTAATACTCTCTAAAAATGCCACACAGTCCTCATAAATATCCCAATAGGCTTCATCAAAATTGCCGGTGTACCAAGGGTCACGAATATCTCGGGGATTTTTGGTAAAGTCCAGTAATCGGTGGATTTTGTGCTTGGAGTCCCCTCCAATAATTTCTTTAATACCTATGATATTAGAGCTATCCATACAGAGAATATAATCAAAATTATGGTAGTCTTTGGGCACCATTTGTCTGGAATAATGCTCTGTAAAGGGAATATGCATGGATTGCAACATCTCTTTTGTCCTGGGATGAATACCAGCATGACACATTTCGTTATACCCTTCGGTGCCGGCCGAATCTATCTCAAACTCTCCGTCCAAGCCTTTTTCATGGACCAGGTTTTGAAACACAAACTGTGCCATCGGCGACCGGCAGATATTCCCCAAGCATACAAACAGGACCTTAATCATTTGACTTCTTTGTAATCGTTCAGGTTATCCACATACATTTGCCAAAACATTTTGTCGCTGATATGCCCCTGAGAGGGAACCATATGCAACCTGGATTTCGGCAAAGCCTGATGCAGTTCAAACGCTTGATACGGCGGGCAACATGGGTCCCACCGATTTTCGTAAATTTGGGCTGGAATATGCGTAATCTTTTTAGCGTCCTTTAACAGCTGATTTTCCTTTAAAAAGGCGTTATGTATTTGATAGTGCATAAAAATCTTGAATTTACCGATAGCCTTATCCGTATATTCTTCGTCCTTAAAATGATAACTGAGGTCAGCCCCGCCTGTGACACGTTCAAAAGTCTTATAATACTTCATAGCCTTAACATTATCGGCCTTTTTATTCGACAGAATCAGTTTGCCGAAATAAGCATCCAAATTCTTTGTCTTGGCCACTTTATACAGGTCGTCCAACATATCCGGATAGAAGTATTTGGCAACGGGTGTCAAGGTTTCTGAATCTTGCTTGCGGCCCAAGAAAATAGCATTCACCAACAACATCCGGACTTGCTCGGGATAGGTCTCGGCAAATAAAATCGCACAGGTTGAACCATAGGAGCAACCGGCCGCCACCACCTTTTCTTTAATACCCAAAAAGTCCAAAAGGCGCTTTGCATCCGCCACAGTATCCTGTATCGTATTTTTATACAAAGGGTTTTTTGCTTTGCTTAGCCCACAACCCCGTTGGTCAAACATGATAATCCGATATTTTTTGCGGTTATAGGAATAAGCATAACTAATCCCAGCGCTTCCGCCCGGACCACCATGAAAAGTAATGACAGGAATTCCCTTGGGATTACCGGCTTCTTGAAAGTAAATTTCGTGTCCGTCTTTTTCTGGCAGATACCCCGTATGATAGGGTTTTAAAAACCGATTGCGTAATTTGTATAAAAACTTTGATGGCATGTTGGCTCCTTATTCAATACCCCTATTATAAAATAGAACACCTAAAATCTCAAGAGAAAACTACCGGCCTGCCAAATTGATAATCGTTTTACCAGCGCTTTTAGCAATTCGTATGGCTTGATAAGCGCCACCGCTTTTAGTGTCCACATAACACACCACAAAATCCGCATTTTGGGCCAGCCACTTATTCCGCCGGCAAATAGCAAAGCGCAAAGGCCCTTCCTCAATTCCCTCAGGGCAAAAAACATGGTCATAAAGGCACTTTTTCCAATCATAGTCCTCTTGATCCTTTGGAAAATATGCCAACGCCAAAACCCTGTTGATGGCCGGATATTCCTTTTTGATGTCGCCTAAAACTTCAAAGACCAGATGATCAAAATCGCCATAGCCGCCCAACCAAAACTCATCCACATTTTTGTTGCGAATTAAGTCCAAAATGACAGTCGTTAAACGGGCCTTAACCGGACTTTTATCAAGAATAAAGCGATGACCGAAAAAGACGCAAATCTGCCCCATAGATCCTCATATCAGCCCTACCAAAAACCCGCCATTTACAGGCGGGTGGATGTTGATAGCTATAACCAATACGAAGATAGCCCAGTTTATTTGGGCGAACCCATATTCACTGGCATCCACCCATAAAGGATAGATGCCTATGACAAACATTTGGCACAAGATATGCCGATGTATGCCCGTATTGGCTTTCGGACTATCAAATCCACAGTTCAGACGGGCAGTCTGAACGAAATTAGTATAGCGGACTTTTGTTTTTACTGCAAGAAGTTTTATTTGAATTTAAAAAAACTAACAATTTTTAGTTTAATAAAAGTAAAAAATCTTCTCAGAAGATATTTTTTACAGTGTAATTTTTGAATAAAATTATCGTTTGTGAATATTTTATCCCATTTAATGATGTAACAAGACTTAAAGTTCGAACGGAAAACATAGTTTTTTAGTTTCTTTGTGAAATGGCAATAATTGCCATGAGCCACATCCGGTAAGTAAATTAATAAAAAACACTTATCACAATGTTTTAGATAATCGTGGATTTTTGCGTTTTTCTTATCAATGGTTTCTTGTAGTTCGTCGAAAGGGTTTTCCTTACTATAACACTCATTGTTCACGTGACAGTCAAATTTACCGTCCATGTTTTCAAAACCACTGATAGAAATATTAAAGTATTCATTTTGCACAAGAATACTTTCTTTAACAAACCGGGGCCAGCGCTTTAAATTTTCGACATTCCTGTCAATAATACTTTTTATTCCTTCTTTTATGGCTTTTTTATTATAAATATCCCAGAAACCAGGATTATAAATAGCATCCATCTTTTCTTGGTAAGTTCTTGCACACCATTTGCGTTTATTCCATTTATCAATCAAAATAGAAATATTTAAGTCATATTCTTGTTTAGCATATTGACGGGCTTGATTGCCAATTGTCATGAGATGTCGTAAAGCTTGACCATGTTTACTTTTTACAATAAATTTTGTGACTTCTAATCCAATTTTTTGATTGTTTTTTGTTGTGAAGATAAAATCAGGAGGTTCAGCATCTTGGCAGGATACTATGTCGTTCTGTCTATACCATTCTTTACCTTCATCTGAAGCTAAAAAATAGTTTAAATACTCTCTTTCTTCTGTCTTTTTATCTTGCGCCATGATTTTTGATCCTTTTTCTAAAGTATAGCTATAACTGTATGAAAAAGCAAGGACAGCGAACAATTTATAAAATTTTACTTTTTCACTGGACTTTCGTGTTTTTCCAAGCATTCATTGTTTTACGAGGTTTAAAAATGTCCAATAAAATAATAAATTTCTATAAAAAATTACAACAACTTGAAACTGATTTAGGTATTGGAATTGTATCAGTAATTGTTAA
>JAZLIX010000084.1:0-10100 GCA_045617605.1 Alphaproteobacteria bacterium | reverse complement strand
AAGGAACCCATTACGATTTACCAATTGCAATGGCTTTGTTGGGGGCTATGGAAATTTTTCCTGCTGATCGATTATTAAACTGTTTGATGATGGGTGAGTTGAGTTTGGATGGAACTGTTCGACCAGTTTCAGGTATTTTACCAGCTAGTATGGCCTCGGTAGGATATGAAATGGGGTTTGTTTGTCCAGCCCCCCAAGTCCAAGAAGCTCTGTGGTCTGGCACAAAAGATTTAGTCCCTGCCCAAAATTTACTACAACTGATTCAACACTTTAAAGGGACTTCCGTTATCGTTCCCCCTGTAGCAATGCAAACCCTAACACAAACCCCTTATACTTTAGATATGGCAGATGTCAAAGGCCATGAAAGTGCCAAACGGGCTTTAGAAATTGCAGCAGTTGGTGGACACAACTTATTGATGATAGGTCCACCAGGATCTGGTAAATCAATGCTGGCTTCACGCTTACCATCCATTTTACCAGAACTTTCTGCAGAAGAACTGTTGGAGATCAGTAAAATTCATTCAGTGGCAGGACTTTTAAAAGATGGTCAATTGATTACCCAACGACCCTATCGTGCACCTCACCATTCTGCCTCTACACCCGCTATGGTAGGTGGTGGTATGCGAGCTAAACCTGGGGAAATTTCTTTGGCACATAGAGGAGTTTTATTTTTAGATGAACTCCCTGAATTTTCACGCCAAACATTAGAGGCTTTACGTCAACCACTGGAAACAGGAACGGTTTCAGTTGCCAGAGCTAATTCACATATTTCCTATCCTGCCCGTTTTCAATTAATTGCTGCTATGAATCCTTGTCGCTGTGGCTATTTAGGTGTCCCAGGAAGAAGTTGTTCCAGAGCCCCAAAATGTGCCGAAGAATATCAAGCCAAAATTTCAGGACCTATGTTAGATCGTATTGATTTACAAATTGAAGTCCCCTTATTGTCGCCTTGGACTTTAGGCAGTTTAGGACCTGCAGAAAGCTCGGCCATAATTTTGGAACGTGTTAAAAAAGCGCGGGCTTTTCAAGCCAGGCGTCAAAAACGTTTGAACGCCGAAATTGACGGAACCGAATTGGAACAAACGGCCCGTTTGACTGAAGAGGCACGCAAACACTTGATTCAAATGGCTGAAAAAAGCCAACTTTCAGGACGGGGATTTCATCGGATGATTCGTGTAGCACGTACCCTTGCTGATATGTCTTTTTCTGAAAATATTTTACCAGAGCATGTTACGGAGGCTTTTGCTTTTAGGCGTCCTGAAAGGAAAGAATAATGGATTTAATGGAAATTTTACTTTCCCCGATTTGTGGTGCCTTGGGATTAGGAATTGCTATTCTGTATCATTTGATACGGACAAAGCAATTACGCCATAATTTCAGAATTCAACATAACCTACTTTTAAATAGTCCGATAGGTCTAATTTATGTTCAAAAAGAACACATTCAAATCAATAAGACACTTTGTCTGATGTTGGGGATTAAACGTCCCAATGGTTGGAATGATTTTTTAAATGTATTTCCAACATCAGTTCAAGACCTTTTAAAGGAAAAATGCTATCAACTTCAATCACGAAAAACACCCTTTAAGGAAATTATTTCTTTTCAAAACAGGACCTTTTTAATTCGGGGACAATTGGATGAAAAAGGAGCCCTAATTTTATGGTGGACTGATATGACAGATTTCCAAATAAAAGCTATGGAAGAAGAACAAAAAAACACCCTGCTTTCTCATCAAAAAGAATTATTGGAAAGTGCATGGGAAGCTTTACCCTTTCCTGCTTTTATCCGTGGTCCTGGAGATAAATCTTTATTTGCCAACACTGCCGTTGGGCAAGAAGCTAAAACTTTGAATGCTCTGCATTGGGTAAGCCGACTTTTTAAAATGGAAGACACTGCTTACACCCTAACATATGGTCAAGAAACACATACAGAAGAAGAACTCCACTCGGTGATTCGTGAAGTGGCAAAAGCACATAAAAGATTATGTCAGGAATTACCTTGTGCGTTATGCTTATTCAGTGCTAAAGGACAAATGATGAGCTGTTCAAAGGCTTTTGCTAAATTTTGGAATTTAGATGAAAAGTGGTTGAAAAACAATCCTTCTTATGAAGACTTTTTGGACAGAGTTCAAGAAAAGGGACTGATGAATCGTGTAATGGATTTTGCGCAATATAAAAAGCAACAAAAAGGCCAATTTTCCAGCCTGTCAGAAACACAAGAAATTTTCTTGTATTTACCCAACGGTAAAATTATTCGACGACTGATGATTCCCTTTGCCTCTGGCAGTGTCATTTTATTAGACGAAGACAAAACAGTTTAAGCGCGTTTCAGATATTCTTGAACTAATTGGTCGGTATCCGATATTTCTTTGGATAAGCGTTCAGTCAGCAACACATTCTTATTTCCTGAAGAATAAATTTTAAGGTAAGGTCCAAGCCCTGATAAATCCACATCCAAAATAACCGATTCATGAATAGCAGGACGTGATACTAAAATAGCATATTTCCTGTCCACAAACTCTTTACCCAACACGAAATTCATTTCACGTGGTGTTAAATTCCAAGTCGCATAATCAGATTCATTCGCTTGAGGATTTCGGAAAAAGACAACTGTCTGACACTGACCACGAATCACATCACCCAACCCATTTTCATCCAAAAATTTCGGTTGCTGGAAGGCGCACAAAAAGGCCTGACGTTTTTTACGTCCTTCACGTAATCCCACAATAAAACTTTCACGGAACATCGGGTGTTCCAACATAGGTGCCGTTTCATCAATCATAATCATGGTCGGCGTTCCTTTTGCCGTTGCCAGTGTATGAATCCGATGCATCACATAACTGATGACCGCAGGTGCCAATGTCGCATCTTGGAAAATAGTCGTAAAGTCAAATCCCATATAGCGTGAATCCAAATCCAAGTTATCTGTGGGTGAGTTAAAAATACGTCCATATTGATCTGTATCAATCCAACGATTCAATTCACGACGCATATAACTGTTCGGTCCAAAACAGGATTTATATAAATTCTTTAACAATCTTTGATCTTGAGGTAAATATTCAAAAGCAGTGGTTACGGCACGCGCAATTTCAGCTTCTGATACTGCATCTTTTCCCCCAGTAATATCCCGAATCCATGAACGTAAAAAAGCTCGGTTATCAGGCGTATCAGGAATAGCAAAAGGATTCAATGAAACCGATTCTTCCCCACCATCAAACTTGACATAAGGAGAGCCTTGTAAAGTCGCAAACACTTTAGCACCGTTATTGCGGTCAAAGAAATACACATTCAAATCTGGAATCCGCATTGCCTGTCCAGCCATAAAGCTGAAAAAAGTCGTTTTACCTTGACCTGTTGGTCCGATTAAAGCAGTATGAGCCACCGCGTATTGTTCTTCTGTCACATGGAATTGAAAGGCATATGGTGTTCCTGTAATTGTACGAAACCAACTTAAAGGCACTGGACCCCAATCAGATTTCATACGTCCTTCTGGGGCTTTATCAATCAAACCGGCACACGCCACAACACGTGAAAGATAAAGATAAGTTCTGGGGTAAACATCATAAGTGGGGAATTGACTGAAAAAGACTGCTTGTGCTGCCCAACCTTCCCTAATAGGTGTTACATTATACAAACGACACAACCGTTCAATCTCTTCTACACCAAATTTAATTTCTTCTTCGGTATCCCCGAATATAATTATACTCTGGGCATACTCATTCAATGTTTGAGCATTAGCATCCGAGGCATCCAATTCTTCCAACGCCATTCCATACTGTTGCATCACTGACTGGGAAAAGGTGGTTAAATAAGCCATTTTCCTTTGTTGTATTAAAAGAGCAGAAGCCTTAACTGATGGTACTGGCTTAATATTATGTAATAAAGTCAATTCCACATCCAAACTTAAAAAATCAGCAATCATTTGTTCATCCATAAAATCACCCGGACGACGAATGCCCATTGTGGCTGCCAACTTTTCACGTTCCCCGTTAAAGAAACGAATAATCCCATCATCTTTGGTAAAGTGAACATAATCGGCTGTTAAAAGGTCATTTAAGTATTCCCCCTTTTCCGCATGTACCATAGGCTCTGGCCGTGATAAAGGAGAACACATCTTGGCAAACAACCAAAAAGGACTTTTATCACGTGTTTCTAAATTGTTTGTTTCACTCAAAAGTTGAGGCTCATACGCATCCAAAATACTGGTTAATGCATTACTGGCCTGATCCAAATCTTTCATCGCCTCTTTACGATCATTGACTGAAATGATAATGTAATGACGATTCTTAAAAATGCGATGCAGACTTTCCATCCATTTTTCTGAAACAGCCTTTAACAGTTTATTATCTTGAAAAGCCTCGGCTTCTGACAATTCTACCTTTTCACGAATGGTAATCATACGCGAAGTAATTTCCAACTCTGCCATAGAATCAATCCAACGCTTTCTAGCATCCATTAAAGCGATTCTGTCTTCCGGCAACAATAAAGTCATATCTGCTCCTTTGACTTCATAAACACGAGCCAGTCCTCCTGTATGCAGATGAATTGTTGCCCCATCTTCATCCAAATTATCAAAAGGTAAAAAATTTGCCAAGCGTGTTTCTTTAGGCTTTGGTAAAACCCATTCACCCAATTTGGTAATAAAAACAAATGTCAATAAAATCGCTGACAAAACACCTATCACTGCCAAAATTGTAGAGGTAGAACCTGCGGTTTCTAAAATAAAATCTGTAACATCAGCATCAATATTCAACATTTTTTCTTCCTATGGTGCAAACTTATTTCCTTTAGAATGATAAATATTTTTGGTTGTCGTTGGTCCATTTTGTCCCCACGCCAACATCATATGCGACAGGTGCGGTTCACGTGATCCATATATGACAATAAAGATATGAACAATTGAAATCGTCCAAATAGCCCAAATAGGATTTCCTTGAAAAAGTCCAATCCAAATAAAGATGATTGGCACTTGGGTAGCAAAATTCACCAACGCTGGAATCATCGGCGCCCAAAAAACACGTGGTGGCATTGCAACTGCTTTTAAAATTGGCTCTCTCATCTTCCCCCAATCCTTTTATTTTAGTTTAGCCTAAATAAATTAAAAAGGAAAGTAAAAAATGAAAAATTATTTCTTTTTTGTTTTTTGCCAACCTTTAATCCGTTTTAAAACATCTGAAACAGTAAAACCAAAATGTTGTATCAAATCATTTCCAGAAGCACTATTTCCAAAAGTATCTATACCGATAATCAAGCCTTCAGCCCCCACCCATTTTTGCCAACCAAAAGAAGTAGCCATTTCCAACGCAACACGTGGTACAGAACCTAAAACTTCTATTTGATAGGTTGTTGATTGTGCCATAAATAATTCTTGACATGGCATAGAAACAACTGCGCAACCCGGAATCTTTTCAGCCACCTGTAAAGCCAAAGCAACCTCGGAACCAGTCGCTATAATCGTTAAACTTCGTTTTCCTTTAGCTTCTTTAATCACATAAGCCCCTTTAGCCGTCCTATTTTCCTTAATTTCCGTTCGAACAGTCGGTAAATTTTGACGGGAAAGAACAATTAAACAAGGACCTTTGATTTTTTGAAAAGCCAATGTATAACTTTCAGCTGTTTCAACAGCATCACATGGGCGAAAAACTGTTAAATCAGGCATTGCACGAAAAGAGGCCAAATGTTCAATTGGCTGATGCGTAGGACCATCTTCCCCAACAGCCACAGAATCATGGGTTAAAATAAAAACTTCGTGTAATTTCATCAAGGCTGATAAGCGAATTGAAGGACGCATATAATCCGAAAATACAAAGAATGTACTGGCATATGGAACAAATCCCCCATCGGCAGCTAATCCGTTTGTAATAGCCGCCATTGCGTGTTCTCTGATACCATAATTGATATAGTTGCCTTGATACTCTGGGGGCATAATTTCCTTTGACAGGGATGTCTTTGTCAGATTAGAAGCTCCTAAATCAGCCGATCCACCAATTACATTGGATGACTGTTTTAAAATGGATTCTAAAATCATTTGCCCTGCTTTTCGTGTAGAAAGTTGTGGTTTTTCAATCACCCACTCACTCATTAATTTTTTCAAAGAGAAAGCTATTTTAAGAGGTTGTTTTTTATCTTCTACAGAAGTCATACGTCTGCCCGCTTGACGCCAATCGGACAAAACTTCTTCAGGAATTTCAAATGCAGGATAAGGCCAATTTAAATTTTGTTTGAGTCCTGCTATTTCTTCTGCTCCAAGAGGAGATCCATGACTAGCAGAGGTACCAGCTTTCGTTGGTGTCCCAAATCCAATAATTGTTTTACAATCAATTAAAACAGGTTTATCTGTTTTTTGAGCCTCAGTTAATACCCGTTCAATATCCATAAAATCATGTCCATTACATTGAAGAACCTGCCAACCATCAGCCTCAAAGCGCATCTTCATATTGGTTGCAGAACTGATAGATGTCTTGCCATCAATTGTAATTTCATTGTTATCCCAAAGAACGATTAAATTATCAAGTTTCCAAAGTCCCGCCAATGCAATTGCTTCTTGGGCAACCCCTTCCATTAAGCACCCATCTCCAACAGAACAATAAATCTTATGAGATTTTTTTTGAATTTTTGCAGCCAAAGCCATCCCCACCGATGAAGCCAAACCTTGTCCCAAAGGACCTGCTGAAAAATCAACACCTTCCGTTTCTCCTTTTTCAGGATGACCTGGTGTTAAACTTCCCAATTGACGAAATTTCTTCAGCTCATCCAAGGTCATCTTTGGAAAACCCAGCAAATAAAAAATAGAATACAAAAGAGATGACCCATGACCATTGGAAAAAACAAATCTATCCCGATTTTCCCAAGTGGGATTTTGAATATCAAAATGCATAAATTTTGTCCACAAAACCGTCATGACATCAGCCATCCCCAAAGCCACCCCTGGATGTCCGGACTTTGCCCGCTCAATCATTTCTACTGATAACATTCTGGCTGCATTTGCCATTTGTCTTAAATCCATTTTACCCCTCCCATTTCAAAAAATAAAAAGTATTGCGTCCAGAAGAACGCTTTTCCTGTAAAACAAAATCTGCTGGAATTGATACTTGATTCACTTTATCTTCTTCAATAATAACCAACGTGTTTGAATCAATCCATCCCTGTTTCAAAAATTGAGGCAAAGCCACTTCCCATAACCCTTTACCATAGGGTGGATCCATAAACAAAATATCCATCGGGGTATTTGTAGTCTTTGGTTTTAAAGCATCCCCCAATAATTCAAACTTCATTCCTTTACCATTCTGACGAATAATTTTTTGAGCCATGGGATTATTTTCAAATAAATAAACCTGCTTACAACCACGTGAAACAGCTTCTAATCCAACAGCTCCAGAACCAGAAAATACGTCAGCCCATTTCAAATTTTCCCAACACTTTCCCTCTTTCATTAAAAAAGAAGCCAACATATCAAACAACATTTCTTTGGCTCGGTCAGCGGTGGGGCGAGTCCCTTCTGGTGGTGCCATTAAAATGCGTCCTTTATTCGTCCCTGAAATTATACGCATTGAACCTCCTTAACTGCACCTTTTGGTAAATCCCCCAATTCATAAGCCCCATAAGAAACCCGAATCAAACGTGCCACCTGAATACCAAACGAAGCCATTAAACGCCGAATCTCACGATTTTTTCCTTCTTCCAACGTCATTGTCAACCAAGAATTAGATCCTTTTCCTTTTTCAATTTTAACTTGACAAGGAGCATAATGAACCCCTGCCACAATACGTCCTTTAGCTAATTGTTCAATTAAATCTTTCGGAATTTGACCATAAACACGCACCCGATAAGTCCGTTTTAAATGAGAGCTAGGTAATTCCATTTTACGCGCCCATTCACCGTCATTTGTCAGTAATAGCAAACCTTCAGAATTTAAGTCTAGTCGTCCCACAGAAATGACTCTGGGCATATTCTTAGGCAGTGCCCCGAAAACAGTAGGACGTCCTTGCGGATCACGTGCCGTTGTTACCAACCCGACCGGTTTATGATATAACCACACTCGTGTGGCAGGTTTAGAAGAAATAACTTTTCCATCCACCTCTATCACATCGTTGTCATCTACAACACAAGCAGGCGTTTCCAACACTTTTCCATTTACAGAAACATGCCCTGACAGAATCAAGCGTTCTGCCTCACGCCTGGAACAAATACCAGCTTCAGATATTCTTTTTGCAATTCGTTCTTGCTTTTTCATCATGACTTTTATATTATAGAGAAATGCGAAAAAAAGAAAGAGAAAAAATCAGAAAAGTTGCTTTTTTACAAGCTCAGAAAGCTTTTCAAGCCGATGAAGTCCCTGTCGGCGCTGTTGTTTTTAATTCAGATACAGGGGAAATTATTGCAAAGGCTTTCAATAAAACCGAACAAAAAAAAGATGTTTTAGCACACGCCGAAATGTTGGCAATCCGTTTAGCTTCCCAAAAATTAGGGCGCAAATTTTTGAATGGATATTCCATGTACGTGACTCTGGAACCTTGTGTGATGTGTGCAGGAGCTATCAGTTGGGCCAGATTAGATGCTGTTTATTATGGGGCAACAGATCCAAAAACAGGGGCTATTCGCCAAGGGGCAAAAGTTTTTAAGCACCCCCAAACACACCACAAACCAAAATCAAAGTTGATTTCATCCACAGAATGTGGACAAATTATGACCCAATTTTTTCAAAAAAAACGACTAACAAAAAAGTTTAAAAATTTTGACAATTTTTGTTGACAAATAAAATAAAGTTTGCTAAAGTGCCCTTCAGATAAACTTTAACTTCAGGAGGTAAAAATGGCATCTTTAATGGAGGATTTTTTAAGTTCTGGTGCAACTGCTTATCCAAGCAATGCTGTTGCAAAAGAAATGTTAAAAGAAATTCCCGCTTTATCCGATGTTGAGGTTGCTCCTTTGAAAACAGGGGTACGTTCTAGGTTATCTACAAAGGCATCCCCTACTAGATTAAATGCAGGTGAACGTTAAAAAAAATTGGCCCAAAGGTCAATTTTTTTTAAACAGCTTTCTTTTCCAATTCAAATTCTGGCAATGTATCTATATGTTTTACAGGCACAAAATAATCCTGAATAATGGCCTGAACACCAGCATCTATCTCAAACAATAAAACACGATCAACCCCAGCTAAAACAGGGCGCACAATTTCATTTAAATAGTCCAACACCACCGTTTGTTCTGGTGTTTTAGAAAACAAGGCATGCTCTCCCCCATCATAAAGCAATTCAGCCTGTTGCGGTTCGTTCATATCAATGAACGGAATTGTCACCACGACATCACCTTTTTCAGTTAAAAAGCAATTATATGATTTTAGTTGTTGCATTTAGTTGCTCCTTGCATTAAAAGTTTAGCATTTTCTCTTCTTTTTAAAAGAGTAGAAGCAATAATGGTAGCAGCACTTACTCCCAGTGCAGGCCCTAACATTCCTGCCCCAGCTAAAGTCGTTGCCACTCCACATCCCAAAGTCAAAACAGCCCCTTTTACATCTCCATCTATCCATTTATCAAAAGCCCCAAAAATCCCACCGACAACACCAGCAGTAGTCAAACAATCTTTAACCTGCCCCTTTGTTAAAAATTTTGAACCAGTTTTTTTTATTGTTTCTTCTTCAATAGACTTTACCAATTTAGGGGACAAAGAAAAGCTTGTCTCACTGTTTGTCCCATTTTGCAAAGTCGATTTTAAATTTTTATTCATATTAATCCTTTCGCTATTATTGTTATACTGCCTAGTTCATAAAAAAGTCAATATCAAATCGTCGTTTTTTTAAAAAGAACTTGATTTTTATGGATAAATCTTATAAAATATTTTGCGTGCCGAAGTAGCTCAGTTGGTAGAGCAACGCATTCGTAATGCGTGGGTCGGGGGTCCGATTCCTCTCTTCGGCACCAGTTTAAGAAACCCTCAATCAAATGAGGGCTTCTTTATTTTGTTCATTTACTGTTATGCAAATTCAATATCCCTAAAATATAATCGTCTTAATAACTCTGTTTTCTATCTTCAAAAAACTTTTATAAACAGGTCAGAATAACACCACCAATAATTGTTAAAAAGCAAAAAATCATTTTTAAA
>JAZLIX010000083.1:0-5832 GCA_045617605.1 Alphaproteobacteria bacterium | reverse complement strand
AAAGTTGTAGCTGGCAATTTCCGACGACGGTCAATACGTACGTTGACTAAATCTTTTGCATCAAATTCAAAATCAATCCATGACCCACGATAAGGAATAATACGGGCAGAATAAAGCAATTTACCTGATGAATGTGTTTCCCCATTATCATGGCCAAAGAACACACCAGGAGAACGATGCATTTGGCTGACAACCACACGCTCTGTTCCATTGACAATAAAAGTGCCTTTTTCTGTCATCAATGGTAAATCACCCATGTACACATCTTGTTCTTTAATATCACGAATGGTACGAGATCCTGTTGTTTCATCAATATCCCAAACAACTAAACGTAAAGTTGCTTTCACTGGGGCTGCAAACGTTAAACTACGCTTTAAACATTCATGTACATCAAATTTTGGGGTTTCCAATTCATAGCGAACGAATTCTAAATCACCACGTCCCGCAAAATCATGAATGGGAAAAACAGACTTAAAAACGGCCTGTAAGCCGGTATCTGTTCTTTTTTCGGGTGCAACACCCGCTTGTAAAAATTGTTTGTAAGAATTGATTTGAACATCAATCAAATTTGGCATTTCAGCCACTGTTTCAATACGACTGAAGTTTTTCCGAACTCTGCGATGATTTATTTCAGATTTTATCATTATAGGCACCCCATAAAAAATTACAACTCGTTGCTGATATTAAGGGTATCAGCTTCCCTTGTTTTATTAAAGAGGTTTGGGGTTGCCCTCTTCAAGAGAACAACCCACCCCCCAGGTCAAAACTTACCTTATTTTAATTCAACCTTAGCACCAGCGGCTTCAAGTTGTTTTTTAATTTTTTCAGCTTCGTCTTTAGCGACACCCTTCTTAATTTCTTTTGGTGCGCTTTCAACAAAGTCTTTAGCTTCTTTCAAGCCTAAGTTTGTGATAGCACGAACTTCTTTAATCACACCGATTTTGTTGGCACCGGCATCAGTCAAGACAACGTCAAATTCAGTCTTTTCTTCTGCAGCAGCAGCACCAGCAGCAGCAACAGCCACAGGAGCAGCAGCGCTAACGCCCCACTTTTCTTCCAAAGCTTTTGCTAAATCAGCAGCTTCCAAAATTGTCAAGCTAGACAATTCATCAATCAATTTATTTAAATCAGTCATTTTTATATTCCTTTTCTTTTTGTTAAGTTAAATAATTACTCAGCTGGTTTCTCTGAGTAAGCTTTTGCCAACCGAGCCAATTGCCCAGCAGGAGCTTGCAACAAGCCAACCAATTTGCCACGCAATCCATCCAAATCTGGCAAAGATGCCAATTGTTGAATACGTGCCACATCAATGGCTTCGCCATTCATCACACCACCGATAACTTTAAATTTATCCGAGGCTTTAGCCATTTTAACAACGGCTTTAGAAGCTGAAATTTCATCTTCTGAATAAGCGATTCCTGTTGGTCCCTTTAATAAATCCGCCAAGGATTCACAAGGGGTTCCTGCCAAAGCAAGTTTAGCCAAACGGTTTTTAGCAACTTTATAGCTGGCGCCATCTGCACGCACACCTTTTCTTAAGGCACTTGTTTCTTCCATTGTCAGCCCATTATTATGAACGACAACGACTAACTTAGCCTTTTTAAAAACGTCTGCTAAAGAGGCAATCAGCTGTTGTTTCTCTTCACGTTTCACTTTTCTTACTCCGTTTTTTAAAGAAGTTTGAACTTTAAGTTCGCCCCTCTTGGTTTCTACACAAGGTCGGGACAATCCCTTCCTCAACTCCCTGTCCAGAAACCGGTTTTATTCCAAAGGAATTTGACCGTTCTGTCTATGTCGGCGGGGTGCTCCCCTATTAAAGCTTATCCCATGATAAGCGCCCACAGTCTTGGACAGGCATTTTTTCGGCCCCACCCCGATAGGCAAGGCCAAAAGCTCTTTTAAAGGGTTGTAATAGCGACTTTAACGCCAACCCCTTGAGTGGTACTCAAAGCCACCTGTTGCAGGTAAACACCTGAAGCAGAGGCAGGTTTCAAGCCTTGTAATGCTTTCACAAAAGCCCGTACGTTTTCAGCGATTTTATCTTCTGAAAAACTGGCTTTACCGATTCCAGCATGCACAATAGCTGCCGCATCCACACGGAATTGCACCTGACCAGCCTTGGCTGCTTTCACAGCATTGGCAACATCCATTGTGACAGTTCCTAATTTAGGATTTGGCATTAACCCTTTGGGTCCCAAAATTTTACCAACACGACCAACTAACCCCATCATATCAGGAGTTGCAATCAAGCGTTGAAAATCAATTTTACCAGCCAAAATGGCATTCATCAGGTCATCATCCCCAACGATATCAGCACCTGCATTCTTAGCTTCTGTGGCTTTTGGCCCTTTAGCAAATACAGCTACTTTTAATGTTTTACCAGTTCCGGCAGGCAAACTAACAGCACCACGCACCATTTGATCAGATTGTTTTGGATCAACACCCAATTTCACAGCAATATCCACTGTTTCATCAAATTTAGCAGTAGCACCTGCTTTAATCATTTTGACAGCTTCGTCTAAAGAGTAAGCTTTCTTTTCGATACCTTCATAGGCTTTTTTTAATCTTTTTCCTGTCATTTTCTTACTCCACGACTTCAATACCCATTGACCGAGCTTGTCCGGCCACCATTTCCATACCAGCTTCCACTGTATGACAATTCAAATCAGGCATTTTTTTAATTGCAATTTCCTTGACTTGAGCTTTGGTAATTTTACCAGCTTTATCACGTCCAGGCGCATGACTTGCACTCTTTAAATTAGCTGCCTTTTTAATAAAGTAACTGACTGGAGGCAACTTTGTCACAAAAGTAAAAGTACGATCCTTATATGCTGTAATAATAACAGGGATAGGAGAACCTGGTTCTTCTTTTTGTGTCTTTGCATTAAATGCCTTACAAAAATCCATAATATTTAAGCCTCTTTGACCCAAGGCTGGTCCCACAGGAGGAGACGGGTTAGCTTTACCAGCTTCAATCTGAAGCTTAATAAAACCTGCGATTTCTTTTGCCATTTTATAACCTCATTTAGCAATTTTGTTTTTTGGTCCATTCGGGCTTTCACCCTTGAAGTTTTGTAGTTCGATGATGGCTCATCTCCTACATAAGAAAGTAAATCCGAACCAATTTGATTTACTTCCTTTTCTATCTGTTATCTTTCGTTAACAGATAAATTTCCTTGATGATTGTGGCAACATCCTTTATGTTTTCCACAACAAACAACACGTCCACAAGCACATTCGTAAGGTCCTTCCGTCTTTTTACCTTCAGAAACCTGCCCTTGAGAAGTTTCTTTTCCATCTACTTTTTTAACATCTGTCATAATTATACCTTCTTCACTTGAGTATAAGTTAATTCAACAGGGGTTGGACGACCAAAAATTGAAACCTGTAATTTCAAACGTTCTTTTTCAGCATCCACTTCTTGAATTTCCCCGACGAAGCTGACAAAAGGCCCGTCCATAATTTGAACTTGTTCTCCAACTTCAAAACTTAAAGCAGAACGAGGCTTGGAAACCCCTTCTTCTACTTGATTTAGAATACGATTTGCTTCTTGTTCTGTAATAGCTTGAGGCTTTTTACCCCCCAAGAATCCCGTCACTTTTGGTGTTTTTGTGACCAAATACCACGTTTCATCAGTCATTTCCATTTTAGCTAACACATAACCTGGAAAAAACTTTCTGGAAGATTCTTTTTTTGTTCCATTTTGAACAGTCATCACTTTTTCAGTCGGAACAATGACTTGTTCTACCAAAGAGGAGAGTCCTTTTTTTTCAGCCTGTTCTTTAATAAAATCAGCCACTTTTTGTTCAAAACCTGAATAAGCATGAATGACATACCAACGCATTGCCATATCCTTAACCTCCGACAACAGCCCCAACAGCTGCAGCAAATACAAAATCTACACACACTAAAAAGGCAGCTAAAACAATGCTAGCCCCAATAACAACAACTGTTCCACGCAAGGTATCAGCCCGTGTTGGCCAAGTAATTTTGGAAATTTCTTGCTTGACTTGTCTTACAAACTCTGCTGGTGTTGCCATTTTTAACCTTTCTATTTTTAGACGCGCCTACTTTTCCATTATAGAAAAAGTTCTAGTTATTATATCTTAAAAAAACTTTTCTGTCAACACCTTTTTAATTTTTTTTTAAGAATTTTATCTTTGGTGAATAAAAGTATTCCCAACATCTACTGTTTTAAATCAAAAAAAACGAATGCTAAAAAGGATTAAAACCTCATAACAGGAATATATTCCTTAAAATTTACACAGGGCTGCATATTTGGTATCTTTAGAATTACAATCCACTGCACCAGTTGAATTAGTATTGATATAATAAGCAAGAGTATCGCTATAAACAGAACTTGTCCAAACTACTCGGTCAATTTTATCATTAAAGTTCGGACATGATTTATCCCCCTTTATATCCCCATTTTTACCATTACAATCATCCAAACTGACCAGGGTTCCGCCGGTCGCTTCACACCAGGCAAAGGCACTCCACCAATTTACACTCATTTTTGATTGGCAATACTTTTCCCCATCCGCACCAATAATTTCCTTTCCCATACCCCCGGCACAACTGTCCGCCATTACAGGTGTTCCCCTCGCCACAGTGAATACCAGTGCCAAAACCGTCATCACCGTCATCCTTAACGAACGTGAAGAACCTGATATAAGATTCTTCGCTATGCTCAGAATGACGGGGTGTGTGGTTGTAAGATTCTTCGGGCTAAATCCCTCAGGATGACGCTTACTTTGTCGTCCTGAGAGAACCCGAAGGACCTGAGAATAAGATTCTTCACTATGCTCAGAATGACTATGTTTTTGTTTGAATATGCTATTCATTTTTATTCCTTTCAATTGTTTATATTGCTGGCGTAATCGGATACGGACATGTTTTACCGGCATTTGACCAATTATTATTCATTTCAATACACCTGCCCGCAAAAATCCCCATATCGGATACACCATGTTCCGTACACGAATTTTCTTTCCATAATAAATAACAATATTGCCCCACTGGACAGCCTTGCAAAACACTGTATCTGGAATTACCAAAGGATTCATCCACAAGCGGTGTTGAGTCATAACTATTTAATGCTTGGCATTTGCCATACAAACCATGACTAGCCCCTGCCGTCAAGGTCGGCGTAGCCCCCTGCCACGTTTCTTCAGACCAAAATAATGAACAGAATTTGTTTTCAGGACACCCGCCACGAACACCACCTGTTGCATAAACAAGCCCATTTCCTTTGTAGTAGTCCGCTTTTGGCGTTTTATCAAAGCTGTTCAATGCTTGACACTTTCCATAAATCCGCCCCGTATAGCCAGCCCTCACTTCGGCTGGTTGCACTTTCCAGTGACCGTCCTCAATCCCGTCAACTTTATCACTCCATAATAAAGCACAGAACTTATTCGCCGGACATCCACCACGATCTATTCCAACATTACTTAAAGTCGGCTGAGCGTATGTCTTGTTTTGATTCCCTATCATCTTCATCATAGAAGGCGGATTTGCACTTAAATCATAGTAGCAATCAGACAGATATTCCCTGACATTTGTAGAATCAGATATAGCATAACTACATTCTGACCGATAAGTCACATCAGCATCAGAACTGCTGTAAAAACGAAAACTGCATATTCCCCCACCGTCAATACAACTGTTCGCTTCTTTCCCACATATCAAATTTTCCCCACAACACCAATTTGTTCCGTTTTCATCAGTGCAACTTAAAGCCTTTTCTGGATTACAAATACATCCAGTTCTGTCATAATTCACTGTTTCATATTCCGTATCACATTCATGGCATCGTCCTTGAGAGGTACAAAA
>JAZLIX010000082.1:0-8929 GCA_045617605.1 Alphaproteobacteria bacterium | reverse complement strand
GGCGAAGTAGATTTAATCGTTCGGCGTGGTAAAACTCTGGTATTTGTTGAAGTTAAAAAACGTTCCACTGAAGAAAAGGGACGGTTAGCAATTCGTCCTAAAAATCAATCCCGTATTCAAAGAACCAGCGAAGTTTTTTTGGCGCGTTTTCCAAAATATCAAAAATTGACGATTCGTTATGATGCTGTTCTGATTTCCCCAAAACATTTTCCCAAGCATTTAAAAAATGCTTGGCGCCCTTTTTGTATTTTGGGGTTGATGCTTGTTTGTAGCGGTTGCCAAATATGGACAACAGCCTTGAATGCACTTCATTCTGTGGGGACAGTTATTTCTGATGATCGACCCCTAGAAGAAGATGTCAGCGATATTGTTTTATATGCTTCTGTCCGAAAAAATTTATCAGCTGTGCAATCTAAATTTTTATTAGATGTTCAAGTGACTGTTTTTCAAGGGGAAGTTTTGTTGACAGGGGCGTTGCCTGATATAGAATTGATTGAACAAGCGGTGGCTGCCACATGGCAAGATTCGGATGTGCGACGTGTCTATAATTATATTCGATTGGGGGAAACGCAAGGGTTTGTGGATACTTCTGCTGATGCGACGATTGCCACAGCTATTCAGGCTCAACTCACTTTGACGCAAGGGATTCAATCCAGTAATTACAAAGTGGTGGTGGAAAGTGGTGTGGCTTATGTGATGGGGTTGGAAAGCTCACTAGAAGAATGGGAATCCGCCCGCGAGGTCATTGCCAACACAGCCGGTGTCCAAAAAATTATTTACCTGATGCATCCTAAAAATCAATAAAAAAATTCTTTTTCTTTTTGTTATCTTTTTTACTTTTTTCAAGAACATTATAAATATCACAAAGAACGCATAATATTGATAGTAGCATACTAACTATTACCCATAAAACACCACCAAATGCCCAACATATCAATGATAAAATAAAACAACAAAATAACATCATTTAAACTTCCTTATAAGAAAACGCCTTGATGAGAGGCGGTTGGAAGTTAAACACTACTTTAGGAATAGCGTCATATATTTAGATATAAATATCCTTATTCTATGACCTTCCAACCGACTAGGTTGGAATTTTCGTCATTTTGACGCCTAAAGAGGTGTTTAATCCTCACGATGGGAATCACCCGACCGCAAAATTATTATACCTAAAATTTCCCCAATTAGCAATAAAAAAATAGCCCCACAAATGCAGGGCTATTTCTAATTTAAAGATGCTTATTTCAACAACATCTTGAAGTCCACGACGACGGCGCGGTCTTTGGTGACCAACACTGGGTTGCCGTCAATGGATTTGATTTCAGGAATTTCCAAAACCAACTTTTGAACTTTAGCGAGTGTATCAGCCAAAGGTCCAACAGCTTTTGGTTCTTCGCCACGCACACCATTTAAGATAGTGCCGACTTTGGTTTCCTTAATCATGGCATCAAAGTCATTGGCTGGTAAAATGCGCATTGTTGTATCACGCATGACTTCGGTATAAATACCACCTGTACCAAACACCATGACACGCCCAAAGTTCTTATCAGAGTTCACACCGATAATTGTTTCTGTGGCTTTGGTGATCATTTCTTGAATTAAGACACTGGCACCCTTTAATTGGAACTTGGCGATTGTGTTTGTTAAAGCATCAAAGGCCTCATTGAATTTGGCTTCACTGTCAATGTTTAAGTAAATACCCTTCATTTCTGTTTTATGTAAAGCATCCGGAGCGGACAATTTTAACACGACAGGGAAGATATTTTGGGCAAAGGCTAAAGCGGTTGCTTTATCTGTAAAGTTGCCACACTTTGGATAGTCAATGCCATAATGATCCATAATCATGTTCATTGTGGATTGTGGGAGAGAGGCCAAACCTTCGGCCACAGCATCCGCCACCGCCTTTTTGATTTCGGCAGGAACTTCGCTGAGGTTGGCTTTCACATCTTCCATACCTTTGAATGCCATTTGAGCTTTCATTAAGCCTAACAAGCGAACGCAATCTGTTGGGTAGTCATAGGTTAAAATCTTGGCTTTTTTAAGGAGTTCAACGCCTTCACGAACACGACTTCCACCAATGAAAGAACAGAAGATATTCACGTTCTTAAATTGTGGGGCCAACTTGATAATGGCTTCGGCAGTTTCTTTTGGTTCTGTGGACATTTGTGGGGTCAACAAAACAATGATGTTTTTGTATTCACCAGATTCACACAAAACACGCAAAGCATTTTCATAACGGTCCGCTTTGGCATCACCGACCACGTCAATTGGGTTGCCAACGGAAGCTTCTGGTGTTAAAACTGCACGCAAAGCTTCAATTGTCTTTTCACTGGGGCGAGCCAAATCTAACTTGGCATCTTCGCATAAGTCAGAGGCCAACACACCTACGCCACCGGCATTGGTCAAAATACCGACCGAGCCACCAAAGTCTGTGTGGTTCACGTTTTGCAATAATTCCAAAGCACCGAAGAGTTCACGTGTTGTATACACTTGAATAGCACCAGAGCGTTGTAAAGCAATTTCGAGCACACGATAGTTGGGGGCCAAAGACCCTGTATGGGACAAACTGGCTGCTTGTGCCTTTGTGGATTTTCCAGGTTCCATAATCACGCAGGGCTTTGTTTTGGAAACTTCCTTTAACACACGCAAAAATTCTTGACCTTTTTTCAGGCCTTCCAAATAGAACACAAAAGCTTATGTGTTCGGGTCGTGTTGAATGGCTTCCAACAAACTTGCTTCATTCAAATCGGCTTTATTACCGATAGAAATAAAGTGTGAAAAGCCGATTCCTTTTTCTTCGGCCCAATCCAAAATAGCACTACAATAAGCGCCAGATTGTGAAACAAAAGCCACGTTGCCCTTTAATGGGAAGCAAGGTGCAAAGGAAGCGTTCAAGTTATCAAAAGTGGAAATATGTCCCAAGCAGTTGGGGCCCAACAAATTGATGCCGGCATCCAAACATTTTTTGGCAATAGCCATTTCCAAATCTTTGTGTCCAGCTTCGCCAAATCCAGCGGTAATAATACTGATATTTTTTGCCCCGTTGGCAATGGCATCATCCACAGCGGCTTCACAGAAACGAGCCGGCACCAACAACACAACCAATTCCACAGGTTCTGGAATATCACGGGTTGAAGCAAAGCACTTATGCCCCTTTAATTCTTGACCAGCCAATTTAGGGTTCACACCATAAAGTGTCCCCTTGAAACCAGCATCAATTAAATTTTTAAAAACAACCGCACCCAACTTGGATTCATCGGCTGAAACACCCACGACTGCAACAGACTTGGGGTTAAAAAAAGTATCCAACATTTTTTGTTCCTTTCATTTTTAAAATTAGATGCGAGCAAGCATAGACTTTTGTGAAGAAAAAGTCAAGAAAAAATCCCCCGTTTATTTTGATAAGAGGGGAAAGATTCAAGATTTGTAAAAATCAATTGAGGTTACCGGCACAAAGCAACCTTATTACCACTGGTGTCACTGGTGCTACGATAGACGTTGACTATGTTCGATTCGCTATGTGATACGGTGTACGCGAAGCAGGCATTGTAGCTATCATTTAACCAGAATTTTTGTTTTTCATTAAGAACAAAAACAAATAAATTTGGCATCAGGCTTGTGTTTCCATACATTTGCCTACAGTCGGTTCCCTTGTCTGGTTTACAACAACCATATGCACCATTAGTCCTCATATTATCTACACTTTCTGTAGAACAGCCAAAGTCTGTAATCGTCGCTAAACGTGTATGGAATTTTCTGCAATATTCATTTGCTGTCCACCAATTGACGCCGGCAGGGCCGATATACAATGTGGTTATCCCGTCTGTAATGGTGGTTTCATTGGAAGGTTTATCCTTACACTCTCCATAACTTGGAGCTTCATCACATTCAAAATAATTAAAAGCAGTATATTCACAATATTGATCTGGTCGGCATGCTTCACATCCCATGGGTTTATCAACGCATTCATAAACACTATGACTAGAATCAGAAATACAAAGTTTTCCGGCTGTCTCACATTCTTCACAACCATTAGACTCAGCTGGTGGAACAGATGGTGTCATTGTGACAGAGGTACCTAAATCAACATTGTATGTCAGTGTGTTAGTATTGCAATCAACAACAGGATTTTTGGAATCCGTACCAACAGTGGCCTTCATTTGTTCACAGACAGCTGCATCTGGCGTTGCTAAAGAAAAACTAAATGTAGGTGAACCCGCTGTATAACTGTTTAATGTAATTGTTATATCCCCTACAGTATTGTCAAATTCATTAATATTTGTAGGTTGCCCTGCGGCGATTTTAGCAGCCACAATAACCGCACGCTTGGATGCTTCGTTAAGAAGTTCATTGGCTTTATGTTTGGTCATTGCTGTTTTATATCCAGTTATTCCTGTAACAGATAGAATTCCTATAATTGCTAATACGCCCAGCATTTCGACCATACTACGACCACATTCATTGGATAGTTTTTTCTTCATTTTTTATCCCCTTTTGTTTAGTTGTACGAAAAACTATTATGTAGTGTACGTAAACTAATGTTAAAATGCAACAACTTTTTTACATTTTTTTAAGGGGGTAAAACAGGTATTTTTATCAACAAATTTAAGCAGTTATACGGCTATGTTTGTTCTGTTTATTTCTAAACTGTCCAAAAACATTAGTTTAAATGGAACAATGATAAATAGTTTAAAAAGGAGCATAAATGATATACGGATACTGTCGTGTCTCTACCCAACGACAACGCCTCAGAACTAAACATCCCCACAAGAAGTGCCAATACAGACAAGTTGGTCATTCTGAAGGCTTTAGCCGAAAAGCTTATAGATTTTCCATCAGGTCGGGAATGACAATTTAAAGTATTTATGCTTTTTTTCATTTTTATTCCTCTTCCTTATCAATAAAAAATTGTCGCTTGGTGAGAGCGACTGGAAGTTTAAGAGCTATTAAGAGTAATAGTGCAGCCTATTGGCAAATGCTTATTTGGCCACGTTTCCAGTCAAAGACTAGAAGCGTTTTACGTCAATGGTATTTGACAACTCTTAAGAGGCTTTTAACCCTCTGGGCGGACACCACTCCGCCACAAAGTCATCCTAAAACATTTTTTTAAATTGCAATATAAAAAAATCCCCCTGAAAGTCAGGGGGGACAATTTTGAAAGACTGAAATTATCTGGTCCTTGTGTTTAAGGAACGCAAGATTTTATCTCTTGTTCTTTTAGTAATTTTTCTGTTAGCATGGGCGGCCATCACTTTTTCCACAACTGTAGGGTGTTGTTTTTCAGCCATTTCTTTGGCAACACGTAAAATTTCTCTAGAACGATCTCTTGATCTTAAAGCTTGGGCATACCTTGTTTCTGAATATAATAAATCACCATTTTCTTCCATTTTTAATTCCTTTTCTTTTGAAAAGCCGGTATGATAATTTTTTTTGATAAAAAAGTCAAGTCTTTTTTGTAAGTGGTCATTGACTAAAAGCTTGACTTTTAGTTGTAAAAAATGTAAAGTTTCTCTATTCAATTGAATTTTAATTACCGGCTTGAATAAATATTAAATGAAAGGAAAAAAATGATTCAACGGACTTTTTGTATTATTAAGCCAGATGCGACAGCTCGTCATTTGGAAGATGAAATTAACGGGATGATTACTGAAAAAGGGTTTAAGATTGTCGCTTCAAAACGTGTGAATGCAACACGCGAACAATTTGAAACCTTTTATGCTGAACATAAAGGAAAGCCTTTCTTTGAAGGATTGGTGGAATTTATGACATCTGGTCCAATTGTGGTTCAAGTGTTAGAGGGTGAAAATGCCATTCAAGCTTGGCGTGATTTGATGGGAAAAACAGATCCTGCAGAAGCGGCTGAAGGAACTATTCGTAAAAAATATGCGGAAAGCAAGGGGCATAATTCTGTTCATGGGTCGGATAGTCCAGCCAGTGCTGAACGTGAAATTAATCTGTGGTTTAAGCCAGAAGAATTGAACTAAAACTTTTGTTTTTTTTATTAAGACTCTGTTTTATTTGAAACAGGGTCTTTTTTTATGAAAAAATCCTTGCAAAAAAAAGGAAAATTAGTCTATACTTTCTTTCAAGAAAAGGATATGAGATGATCGAAAAACATATTCCGGTGCTGTTAAAGCCCGTCATTCATTGTTTATCTCCTGAACAAGGGGGTGTTTTTGTCGACGGTACTTTTGGGGCAGGGGGATACACAAGGGCGATTTTGGAATCAAGCCCTTTGACAAAAGTAATTGCTTTTGATAGAGATGCGACTGTTTTGTCCACCGTCAAAAAGTTTCAAAAAGAATTTGAGGACAGATTTACTTTTATTCAAGATTGTTTTGGGGAAGTGGCAAAATACATAACCAGTCCTGTAGATGGTTTTGTGTTGGATATTGGGGTTTCTTCAATGCAAATTGATACACCAGAACGGGGCTTTTCTTTTCGGTTTGATGGCCCCTTGGATATGCGCATGAGTGGGGAAGGTATTTCAGCAGCGGATATTGTGAATCAATGGCCAGAAAGTCAATTGGCGGATATTTTGTATCGTTATGGGGAAGAAAAAGCCTCAAGAAAAATTGCTCGAGCAATTACGGAGGCGCGTCCTTTAAGTACTACTTTGCAATTGGCTGAGGTCATTCATTCAGTGATGCCTCGCCCCAAAGATGGATCGGATAGTGCTATGCGTACTTTTCAAGCTTTGCGGATTGCTGTCAATGATGAATTGGGGGAATTAGAGCGGGCTTTAGCGGCGAGTTCCCAAATCTTAAAAGCAGGTGGGCGGTTGGTGGTTGTGTCTTTTCATTCCTTGGAAGATAGGATTGTGAAGGAATTTTTGAAAACTAATTCTGCCAAATCTACCCATAAAAATAAATATGCAACTGCAACCCTTTCGGATGATGCACTTTTTATGGTACCAGATAAAAAGCCTATTATTGCAGATGAAGAAGAGCTTGCCAAAAATCCACGGGCACATTCGGCAAAACTGCGTTGGGCGATCAGGGGGAACAAATGAAACAAAGTACTTTTAATTTGATTTGTTTAAGTATTGCCATTGCCTCGGGTGTTGCTATGTTTTTGTTAAAATATCATGTGATGGATCGTGAAAAAGAATTAGCTTCTGTTCGGCGTCAAATTTTGAAAGATAATCGTGAATTGCATATGCTCAAGGCAGATTGGGCTGTTTTGACGGATCCACAACATTTACGTGCTTTGATAAAAGAATTGGATTTAAAACCTTTTTTGGGAAAGCAAATTGTCCATCCAAATGAACTAGAGGACTGGTCAATGCCTCTTGAAAATGAAAAAGGTGAGGTAACAGATGTTTAAGAAAAAGCCTGATTCTTTTTATTTTCCATGTCAAGAGATTCCACTTCAAAAAATGGACAAGTGGCGTTATTTGGATATCACAACGCGTCATCAATTAAAGGTTGCTTCTGGGCGAATGGGATTTATTGCTTTTTGCTTTTTACTGGTTTATGGGGTGATTATTGGACGCTTGTTTTATTTGACGGTGATGAATTATGAACCTCGTACTTTTAAATCTAATATAGAAACAAATTATGCTTTGAATCGCCATAACATTACGGATAGAAATGGAATCATTTTGGCGATCAGTTTACCAACGGTGGATTTGTCGGTTGATCCAGCCCTTGTAAAAGGGGACACAGAAGAAATAGCTTTGAAAATTCATTCGGCACTACCTGATATTGATACTCAAACCATTTACAATAAAATTACTTCGAATGCTGGTTTTAAATACATTAAACGGAATTTAGCTCCAAAGGAAAGATCCGCTATCAACTGGCTGGGATATTATTTCTTGGCTGAAACAAAAGGGGAAAAGCGGGTGTATCCGCAAGGGAGTTTAGTTTCACATTTACTGGGTGGTGTGGATATTGATAATATCGGTATTGCAGGGATTGAAAAGGCATATGATACTGAATTGATGGATAAAGAGGTACAACTGTCCATAGATGTTTCTGTGCAAGAAATGGCGCGTAATGCTTTGGCAACAGGCGTTGAAAAATTCCAAGCCGAAGGGGGATTGGCACTGGTTATGGATATTCACAACGGGGAAGTACTAGCCTCTGTTTCTTTACCCGATTATGACCCAAATATTCCCGCGACAAAAGCTGGAAAAGAACGCTTTAATCAAGCCACTTTGGGCACTTATGAATTTGGGTCCGTCTTTAAACTGTTTAATACGGCATTGGGATTAGAAAGTAAAACCATTACAGTGAATGATATTTTTGATACATCAAAGCCTCTGAAAATCGGACGTAAATCAATTACGGATTATCGGGGCCAAAATCGTCCTTTAATGGTGCCTGAAATTTTAATTCATTCGTCTAATATCGGGTCGGCGCAAATCGGATTGAAAATCGGTTGGCAAAAACAAAAGGAATTTTTGGGGTTATTTGGCTTTTATGATAAATTACCGATTGCTTTACCTGAACGGGGAACAACTCAGTATTTGAAAAAAGAGCCTTGGGCAGAAATGGAATCAGCCACCATTTCTTATGGCTATGGAATATCTGTGACACCTTTACACTTGATTGCAGGGGTGGCTGCTTTGGCAAATGGGGGATTGTATCATACACCTACTTTTATCAAAGGGGGAAATAAGGATAGGGCAGAAACAAGAGTTATTTCTGAAGAAACCTCTAAAAAAATTCGACATATGATGTGGGGGGTAGTGAATTATGGACTTTCTGATAAAAGTCCAATTTCAAGCTATGCTGTTGGGGGAAAAACAGGGTCAGCAAACCTGATTATCAATGGCAAGTATGTAGAAAAGCGTTTGCGGACAACTTTTGTGGGGGCTTTCCCAATGAATAATCCAAAATATATTGTGATGGTGTCAATGACTGATCCAAAGGGAGTTAAGGAAACTTTTGGCTTTAATGCGGCCGGATGGAATGCAAAAGCT
>JAZLIX010000081.1:0-2455 GCA_045617605.1 Alphaproteobacteria bacterium | reverse complement strand
CTTGCCAAGAAAGGTTTGGCCGCCGGTATTCAATTTAACACAAACATAGAGATCGATGATTTTTCCAGAACGTCCATAAAAAATGTGTTTTTGGATTCCTATTTTGCCAATGAAATAGAACCCTTGAACCCAGAATTATTAAGAGAACGTCGCCCTGTCGTAGTGGCAAAAAAGGGTAACTCAGTTATTAGACAACAAAGGGGTAGGGGTAGGGCTTAAACCTTATATGACGCTCGTTTGATGCGGTCGTTGATGGCTTGGTCCAGACCAATGAAGGCAATTTTAATCTGATTACTTTACACCCGATTTTATTCAATCGGGTGTTTTTTTGTTTTACTCTTATATTTTTTTGTTGACAAATGTATTAAAATATGTAAAACACTGGGACAAGTATTTAGATGAAAGGAGTCTAAAATGAATAGTAAATGGGGTCAAAAACGTAAATGTCCAAAGTGTGAATCTTTCTTTTACGATATGGGAAAAAAGGAATTTGTATGTCCAAAATGTGAGGCAAAATATACGGAAGAATCTTTTACAAAAGCAAAAGAAAAACATTTAAGTAAAATGGTAAAGCGTGAAATGCCCAAGATTGATGATGAGGATTTGGATACAGAGACATTGTTAAAAATAACAGATTCTTTATCCACAGATGAAGTGGCGGGTGATGCTGGTGATACTTTAGATCTTGGGGATGAAGAAAATGAAATGGATACGGCACCTGAATTGGGTGAATTTTTGGATGATTATTCAGACGAAAAGGATATGTAATGCTTACCCGAGAATTGCCTCCTTTTACTTCATTAGTGGGTTCGCTATTGATAGCGATGCCTAATATTGAAGATAAGCGTTTCCAAAAGGCTGTAATTTATATTACACATCATTCGGAAAATGAAGGGGCAAACGGATTGATTATCAATAAGCCAATTCCCAAAATTTCTTGTCGGGATATTTTGGCTCAGTTAAGAATTCAATATGATGAAAAGATTTTTTTTCCACCAGTTTTAGACGGGGGACCAGATCATAAAATGCAAGGGTTTATTTTGCATACACCGGATTGTTTTTATCCCGAAACAACACCAGTAACAAATCAAGTCCATTTAACAGCAACTCAAGAGATTTTAACAGATATCGCTTCTGATAAATCGCCTCAAGATTATTTGTTTGCGGTGGGATGTTGTACCTGGTCGCCCAGTCAAATGGAAGAGGAAATTATGGGAAACATATGGTTGACAGCGCCTGCGAATTCAGAAATTTTGTTTCATGTACCATATGAAGAACGGTGGGAAAAGTCATTGAATTTATTAGGGATTAGTCCAGAATTGTTTTCTTTTCAGGCAGGGAAAGCTTAAGGTATCCCTTTTCTTCTAGCCAAAATCTTACTTCTTTTACATCTTTAACTTCATGAATCCATCTTAAATCAGTTGGTAAGTTGCTGGTAAAAGGACAACGCATACGTACGGGTAAAACCCCAACATTTATGGCTGCATACATATTATAAATACGATCATCTACCAGTATTGTTTCTTCAGGATTGACATTGTACTTTTTAAAGCATTCCAAGAATTTTCCTTCTTTGGTGGTATCGTGTAAAAATTGTCCATGTCCTACGCATTCAATTGTTAAAAAATCTGAAACTGGGGCTAATAATCTGGTTAAAAAACGCTTTTTGACCTCTGGATCAAAACTGGCAGATAAGGTAAATTGACGGAAACCAGCCTGATCTAATGCTCGTAATGTATCAATCACGTTTGGATATAAAGGACGATTTTCAAAAAAATCAGGGCTATGGCAAAAATCAAAGTCCATTTGGTCACCTAATGTTGGATGACATTTTAAATCCAAAGCCCCATATTTAGGATTGATGGGTAAAACTTTATCCAAATCTTCCCATTTTAAGTCTTTATATCGTTTTGCATAATTAGGATGATTTTTTAAAAAACAAAAATAGGCATAATTTAAATCTGCCAGTACACCATCCACATCCCAAAAGATATTTTTAATAATCATTTAAAATAACGGGGCCCTTAATTCAGGACCCCATCTTTCCCTATTTACAAGGAGATAAAACTTCAATAATGGAAATACCTAAAAAAGTCTGATTTTCACATACTTTTTGGTTTCCATGATATCCACGTGTTCCCATACAAGCGGATAATGTCAACAATATGGCTGCAACAATGGTCAATTTAATTAATTTCATTTTATTTCCTTTCCTTTAAGATTAAATATAACACGGTATGTAGTTTAGAAAAAAATAAATTAAAAGGCAAGTAGAAAAAATGAATTTTTTAATGACTTGATTTTTGATCCAAAATTTTCTATCATTTGGGAGCGATAACTAAAATAATGAAAAGAGATTAGGTATGTATAAAAATTTAACAGATGGGCATTGGATATCTAATGAAATAGAAGAAGGAGAGGTATTTCCTGTTGGTGGAAGTTTCCCGGGAGCTCT
>JAZLIX010000080.1:0-17113 GCA_045617605.1 Alphaproteobacteria bacterium | reverse complement strand
TAGAGAAGCAACTGTTTATACACCGGATATGATTTTATCTCAGATTGAGGTAAAAAATATTGAGGCGGATAAAATGTTCGAAAATACCCGAAATGCTATAAAAGATTATGTTTTTGAAACGGCAGCTTCTGATATCAAGGGGGATTGTGGTCAATCCGATAAAGATTGTGCGGTGGCCCGTCAAAATGAATGGTTGTTGGCTTCTGTCACTTTGGCTTCTGCAACTTCGGATAAAGTATTGGATCAAACAGCCAAGAAAAATGTCAAAGATGGAAAGACTGAGGCCGAAAAATCAGAAGAGGAAAAAAGTGAGGGGGATACTCAAACAACAGGTGGGGGAGAAACCACTTTGAAAGGGCATTTCAAAAAATTGGAATCTGATTTTAATTCTGCTAAAAGTCCTATGGATTTATACAATCAAATGGCAAAGATTGTTTTAGATACTCATCGTCAAGTGAATGATGCTAATGCTTTATTGGGTCGAGATTTGGAAGCACAAGGCTTACGTGTTATTGTTGAAACAGGTCCCGTGTTGTTGGATAAAACAGAAAAAACGGAGGAATAGGATGAAAAAAAATGTTATTTTATTGATTGCGGGGAGTATCCTTTTTACAAGTACATTTTCTGATGCAAGTATAACGACTCATGCTGGGTCTATGCCGGCTGGTGTTCCAGATAAAGCCCCATGGACGGCCCAAGATTTTGGACGAACAATTACAGGTTTCATTGTCAGTATTATGAATTTGTGTTCAGAAGGTGAAAACAAAGCTCAATTGATTGCAACACAGGAAGAAAATAATCAAAATACCTGTGGGGGTACAGGGGATGCATCTCGTACAAATACATCTTCTGGTGATTTAGATATTGGGACTGCTGGCAGTTCAGAATTTTCTAATTCTTCTTTCGATTATATCAAAACAAACATTTTAGAAAAAGATGGAAATATTGGGTATAAAAATTTGAAAACAGCCCTTGATTCTACCACTGATACAAATACTTTGCGTCAAAATATTCGGAAAACGGTTTTGGATGAATTTTTTGCTGATACGACCAAAGATGAACAAAAAACAACTGAATATCAGGAAAAAATACGTAAACAAAGGAATGCTTATGTTCAGGAAGCTTCCAATCGTCATGTAATATTAGGCTATCGTGTGAAGGGGTCTATTCAAAATGATTTATCGGTGATTTCTTCAGTGCCTTTATCAGGGGATGGAGAATTAGGGGCAATTGCAGTGGACAGTCATACCTTGGAACAAATGGTTAAAATGGAATTGGTGGATTTAGCTCTTCAAATTGAAATGATGGAAGCAGATGCTATTCAATTTTTAATGCATCAACCCGTCGTTTTGATGGGTGAAACAAATCCAACAACAAGTAATTAGAGGGGAGATCTGAAAATGAAAAAAATATTCTCTGTTATTTTGCTTATAACTATTTTGGGAAATAGTTTTGAGGCTAAAGCTATACTTTCTCATCAGCCGTTTTTTGATTGGGCTGTTTTTGATGTTGGTGGGGCTATTTCTCGTGCTTTACAAGTTGCTATTAAGGCATTTCTCACAGATGACAATGAGATTGTTGCAGAACTTGTTTATGATGGTTCAGGTGGGGGGGCTTGTGGTGGTAATGGGGGGGCCTATACTGGGGAACCTGGAACTGCGTCAGCTCCTTTAACTGCAGTAGCTTCTTCAATAACGGATATTCCGGCAGAAACAAATGCCTATCCTGAGGATGTGAAAATTCAAAAAACATCTATTGCAGACTTGGCAAAATATCGGATTCAATCAGTGGTGCAGGAACGGGCTTCACTTGATCAGCTTTCTGCAGACAAATGGGCTATTCAATATCGGGCACAACAACGTGCTATTCAAGCAATGACAGATGCTTTGGTTATGAAAAAAGCCTATAAAGAGTTGTTAGATATTTCTGAAAAACTTTCTTCGGAAAATTATTCTAATTACAGTAATGCCGTTAGTACAGTTGCAACACGCAGACTTTTGTTAGATGCTTTAATGTCTTTGCGTAAGCGTGTTGTTGCAGCACGTGTACGTGCTCGTGCAGAAACAATGGAAATGGATTTGAAAGAAGTGGCGACGAATCCTAATATTTCAAGTGATAATGATGATAATAATGATGATTCTGAGTCAACAAATCCTGAATCTTCTTCGTCGGTTGTTGCGGATGGTTTAGATAATGGGAATAATACAGTGAAGGTAGCTGAGGATTCTAATGAGGGGGAGGAATAAAAGATGCGTCGTAAGTTATTTTTATTAAGTACTTGTTTAATTCTTACTGGAATGACTTATCCAGTATTGGCGGGGATTACTTTAAGGGCAAGTCGTCCTCCTGAACCACAATCCATTCAAATTGTTTCCTATTTATCAGATACAAATGAGGCTTTAGGACAGGCTTTAATGATTCATAATTTAATGAATAGTATGCCGATGCTTAGAAGTACAGCTCAGACAACTCGAGATTTAAAATCTCAAGAAAAATTATTAAGGGAAATGCAAGAAAATCTAAGTTCTTGTAACGTTAAGAAATTGGGAAAAGTGTTTAAATCACCTTCTAAAGTTTGGGATAAAATGGTTTCTACTTATGAACAAAGACGTCAAGAAGAACAGAAACAACAGGAAAATAAACAACAAGATAAGTTGACAATGTCTTTACAGGAACGTAAACAAATTGAAAAAATTGGATGGACAGTCAACCGTGATATTATGATGGATGTGTATGAAAATCCTGAAAAGTGGGGGGATGTAAATAAAGGGGAAGCATTTCCTTTATGGAAAGATCAAATTTCACTGTTTGAAAAACAATGGAATCAGTTTTACGAGTCTTTGAATGTTGCTTATGGTGTTCCCTTGAAAGGAAGACCCGCAGTAGATGAAGAAACGCGTCATAATGCGAATAAGTATGATGTTGTTTTAGCCGCTCATAAAGCTTATGTCGCACAAATTAGTGAAGGACGTCGTCCAGCAAATCCTGAAGCTGTTAAGGGAAATCCACCAAAAGCTCCAAAAGCTTTACCAAAATGGACAGATATTGTACGTCTTGATCCTATAACTGGTAAACCTACCCCAGAATTGCCTGAACCATGGCGTCAAATGTCAGATAATAAATTTAAAAATTATACTGATGGGGGAGAGATGTCTCAGTTTTTTGAGGGTAAGTCTATGACTCCAAAGACAGCAACTAGTACTGAAATCAAGAGTGATTTGGAAAATGAATATGATATGCGTTTGGCAATTGATGCTATGGAAAAAGGTTCTATAGGTTCGGCAGATACGCAACAAAAAATGGTGGCTCCTTTTGTCGAAAAGTTAAATAAACTGGGTATAGATACAAAGGATTTTGATATTTCTAATCGTGGTCAATATGTACGTGTTCAAAAAGAGTTAAAGGATATGAAGAAAAAGGCTATGGAAGATGCGTATAAATATGTGGAACTTTTAGAAAAGCAAGATAAAGAAAGTCCTGAATTAGTGGCCAAACGTGAACAATTGAAAGCTAAAAAACAGGCTCGTTTGTCTGCAGAAGCACAAGGTGCTTTAAAAACAGGTGGTGATGTTATTCAAATGTCACAGATGTCTCCTTCTACACAACAACGTCTTGTTTTGTCAGCTTTGGAAAAAGATGAAGGAGCATTGGTTTATTTGACTCAAACCAATGCGATGAATGTAGATCAATTGATGCGTGAGCAACGTTCGACAGATAAAATTATTGCAGAATCGTATCAGCAAGTTAATTCATCTTTTGAAAAACAACGAGAGTTGATGCCTCAGATGGCAGAGTGTCATTTCTAAAAGGGAGCAAAATGGCAGTCAAGAGTTTGGGGACACTTGTTGTTTTCCGTATTAGTCTGGTTGCTTCTTTGTTGCTACTGGTATTGACTGTGTTATTGGGATTGACAGCTGTCCAGGTTGCAGGAGAATTGAAGGTTGTTATTCAATTTTTTCCTACAACAAAGGATTCTGTGATACTTCACGAATTTAAGCAACTGAATACACTTTCTCCTATTGAAATGGGGGATAGAAAGTTAGTTGAAGAAATGTTGGTGCGTCATTATTTGGAAATGCGTTATGAACAAATACCAGATGAACGTGAAATGAGGTATCGTTGGGGAATTATGGGACCAGTTTATACTTTATCAACATTGGATGAATACAATAAATTTGCTGTTGGATTGAAGAAAAAATTAGAAGATTTGCCCGATGTGATTACAACGATAGAGGTAGAAAGAGTTAGTAAAAATGACTATGTTTTTAATGTCGATTTTCGGATTTTAGAAAACTTGCCCAGTGGTCAAGTGCGAGTCAAAGAAAAAAATGCCATTTTAGAATTTCGTTATGCTACTGGTCGTCCACGTTGGGATCCAAAGTTGATTAATCCGTATGGCTTAATTTTTATTCGTTTTGAAGAAAAAGATAGACAACGTGCAGAAGAATAAAAAAAAGTGGCATTTTAAAATTTTTTGTGCTAGGATGAAATTATTATAGGAAATAAAGGAGGTTTAAAATGAAAAAGGTGTGGATTGTTTTATTTGTATTAGGTTGTTTTGTTTTGGGGGCTTGTGGCTCTCTCTATGAACCAGAACCTGTTGGGATTGGTAAAGATTATTCAGAACTTAAAAAGTCCCCTTGTGCATGTTTAGAATTAAAAAAGGTTCCCAAATTACCAGAATGGCTTGTTTAAGGGGAATTTAGAATGGCATCTCCTCAAAAAGATTACTCTGAAAAAGAAATGTTACAAGAAGAGCGCTATTTGTGGATGGCACGGGCTTTTTCTTTGGTTGCTTTGTTGGCGTTAATTGCGAATTTTTTGATGTTGATTGCATTGTCGGGTCTGATGCCATTAATGCGTGTTCAGCCTTTTTATTTACAGAGTCAATCAAAAGACCGTCAGGTTATTTCTATTGTGCGGCCGAATCCTGAAGAGTTAGACTCTGATCTTTTGCAAGAATCATTGGTACGTGAGTATTTGTTGGCTCGTTTTGGAATAGGAGCTGATATTGCCGAACTCAATCGCCGTTGGGGAAGTGATGGGATAATTTATTCAATGAGTGAAACTTCTGTTTATAAGGATTTTACAGATAAAGAATACCTAGAAATGCTGAAAATGGCAGAGAATGATGGTTTGACACGTGATGTTAAGATTCTTTCGGCAAACAGGTTAAGGCATCTTGCAGATAGTGATGTTTGGGTTGCTGAAATTGAATTGATAGATATGAGTCAAAAAGTGAGTGATCGTTATGTTTCTCGTTGGACTGTTAAGATGGAAGTTACTTTTCAAGCATCAGGGCGTCAAATGGATTGGTCGCAACGTTTGAAAAATCCACTGGGATTCATGGTCATAAATTTTGGACGTGTTCCTTCAAAAGAAAACGGCACTTCATTATAAAAAAAAGTGGACTTTCTTATTTTTTTGGTTTAAGATAATCAAAAATTGAATAGAGATTGGGAGGCAAAATGAAGAAATATATCATTTATCCATTGTTGAAGGGGAGTTTTCTGGCTTGTTTTTTTGCCAGCGTTTCGTTTGCTCAGGTGCAAACACCTGCTGATACAGAAACTGCCATGATGATGGATGCCATGACTCAAAATGCTGGGGCATTTGATCAGGTGGATTTAAGCTATATTCACTCTATGGGAATGCAACAAAAGGCGTGGAATAACCCAATGGAACATTTGGGTGAAGGTCAAACAAAGCCTGGTTATTCCAAATATAATTGGACGCCTGATACGGTTTTACCTGTTCGTTTGCGTGAAGGGATGATGACACTTATTAATTTGCCTGCTTGGGAATTGATTGAAAAAGTACATATTGGTTCTCCGGAATCTTTTAATGGGGAAATTGTGGCTCCTAATTCTTTATTGATTTATGCTGATCCTTCTTATATTGGCGTGGATAGTAATATGATTATCTTTGGTCGTTCTGGAAATCGTTATGTTTTTTACTTACGTAGCGAAACTTTCAATACAGACAAGATTACACAATCTGTTGTGGATATTTTGGTAGGACCACGTTGGACGCCAGCTACCGATGGTGGTCAAATGGCTGACGGAAATGGGGCCAGTTCTATGGCGGCTGCGCCTGGTGTTATTTCTGGTTCTGGTAAAACGGGTGGACAAGGGGCGCAAACAGCTCTTTCTACCGCTTCTTCAGGTCCAAAGGATTGGTTGAAGACAATTCCAATGGATCCAGAAAGTATTCGTTTTGATTTGGATATGTTTTTACCAAATCCTGAAGATGTTGATATTGCTCCAGATAATATCTGGCGGGATAATATTTTTACCTATATTGATTTAGGGCCTAAGGCTTTGACAATGACTCAAAGACCAATTGTCAATTTATTAGTACAAGGAAGTGAAGTTCCTGTAGGATATCGAACACGTGGTCCAAATAGTCGTTTAATTGTTGTAGAGGCAATTGGGGATTTAGTTTTACGTAATGGAAAAAAATTGATTTGTGTTAAGTTGCGTCGTGATCCTGCTGCCGGTTTAGAGTATACTGATTACAGTGGGTCTGTGGCTAATACACAGGCTATGGGAGGGGTGCCTAGCAATTCAATGGCTAATCCATATCAGTCTTCTAATGCTTTGATGGCAGCTGGAGGAGCTGTATTATATGATCCTGTAGCTCCGACAATTCCTTCAGAAACAATCAATCCGTATGGTACAGAAATTATGACGGATTTTGAACACAATCCATATGCAATGAATGCAACTCCTTACTGCTATGATGAAACGGGTTCTGGACGTTGTTCTACAAATACTGGGTGGCAAAATTTACCTGCATTACCTCAATCTGTTCGTCAAAGTCCGGGTGCTCAACAAGCAATGGAACAAGCTACTCAATCAAAGGGAACTGTTATTCCTAATCTTGCTTCAGAATCAATTGCTATTGAATTTGGGACAAGTTCACAAATTTCTGAATTGGAATCTCTTTGGAATAAAATTTATACCAAAAACAAAGATATTTTGACAGGTTATGAACCTTATTATTCTGTGGATGCAACAGCTGATGGTGATATGATGGAAGTATTTCGTTTACGGGCTGGCATGGTTAAGGATGTTTCAACAGCGGATGCTTTGTGTCGTAAGATCGGACGCAGAGGTTTTTCATGTTCTGTAATTCGGATTCAGTAAAGGAAGTTTAATGGCAACCAACAGAGAAAGTTTATCAGCTCAATCTAAAAAAAGAACCAACTATTTATTGTTGGTCTTTGGGCTTATTTTGGCTTTATTATTCTTACTTGCTTGGTGTCGTATGCAACCAAAACAGGAAAAACGTGTTATTCAACGGAGTCCTGAAGATTTTACAATTACTTCTTTTAATGGGGAGGAAGAAACAGGGGCCAGTTTACCTAATCTTTCTTCTCGTGGTGATGCACAATTAGTCGTGACTCCTTCTGAAGTAGTGATGTCGCCCAATGTCGTGATTGGATCCGATGCAGAGGCTCCCATTATTTTACGGGCCGAAAATGCCCCTATTTTACTTTTAGGAAAGAATTTAGCTGAACAACAAGAAGAAGGATTTTTATTGTCTGGTTCTTGTATGGAAAAGGATCGTTTGAATAAAGATGAAGAATGTACTTTAACTGTATCATGGAGTCCTAAAACACTTCGTAATATTCAAAATACTTTAGTCATTCAGTGGCGTGAACATAATCCGGCTATTTTTAAAAATGAACGGACAAATGTTTTATTAAAAGCACAATCCACAGATTCTAAGGATTGTGTGATTTGTTGTGAAGAAAAGGAAAAAGCTCAAGAACGCCCAGAAGAAGTCATTGGACTTGGGGGTGAACCTATGAATACGGACACTCCAAAAGATTCAACAGGAGAAATAAGAGATCCTGAAACAAAAGAGATCATTGGAATTACAGAACCTGATAAAATTCCATTAAATTTAAAAAATGAATTGATGGGAAATGTGGCTAAAAATGGGGATGTTATCAATAAAGAAGGAAAAGTTGTTGGACGATTACTAGATGATAATACTATCATTGATCCTAAAAGTTATCAGATTATTGGAAAGGCTGTTTATATGAGGCCGGCCATGAATGAACACGGACACCTTTTTGGAAAAATGGTTGTCAATGGGGATACAGTTTCATTTGTGGATGCCAAAGGAAAAGTGGTTGGTTTTCCGCATGTGGATGGACAAGTGGTGGATACCGAAAATAAGCCGGTTGGTTTTATCAGTCCTTGGGGTGCTGTCATCGACTTTACGGGTAAGTATTTAGGTGTGATTGTTATTGATGGTTCAAGTTTAGCTGTGGTTAATGATTCAAAAACAAAAGTGGCGACTATGCGTCCTATGGGGGTTGCTATCAATAGTAAAGGGGAGTTAATTGGTGGCGTTGTTCCTCGGGGGGTAGGTGTTGGGGCAGGTGGTCGTTCTTTGGGAACTGTTTCTTTAAATGGTGAGGTTAAGGATTCTTTTAAGCAAACGGTTGGCCATGTCTTGCTGGATAAAGCCATTGTGGATTCTTCAATGAATGAGTTGGGATCTGTTGTTCGGCAAGGGCTTGTTATCGATAATACAGGAAAACCCATTGCTTTTGTGAATTCTGAAGGAAAAGCTTTGAACTTTAAAGCAGAACAAATTGGGATAATGAATCCTGATGGGACGGCTTTTGCACATAAAAAATTCATTGGAACTCTTATGCCAGAAGGTGTTGTTATAAAAGGGGGATGTTCTACCTTAGGGTCTGTTTATCCTGATGGAAGTGTTGTTAATTTATCTTTAAAAACATTAGGACATGTAACTCCATCTGGTAAAGCAGTGGATGCTGTTAATAAAGAATTAGGTGTTGTTGTCCCTTGGGGGACAGCTATTGCTGAAGGATGTCGTTTGTTGGGGCTTATTTCTTTAAGGGGGGAGGTTGTCTCTACAGATGGGGTTAAAATGGGATGTGTAAATCCAGATAATACAGTTCAAAATTTACAAGGGGATTTAGTTGGGGAAGTGACTCCCTTGGGGTTATTCATCAATGAACAAAATCAAGTTGTAGGTCGAGTACGTTTTGATGGTCAGATAATGGATAATAAGGGAAATATTCTTGGATGTGTCTATGAAAAAAGTTTGCAAGTTTTAGGTTATAATACAAAAGGTGTTATTGTCGATGAAAATGGCTATCCATTAGGGGGAACTTCTATTGGTAATAAAGCTTATGATGAAAATGGAAATTGGATTGGAGATGTTCATTTCAATGGTTGGGTGATTGGGGATAAAGGTCAATTAAAGGGAGTTGTTCCTTTCACTGGCGTTGCTTTTTCTGATAGTGGTAAAGTGATAGGGTATTATAATCAATTGACAGGGGCTTTAACAGATGTTTCGGGGGCAAATTTAGGACGTGTTTTGCCAAATCTTACGGTTATTAATTACACAGGAACGGAAATTTTGGGAAAAGTTATTCCTGAAAAAACACCTTTTATGCGTTTGGATGGTTCATTTCTTGGTATTCTTCGGTCTGATGGACTTTTAATTGGAGCTAATGTTTCTGAAAACTTAATTGTTCATGCTAATGGTAGTGTGACAGATAAAGAGGGACACTTGGTTGGTGCTCGCATTCCAACGGGTCCCGTTCTTTCTTCTGAGGGGCGTTATGTTGGCCTTGCCAACCAAAGAGGAGAAGTGGTGGATAAGCGCCAAATTAAAATAGGGCATGTATTGGCTAATGGTTTAGCTATTTCGGATAAAAATCAGGTAATGGGACAAGTTTTCCCTGAAGTTTCTGTGGGGATTTCTGCCAAAGGTTTTGTAGGATCGGTTGAACCCAAAATGTCGGGAATAGGTAATGATTTAGCTTATCAGTTACAAGTCAATGATACCAGAGGAAATTTAGCTGGAACTGTTTCTGGAACAGGAAGTATTTTGGGAATGGATAATGCTGTTGCTGGACATTTGGTACCCGTTGCTCCTTTTGTGGATTTTCAAGGAAAATTATTGGGTTGGAGCAGTTTCCAAGGGGAAGTCAATTCCTCGGACGGACGGGTTATGGCTTCTATTTTATCAACGGGCTCAGCTTTGGATACAGCGCAAGACTTGATTGGTCAAGTGATTCAGAATAATGTTATTGTAGATACAATGGGAGCTTATTTAGGACATGTTGGGGTTCGTGGTACTCTTCTTTCTGGACATGGAGAATATATTGCTTCTTTAGGAAATACACGCTTTCTTTATAATGCAGATGGAGCTATTGTTGGTCAAGTTCTAGCACCTGGTGTAGCTGTCGATTTGAATGGTCAGTTTATGGGGTGGACACGCTATGACGGACAGATTGAAAATGGAACAAAAGTGTTGGGTGCTGTTGGATTGGATGGTCACGTTTTTGATGGTAATGGACAAATGATTGGTCGTTATGTAGCTATGGGAACTGATGCCTTTAATGATGATGAAAAGTCTGTAGGGTTTTTAGCAGAATCAACCAATTTTATTGAAGCAAGTGGGTTAACTATTGCCCGTATGGGATATGAACCTTATGTGGTTTCAAAAGGTACCATTATTGGTCGTGAACATGAAGGAAGTTTTGTGACTTCTTTGGAATCAGGACGTATTTTAGGTATGATTTCTGAAAATGGCGAGGTTAGTTCTTTTACATCAGATAAGACAATGGGGTCTGTAAAAATGAACCAACAATTTATTAATTCTTCTTCGCAAGTTGAAGGGGCTTTAGTTCCTGGTGGTTTGGCTATTATGCCTACGTTGGGATTGATTGGTTCAGTTGGGCAAGATGGGCAAGTGTATAAGGCAGGTAAAAAACAAGCTGTTACTACAGGAACTGGGTTGGTTTATTCATTATCGGGCGAATTGATTGGTGGGGTTTTTACTCCAGGTGTTTTGATTGATAAGAAGGGTAGCTTTGCTGGGCAAACCAGTGGGACTTCTTCTGTCTTTAAAAATGGCAAGCAAATTGGAAATAAATTAGCCTTTGGATCAGCTCTTTCCACTTCGAATGAATGGTTGGGAAATATCATGCCATCAGGGGGCGTTGTTAATGCTCATGCTGAATATTATGGAACTATTGCAACAGTCGACGGAACTGTTATTGGGAAAAATGATGTGTTTTCAGGGCGTGTTTTACCTGACGGTTCTGTGGCGGGTGTTCCAGAAAAAACAGTTTTAAATACGATGCCATATATGGGACATACAATTCAACAAGGACTTCCTGTCGGTCTTAATAAAGGTTTTTCCACTTTGGGACATTCTACCGCTACGGGGAATATCGTGGATAAGTCTGGTAAAAAAATGTACAATATTATGGATAAAGCGTACGTATTCAATACATCAACAACGGATCCAAAAGATTTGGTAGTTGCTAAGGTTTTACCTTTTATTTCTGCTGTTAATGATGAAGGTACTGTGTTGGGTGTTTTATCTGAAGATGGTAAAATACTTTCCTATCAAAAGAAAATTTCAGGGAAAGTGGATCACGAAGGGCGTGTTCGTTTGAATGAGACTCAGGATAAAATAGATGAAAAACGTGTTCAAGGCTTTTTAGTTCCAGAGGATTTGGTTGTTAATGAGTGTAAAATTGTTGGTCAAACTGCTTATGATGGGCGTGTCATTAATGGGCAAGGTTCTGTTGTTGGGCGTATTCAACATGATATGTGGGCGGTAGATGCCAATGGTAAAAGGATTGGGAAAGTTGTTGAAAATAACCAACCTTGTATAACTGAGGATAGACAATATATGGGACGTAGTCTTCCAAATTCTATTGTGGTAGATTTGAATGGGGTTGAAATTGGATGTGCTATGAATTCTGGTGAGATGTTGGGGCCAGATGGAAAGGCTTTATGTAAAATTGTTAAACGAGGGGTTATTTTAGATAAAGATGGGAAGCCAATTGGATTTTTGGATCCAACAGGAACTGTTTGGACAGGAACAGAAAGTATTGGTAATGTTGATTGGAATGGGATAGCTTACGATTGGAAAGGAAATGAAATTGGTCGTAACACAGGGGGAGAAACTTTATTCTACAATGACAATGGAATGGTTGAGTTTACTCAAGATTCTGCTGATGGAATTCGTAACCCTGGTGGGGAACTTATTTATACAATTCCACCATTTGGTCCGCCAATTGGTATTGATAATAATCCTATCCCTGGCTTAAATCCTTATATCCCAGGAATTGGATATTTGTCTGGTTGTGATTTAATTGGATATGATGGCACAAAAATTGCTTCATTACGGGCAGATGGTACTTTTCATGATGATAATGGGGATTTGCTTTATACGGTTACTCCAGATGGACAGGTATTTACCCCCAATGGAAACTTGATAGAACGTTTCCGTGGACTAGATATCAGTACAGCTCTTAAACAATGTGGTATGGCTGGAGCTAGTGGTGTCTCTGCTGGACGTACCATCAAAATTGGGAATCAGATTTTTACTGTGGATCCAAATGGTTCTTTGGTGGATGAAGAAGGAATGATTATTGGTTATTTAGGTGATGGTGGTCGTGCTTATACATTGGGTAATAAGCCTATTACAGAGGCAGATATAGGGGGAAGAGAACGCCCTGATACAACGCCCAAATTTAAACCATCTCCCACTCAAATTGATGATTTCCAAGAAAAATTAGCTCAAAAACGTAAGGGAATGAAAGCGCAAATGGGGAAAGGTATTTTGACTATTTCTGCTGAAATGGAAGCCCGTGCTAAACCTAAAAAAGATAAAGATTGGAAAGATTTTGGTTATGGTAGAAGTAAGGAAAATACCTCCTCCTGGCCAGTGGATATGACTCATGTTATCCTGCAAGGAAAGGCGATTCCTGCTGTGTTAGCTCGTTCTATTGATTCCAGATATTCTAATGTTCCTGTAGTTGCAATTGTAGAATCGAATGTTTATGCGGAAGAAGGGCGTAATGTTTTAATTCCAGCAGGTAGTCGGGTAATTGGTAGTTTCGGCGGTGGTGGAGGTGAAGATGGAATATCAAAACTTCAAATTTCATGGAATCGACTTATTCGGCCGGATGGTTCAGCATTTAATTTGGCTGGGGCACAATCTGGGGATGCTCAAGGGCGAGGTGGTGTGGCTGCATACTTGGATGAACAGCTTTGGAATAAGTATGGAACATCTCTTTTAGGTACTTTAGCGACATCTTCAGTAGCATATTTAATGGCAACGAATGATGATGCTTCCAGTTCAACTGCTGATGGTGGGACTTCTACCACGACGAATAAATCCAAAGCTGCAGATGATGCTCGGAAGAACTTTCTTGATCAAATGGGGACAATCTTGGAGGATATGATTGGAAAGGCTGTGGCTGAACCCCCAGTTGTTTATGTGCCGGCAGGGACACGTTTGACGGTTTTTCCACAACAAGATTTGTGGTTACGTTCGGTAGAAGATGATGAAACAGAGGCAAACGAAGAATTTGGAATGCCTTCAATGGAGGCGCAACTGCCAGATGTTGGTTCTTGGACTGAAAAGCGAAAAAATGATAGGGATGAAAGTGGACCTGTTTCCCCTGTTCCTCAAACACCAGACAACGTTAAAAAAGAAACAGAAACACCTTTATATGATGGGACGGGTGGAATGCCAGATATTTCTGATCGTAAAGTTGAACCAGTTGCCCTACAGGAAGAACCACTTTTTTAAAGGAATCACATGAGCACACTTTCTATTAGCGATACCTACAAAGTTTTAGAGATGACCTTAAGGCCTCTTTCTTATTGGTATTCTCAAGATAATGTGGAAGAAGTAGCTGTAGATAATCCTGGTGGCATATGGCTTCGTTTACGGGGCAAGCATGCTCATCCTTGGCATTATTATGAAGATCCCAAATTGACTCGTGAATATTTAAACGATATTATGTATATTATTGCTAATACTTATGATTTGGCTTATGATCCTGTAGCAGGGGTACCAGTCGTTTTTGCTGCATTACCTGGTGGGCATCGTTTTTCTGGAATTGCTGGTCGAAATGTGATGTATGATAATGATGATTTGACGGGTGGTATAGCTATGGCTATTCGTGTCTATCGTGAAGACTTGGATATAAAAATGGAACAGTTCGGTCTTGTTAAAGGGGGAAGACTTCGTCAAATCAATAAGCTAAAAGATGTGGAAGATCCAGATGATCCTTATGAACGGCTGGTTTTGTCTATTCAACGGGGAGACAATATTCTTATCAGTGGGGCAACGGCTACTGGTAAGACAACATTTTTAAATAATATGATTAAACTTTTGGATGAACACAAGCGGATATTGACCATAGAAGATACCCGAGAATTAATTGTTAAACAACCTAATCATGTACATCTAGTTGTATCCAGAACCGAGGCAACTAATAATTTTACCTATGCTAACGTTATTGATTTGGTAGTTCGTTTTACGCCGGATGCAATTTTGGGTGGGGAAATTTCCATGACAAATGCCAATGCTATTTGGAAGTTGATGAATTCTGGTCACGAAAACTGTTTTGCAACAATTCACGCTGCAGATCCTGATGAAGCGTATAGGGCATTTATTGGTCGTATTGCGGAAAGTAATCATCAGAGTTTTTCAGGCACTGAAGAAGAAAAACTTTTTAAAGAAATGAAAGAAAAGTTACGTGTGGTGCAAATCAATCGTAATGGTAATATTCGTGCAATTACAGAAATTACTTAAGGGGGAAGTATGGTACCAAGGCTTTATATTTGTCGTACATCAGACGGGGAAGGCTTGCCACTTCCCAGTTATGAATCAAAGAATCATATAGCCTTAACATTGCAAGCAGCTATTTCTGCCCCTATTCGTATAAAGGCAGGGGAACGGGCTTTTGTGCCTGTTGGCTTTGCAATAGGTATTCCCAATGGTTACTGTGGTCAGGTGGTAAGCTATTCCTCGCTTGCTCGTAAGGACGGAATCATTGTTTCTGATGCTCCACGCATTTTACATCCAGCTGAAAGAGGTCCTTTATTTGTGTTATTACAGAATACTTCTATGGATGATTTTGTTTTGCATCGTGGGGTCATGTGTGCGCAATTAGTGATTTTTCCCGCTGTACAGGTAACTTGGAAAGAGGTTGAACGCCATGTGGAAGCCACAACGACTTCTTCAACTGAAATTTTGTTAGATGAATCTGAAGAAGATGAAGCAAGTGAATTAGGACCTTCTGCACGTCGAGGGGTGCGTTCTATTCGTGATAGGTATAAAAAGGATGAAGATGAATAAACTTCTTTTTGGAATGGTCCTTTTTTTATCTCTGACGGTTCAAGCTTCAGAATATGCTTCTTTTAAATATGATGAGGTCAATTTACGAACGGGGCCGGGGGAACGTTTCCCGATTTTATGGGTTTATCAAGAAAAAAATTTTCCTGTGGAGGTTTTAGATAGCTATGAAATTTGGCGTCAAGTTCGTGAAAAGGACGGAACGGTGGGGTGGGTACATCAAAATATGCTGAAGAAAAAACGGTATGTTTTGATTGAAAAAGAAGGAAATTTACTCAAGAAAAATACTTCAGATTCTTCCATTGTGGCAGTGGTGCAACCGGGGGTTATAGCGGAGCTTCTTGAATGTCCAGAAGGACAATATTGTAAAGTGCTCGTATCAGATGAAACTCAAAATAAAAAAGGGTGGTTTCCTCGTTTGTCTCTTTGGGGAATTGATAAAGGTGAGATCATTGAAAGATAATTATTTTTATAGCCCTATTACTCTTAAGTAACGGCCGAAGGCTTTTAAGAAACAGCTTGACATTATTTAGGTAATGTGAGAAAGCGAAGTTTAATATAGGGAAAAGAAATTTTGTAATAAGTCAAAAAAGGGGAAAATAAGATGACACAAGAAACCGGACGTAGTATGGTAGAGATGCTGGGCGTATTGGCATTGATAGGCATTTTATCTGTGGCAGGGATTGCTGGATACAAATTGGCGATGAATAAGTACAGGGCCAATACGCTAATGGAAGAAGTAACAAAACGAGCCGTTGTTGTTGCTGGTAAGATTTCATTAAATGGTCTGAAAGCCCCAGTAACACCTTCAGCTGAACTAATTGATGAATTTACGAACCCAAAAGGTTATGAATTTTTGGTTTCCAAGAAGAACGATAATCAGTTTAATATCCTTATAGATACAGTAGATGAGGCAGTTTGTAGTCAAGTAAAATCAATAATAGGAATAGATAGCCCCATTCAAGAAATAAGTGATGATTGTACGGAATTAACGTTTAACAACGATTTAAGTGAGGAAGAAGTTTTGGGAGGTTCTTCGGATGATTCGGAAACGGAGTCTTCCTTAAAGAAGGATAACGAGGAGTGTCAAACAGATTCAGAATGTGAATCAGGGGTATGTGTGTCTGGTGTATGTGGTTTATGTTCAGGAGATGAAAGTTGTGGAGATTGTCAAAGATGTGATGCAGACACCCATCATTGTGTAGCAGAATGTGAAGCCTCATTATGTACGTATGATTATACGGGTGCATCCAGTAAAAAGATTTGTTGTACTTCGGAAAAAGGAACTGTATTAGGTGAATTTTGTTGTGCCTCTACGGGAGGAACAGAGGAAAATCCCGAATGTTGTTCTGATGCCCAAGGACAAAATTGTTGTCCTGTAGATACCCCTTTAGTCAATTCCTCTGGTACTTGTTATTCTTGTAGTCACAGTAACTATATTGTTGTGGATGGTGTTTCATATCGTTGTGAATCAGTTTGTCCAGGAAAACGGTTGATTTATGAGGGGTATTCGAGTTTATGTTTTCTTTGTCCACAATCAGGGGAATTAAGAGGTCCTAGTGGGGGAGCACTAACAAAAACACAATGTGATAAATGTGATAATCTAAAGTGGGATGACAAAGCCAAGAATGGATCAGGCGTTTGTACCTATAAAGCCGAATGTACTGCTGATAAACCATTAAGTGATAGATTTGGACAATGTCATTCTTGTAGTCAAAGTAACTATTTTGATGTGGATGGCGTTGAATATCGTTGTGAATCAGTTTGTTCCGGAAAACGCTATTTGTTTAATAGTATCTGTTACCGTTGTCCTCAAAAAGGCTCTGGTACAAGTGTGAGCAGTTATAGTCAAGAGCGTTGTTCAGCATGTAGTGATACATTAGTATGGAATGCAACAACATCCCAATGTGAATATAAATAAAAGGTTATCCCTGCATTAGTGGGGATA
>JAZLIX010000079.1:0-5151 GCA_045617605.1 Alphaproteobacteria bacterium | reverse complement strand
TCTAGATCCTTCGGTCATATAAACTTACTCAGGATGACGAAAGACTCCTGTCAAGCGAGGAATGACAGTGAGAATCGTCCCGAACGAACGTGAAAGACCTTTTATGAGATTCTTCGCTATCGCTCAGAATAACAGGTATTGATGAAATTTTTTATTCCACTTCGGGGACGGTGGTACGATTAGAAGTGGGCTTTTTACTTTTTTCTTCTTTACCAATTTTCTTACCCGATAAAAGTTGTTTCACTTCCTCACCTGACAAGGTTTCGTATTCAATTAAGCCTTTCGCCAAAATATCCAGTTCCTTGCGATAGGTATGCAATAAATTTTGAGTTTTTCTATACGCATTCTTGATTAAATTCGCAATTTCGGTATCCACCTGTAAAGCCGTCTTATCTGCCATATTCTTACGCTTGGCAATATTATATCCCAAAAAGACATCTGATTCTGGTTCAGCAAAAGCGATAGGTCCCAATGGACTCATCCCCCACTCCGACACCATTTTACGTGCAATTGTGGTTGCCACTTGGATATCATTACTGGCGCCCGTAGAAACCTTATCTTTTCCCAAAATCATTTCCTCTGCCACACGCCCTGCAAACAAAATAGACAGGCGGGAAAGCAAGTAGGTTTTACTTTGAGAATACTTATCCTTTTCAGGCAGTTGCATTGTAATACCCAAAGCCCGTCCACGCGGAATAATCGTCACTTTATGCAAAGGATCAGATTCAGGTAAATGCAAAGAAACAATAGCGTGCCCAGCCTCATGATAAGCGGTCATTTTCTTTTCTTTTTCATCCATAATTAAACTACGCCGTTCAGATCCCATCATCACTTTGTCCTTGGCATCTTCAAACTCAGTCATTGCCACCATTGTTTTATTGCGACTGGCGGCTAGCAAAGCTGCCTCATTCACCAAATTCGCCAAATCGGCCCCCGAAAAACCCGGTGTACCACGTGCCAAAACATCCAGCTTGACATCTTTTGCCAAAGGTACTTTTCGAACATGGACTTTTAAAATGGCTTCACGCCCTTTGATGTCAGGATTGTTCACCACGACTTGACGGTCAAAACGACCAGGGCGCAAAAGGGCCGGATCCAGAACATCTGGACGATTCGTGGCCGCAATCAAAATAATGCCAGAATTCACCTCAAAGCCATCCATTTCAACCAACAACTGATTCAGGGTTTGTTCACGTTCATCATTACCACCCCCAAGGCCTGCGCCACGATGACGCCCGACCGCATCAATTTCATCCACAAAAACAATGCAAGGCGCTGTCTTTTTGGCCTGTTCAAACATATCACGAACACGAGAAGCCCCTACCCCAACAAACATTTCCACAAAATCAGAACCCGATATGGAATAAAAAGGTACGTCTGCTTCACCAGCAATAGCCCGAGCAAGCAATGTTTTACCAGTTCCTGGAGGACCAACCAACAAAACGCCTTTAGGAATCTTACCCCCCAAGCGTTGAAATTTAGCAGGGGCCTTTAAAAACTCCACAATTTCTTGTAATTCGGATTTAGCCTCTTCAATCCCTGCCACGTCCTTAAAAGTGACTTTTTCTTTTCCGTTCAACAGACGTGCACGTGATTTACCAAAGCTTAAAGCCTTACCATTACTGGCGGCCATTTGACGCATCATCAACAACCAAATTCCCAAAAAGAAAATCATTGGAAGCCAGGTAATTAAAATACCACTCCAAGATTCACCAGCTTCTGGCACAGGTGTCGCACTGATTTTCACTTTATGTTCCGTCAATAGTGATACTAAACCAGCTTCGGCCGGCACATAGGTTTCAAATTTCTTATGGTCATTTGTCTCACCAAAAACATTTTGACCTTGAATTTCAACAGAGACCACCTCACCTTTTTCAACACGTTCGGTAAAATCTGTATAAGTCATTTTTTCCACCTGATTTTTAAGGGCAGGACTATACGCCAGATTGGCAATTACAAACATTACCAAAAACAGCATAATCCAAGTCCCGAAACTTTTAGATGCAGAAGACATTTTCATTTTTGAATCCTTGGGTTAAAGTGAATATAAAGTTTTTTACTTCCCTTTTTATAGTCCAAACGCACTTTTTTTTCAAGTTCTTTTTGTGTCAAAACTGCTACTTCAGGAAAATAAAGACCACAAAAACTATCCGCATCAATAGAATAATGAACATCATTATAATTAATATACGGAAAAGTTTTTTGAACCAGATAGGGAATATCACGTAAGCGCTTTTGAGGAGCTTGATGCGAAAGGGTTAAAGACACTGGACTTGCCACAAAGAATCTGTCCCATTGAGTGCATTCCCCAGCCTTTAATCTTATAGGGGACGTAGGAATGCGCATTTCACGAGCAATAAAAACTCCTTTTTTATGAAAAATAATTTGACAACCGAACAAAGTAGCGGATTTAGGCATTTTTTCCAACAACTTTTCAACAGATTCTAAAGACACTATTTTATTTTGCCCACTGATAAGAGGAAGTAAATGTAATAACGTACGCAAACGGATTTCAAGAGGCACCATTTCCCAAGCCATTTTACCAATAAAAGCATACCCCATAGGAGTCAATAAAACAGAATTTTTGATAAATGAATTTGTATAAAAATCAATTGTTTGTTTGACCCGAGTTAAACGTTTACCAAGCGTACAAATTGTATCTGGCATAAGTCCCATTTTGGATAAATCTTTCTGGCGATTACGCCATAAAACCCGTTCATATAAAGGACTGTAGTTCATGGGGTCTTCCACCCAAGAAATTTCATTTTTTTTCAAATAATCAACAATTTCTTTTTTAGAAAAATCCAACAAAGGACGTACCAAAACCACCCCTTGAAAAGCAGATTTTTCCTGCATTAAACATAAACCATCCAACCCGCTTTTATGGGCAAAACGCGCCCAAAAAGTTTCAGCCTGATCTTCTTGATGATGTGCCAAAAAAAGAAAATCAATTTTATTTTTTTGACAGCCTTTTTGAAGTAAATCATAGCGTGCCATACGTGCCGATTCTTCCACATGGGTCTTGGGCTTTTGTCCTTTCCAGGCAAGTGTTTGATGCGAAATTCCCCACTTTTTTAGTTGCTGATGAACCCAAAGAGCTTCCTTTTTAGATTCACTACGTAAACCATGATCCACCGTAAAAGCAAACAATTGAACTTTATTTTCATCAGCCCATTTTTTCAGCAAAAGAGTCAAGCACAAACTATCTGCCCCACCGGAGACTGCAACAGCAATCCTTGATGGAACTTCAGGAAACAATGTTCCCATTTTATTTTGAAATAATTTTTCCAACATTAGCATTTCAGGGCTTTAGCCTCATCAATCGCACGTTTTTTGAGCGATTCATTAGCTTGTGGAAATTCATCAGAAAGTCCCTTAAAAGCTGTGCAAGCCTCGGGTTTTTTATCCAACTGTTTCATTGTAAGTCCCAATTTTAACATACTATCAGGAGCTTTAAGATTATCCTTATATTTAGTAAAACCATCAGCAAAAAGCCCTGCCGCCTCGGCATATTGGCCTCGAACATAATAACTTTCCCCCAACCAATAATTTGCATTTCCTAAATATGAAGAAGTGGGGTAATCCGTCATAAATTTTAAAAACGCCTGCTCGGCTTGATCATAATTTCCTGTTTTTAAAAGAGCATAGGCTGATTCATATGATTCTTTATCAGAAGCAGATTTTATGTCGTTAGCAATCACTTGTTCTAAAGTTTTAGAAGAATTAAGTTCATTCAATCGGAAATCAACATCTTGATTAATTTGATTAAGCTTTTCTTTTAAAGTCGTAACCTCAAATTCTAATTGTTCTACTTTTTGGGTTAAATCCTGAACAACTTGATTCTGAGCATCTATTTGACTGTAAAAATCATCAATATTGGATGGTAAATTAGATGTCTGAACAGGAGCTGGTACAGGGGTTTGATAAAGTTTTCGCTGAACCAAAGCCAGCTCTGCTTCCATACGTTCCACTTTATCTTGCAAAATTTCTGTTTTGGTATCTGCCCAAGCCCCAAAAGAAAGACAACATACCCCCAACATTAAAATCATTTTTTTCATAATATTCCCTTTATTAAAAAATCCCTTCCTAAAATATATCAGGAAGGGATAAAAGAGTCAAGTCCTTTTAATAAGCAACCGTTGTTGCTGAACGGTTTTTAGCCCAAGATTCTTCATCAGAACCAAGTACAACAGGCTTATCTTTTCCATAAGAAATAGTACGAATACGATTCGAAGCAACACCATTTGACATTAAATAGCTAGCAGCAATATTAGCACGACGTTCACCTAAAGCCAAGTTGTATTCACGTGTACCACGTTCATCACAACGTCCTTCCACAACAATCAAGGCTTTTGGATTAGCTTTTAACCATTCTGCTTGAGCCTTCAAATCAGCCTTTGCAGTAGCATCCAAAGAAGAACTATTCAAAGCGAAATAAACAACATCATTTGTTTCACTACGGAAAGCTTTTGTCATTCCTGTTTCTTCTAAATCGGTAATATTTACACCTTCTTTCCATCCACCAGTTGTTTCATCACCATAGGTTTCAAAACCCTGTTTAGAAGCACATGCACTAACCAATAACAAAGCGCAAACAGAGAATAATATTTTTTTCATATCTTTTCCTTTCAATTTATTTATCAAAACATTGAGGACATGGATCATTTGGATCCGGACAAGGACACACAGGTTGAACAGGAACAGGCTCAGGTTTCTTTTCAGATTGATATGTTTCCCACCATGTTGGCTCTGGTTCAGCAACAGATACTGGCTCAGGAGCAGACTGTGTCACAATTTGAACAGGGGCTGGCGGTGGCAACACTTCTGTTGTTGTCACGGAAGCTTCCTGTGCTTGATAATTTTGAGTACAAGTTGTTTCAACAGTTCTTGATTCCGAAGTGGAATAAGGAACTATTTGTGGACCACCAGCTGGCAAAGGGGCCACTTTATTTGCACATCCTGCACTTCCACAACCAGGATTACTGATAACAGCAATTGGTTGACCTGTTGTCAATTCATGCGTTTCATACCCTTGTGGTTGTTGCATATAATAGGTATTCATAACACATTGGCGGTAAGCATCATGATCACGAATAAACGTACAACCGATCTCAGAACGCTTTTGTAATAAAGCCATATCCCGTTTTTCTT
>JAZLIX010000078.1:0-13429 GCA_045617605.1 Alphaproteobacteria bacterium | reverse complement strand
GACCCAAATTCAAATGCTAAAAAAAGCATTAGAAAATTTAGGAAAGGAAGTCTTTCTGACACGTGAACCTGGTGGCAGTAAGGGAGGAGAACTTATTCGTCCTTTATTAGTTTCTGGAGAAGCTGATTGGGACGCAATTTCAGAAACACTACTTTTTTCGGCAGCGAGACGTGATCATTTAACTCATCAAGTATGGCCAGCCCTTCAGCAGGGAAAAGTTGTTTTGTGTGATAGATTTGCTGATTCCACTTTAGCCTATCAAGGCTATGGTCGTGGAAGCAATCCGGAAATTCAAACAACAGTTAAAACTCTATACAAAATTGTGGCAGGGGACTTTGAACCCAACTTAACTTTGATTTTGGATATTGACCCCAAAATTGGTTTAAAGCGCAGTTGTGAACGGATAGGAAATACTGAAAAACGTTTTGAAAACATGGATTTTTCTTTTCACGACAATTTGCGTCAGGGATTTCTAAAAATTGCCACAGATAATCCCAAACGTTGCTGTATTATTGACGCTAATCGGGCTGTGGAAGAAGTTCATGCAGAAATCATTAAAATCGTAAAGGAAAGGTTATGTTTTCCGATAAAATAATTTCTTCTTATCAAGCGGGGAAAACAGCGCAATCTTGGATTATTTCAGGTCCTGAAGGAATTGGCAAGCACCAAATTGTTAATGAAGTGGCTAAAGCTTTGCTGGGGAGTCGGGCAGGGGATTTATCGGCAGGTCTGAAGGTCATTGAATGTGGGTTAACCGATGAAGCAAAAAAGGCTGTTCAAAAAGCAATCTTGGATGGGCAAACACCAGATGAAGAAGATTTAACCAAAAAAAAATCTGAAATTACAGTAGAGGATATTCGATCCGGCATTGATTTTTTAAGTTTAAAAAGCACTCTACCTTGTCGTATTTTAGTTATTTCTTTGGCCGATGAGATGAATGAAAAGGCCCAAAATACCCTGCTTAAAACTTTGGAGGAACCTTACGATAAATCATTGATTTTATTATTATCTGAAAATATCGAGCGACTTCTTCCTACGATTCGTTCTAGATGTCAGGAAATTTTTCTACCTACTTTAACTAAAAAAGAACTGATAGACCGCTTAAAAAAGGAATATTCTAATTTAGAAAACATTGATAAAATTGCTGAAATTTCCGGCGGTATTCCAGGAATAGCAAAAAAAATAATTGAAAATGATGGCCTTGATTTATACGATTCGTTTTTAAGCTTGATGAATCCTATTCAATCGGTGTCCATTGAAGCAGTTTTAAATTTTTCAGATGAAGTGGTTAAAAATCTTGTTCAATTGGATTTAGTCCGTTTGTTTATGTTGCAATTCGTGGCAAATTATACAAAAAAATCTTCCATTATTATAGGAAATGAATGGAGTCAATTTTATTCACATCTACAAAACAAGTGGCGACAAATAAATAAACTTTATCTTGATAAAAGTCAAACTTTATCAGAAATGATTTTTGAAATTGAAAGGCGATTAGGATGATTGATTCCCATTGCCATTTAAGCCAAGTGGATTACGATTTACCTGTGGCTGATTTAATCAAGTTAGCTGAAGAATCTGGTGTTCAAAAAATGTTAAATATCGCCTGTGATACAAGGGATTGGGATGAATTACTAACTGTTATTAAAAAACATAAAAATGTTTATGGAGCAATTGGTATTCATCCTGAATATGCGCTAAGAGATGAACAAAATTTTTTAAAGAAACTCCCACAAATTTTTGAACAAAATCCTAAGTTGCTGGCAGTGGGTGAGATAGGATTGGATTATTCTGATGAAAGTATTTCACAAAATAAACAAAAAGATTTATTTTATCAGCAAATCCAAATCGCTCATCAAATCAAAAAGCCAATTATTATTCATACGCGGGATGCTGAATCGGATACTTTGGAAATTTTAAATCAGGCTTATCGGGCAGGAGAATTGAATAATTCCGGAATTATTCATTGTTTTACTGGCAGTTCAGAATTGGCACAACAAGCCTTAAAAATTGGCTTTTACATCTCTATTTCAGGTATTATCACTTTTAAATCAGCCAAAGCCTTACGGGAAGTTGTCAAGGAAATACCTTTAGATAGATTGTTGGTGGAAACAGATTGTCCATGGCTTGCCCCAGAACCATTTCGGGGAAATAAAAATCAACCTGCCTTTGTTGTCAAAACATTAGAAAAACTGGCAGAATTAAAAGGAATTTCAGTCACAGAGCTGGACAAAATTACAACAGATAATTTTGAACATCTTTTTAAGGGGGAAAAATGAAAATAACAATATTAGGGTGTGGGGCTTCTTATGGTGTTCCATCTTTATTCAAAGGTTTTGGAAATTGTAATCCCAAAAATCCTAAAAACAATCGTTTTCGTAGTTCCATTTTAATTGAAGAGAATGGGCAAAATATTCTGATTGATACGCCCCCGGAAATTCGGTTAGCATTATTGCAAGAAAAAGTAAAAAAGATAAATGCTCTTTTGTACACACATTCACATTTTGACCATATGGCAGGGGCAGAAGATGTGCGTAAGTGGACCCGAAAATTAAATCAAGTTTTAGATATTTATGGTTCAAAATATGATTTAAATGCTTATAAAAATCAAGTCAAATATGCCTTTAAAGACCCAAAACACAAAGGAAGTCTTACCTTGCATCCAGTCAAAATGTATCAATCCTTTAAAGTCAATGGAACTGAAGTTATGCCCATTAAGCAATATCATGGAGACATTATTTCTGTTGGGTATAGAATTGGTAATTTTGCCTATTCAACAGATGTTAAGAAAATGGATAAAAAAGGTTTTGATTTATTAAAAGGAATTGAAACTTGGATTTTGGAATGTACAACAAATAAAATAACCCCATATCATATTACTTTAGAGGAAGTGTTGGACTGGATTAACTATGTACATCCTAAAAAAGTCTATCTCACACATTTAGGGACAGAGTGGGATTACGACAAGTTGAAAAAACAATTACCCAAAAATGTTCAACCGGCTTATGATGGTCTTAAAATAAATACTTGACAAGATAAAAATAAGTGCTATACTATTCCTCGGAGGAAAAGAAAATGATGAGCTTACATGAATTATTTATTTCAGTACTAATCCTTATTGCATTAAAATGGGGCGGAGACAGTATTAAATAATTTTTTAGTTTTTTACTTGCATCTAATAAAGGAATATGATAAAGTCGAACTCTGTAAGAGAAAGGGAAATTATGCCAATAGTTGCACATCAAAAAATTACACCAAGAAAACAAACAACGTTATTCAAAAAAAATGAAACACGTGAAGAGAAAAGAATTTCAAGTTTATCACCTACACTGAATTTTATGGTCAAAGCCGTACGTCATGCTGGAGCCAGTTTAGTACGTGATTTTCAAGAAGTTTCTCAGTTACAGGTCAGTCGTAAAGGTCCTGGGGACTTTGTTTCCAATGCCGATTTATTTACTGAAAAAAAATTAATTGAATTTATCAAAAAGACACGTCCTAATGATGCTATTATTTCGGAAGAATGTGGAGAAATTCCTGCCCAAAACAATTCTCCATATACTTGGGTTATGGATCCAATTGATGGAACAACAAACTTTTTACACGCTGTTCCGTACTTTTCTGTTTCTTTGGCTCTATTACGAGACATGGAAGTAATTGCTTCTGTTATTTACAATCCTGTTTTAAATGAACTATATTACGCTGAAAAAGGACAAGGTGCTTTTGTTATGCGTCCAACAGGAACTGAACGTTTGCGAGTTTCTTCTAGAACTAAATTAGAAACCGCTATGTTTGAATTAAATACCTCCACATTCGGACGTTGTCCTGATTTAATCAATTCTTTTATTGATAAGCATTCTCCTGTTCGTATCAGTGGCAGTACTACCTTAAACTTAGCTTCTTTAGCAGCAGGAAGAGTAGACGCTTTCATTGAATATCGTGTTAATTTATGGGATATAGCTGGTGGTTATTTATTAGTCAAAGAGGCGGGAGGGGTAGCTGTTACATGGTCAGGTAAAAATTCCCTTAGCGATATTTTGGATGAGGGAACTTTATTGATTACAACTCCAAATTTAAAGGATAAAATCATTAAAATTTTACCAAAAGTAAAAAAGTCTTGCAAAAAAGAAAAAACTTCTGTATAATACAAAACATTGTTTAACGAAAGAGAGTAAATAAAATGGCAGTACCTAAGAAAAAAACATCTAAATCTAAACGTGATATGCGTCGTTCTCACGATGCTCTTGGCACAAACGCTTGCGTGGAATGTCCTAAGTGTGGTGAAATGATGCGTCCACATCATGTATGTCCCAGTTGCGGTACATATAACAATCGTCCTGTGATTGTTAAAAAAGAAGAAACAAAAGCTTAAGGTTTATCCTTGACTGATACGCTGATTCTTTCAATTGATGCAATGGGGGGAGATAATGCACCGGAATCGGTTATCGAAGGTGTAGCGTTGTCTGCTGAACAGCACGATGACGTCTTCTTCTTTTTATTCGGAGATGAAGAAAAAATTGCACCTTTAGCTGAAAAAGTGGGACTAAATCCTAGATGCTATAAAATTCATCATACAAAAGATATCGTTCGTATGGATGCAAAACCTTCACAGGTTTTGCGTTCTGGACGTGAAACCAGTATGTGGAAATCCATTATGGCAGTCAGGAATGGTTATGCTAAAGCCGTTGTTTCTGCAGGAAATACAGGCGCTTTAATGGCTATGAGTAAAATTTGTCTTGGTACAATTCCGGGTATTGATAGACCTGCTATTGCAGGGGTTTTACCTTCAGTAACAGGACCTATCGTCGTTTTGGATTTGGGAGCCAATGCCGAATGCGATGCCCAAAATTTAGTAGAATTTTCTCTGATGGGTGAAGTTCTTTACCGTGTACTGTTTGGAGCAGAAAAACCAACGGTGGGCTTACTAAATATTGGCTCGGAACACACCAAAGGGCGTGATGAAATTCGTGAAGCAGCCGTCTCATTAACTGAAATGGGAAGCGATAAAATCAATTTTCAGGGTTTTGTTGAAGGAAATGATATTGGGGCAGGTAAAGCTCAAGTTATTGTAGCCGATGGATTTTCGGGTAATATTGCTTTAAAGACATTAGAAGGAACTGTTAAATTCGTATCCTATGCTTTAAAGAAAGAGGTTAAAGAATCTTGGTTGTCAATGGTGGGCTTTTTAATGGCTCATCCAAGTTTGGCACGTTTTAAGAAAAAATATGATCCTAGACGCTATAATGGGGCGATGTTCTTAGGATTAAAAGGAATTTCCGTAAAAAGTCATGGTGGAACAGATGCTTTTGGTTTTTCTTGTGCCATAGAATCAGCTATACAAATGGCAAGAAATGATTTATGTAATAAAATTAAGGATGAAGCAGCCTCAGTTTTAAATATGTCAGCTTTAGATGATACGACGGCTCCATAATTTTTTTATAAAACCTCTTGCATATTTTTTCAATTTATGGCATTACTAAAAGGGTAAACAAAAATAAAGGGGTATAAATGACAAACAAAACAATGACTCGGGCAGATATTGCAGAAGCATTATATAATAAAATCGGTTTCTCACATGCTGATTCTTTTAAAATAATTGAAACAGTTTTTGGTTTTATTACCGATGAATTGGCAACAGGAAGAACCGTTAAGATTTCTGGTTTTGCTTCCTTTGAACCTTATTCTAAAAAAGAACGGGTAGGACGTAATCCTAAAAATGGTGAAATTTATCCGATCTCTTCCAGAACAGTTGTGGCTTTTCATGCTTCCCCAGCGTTAAAAAAACAAATTAAACCATCGGTGGTATAAATGAAATCTGAAGGTGCTTACCGAACAATTACAGAAGTTGCAGATCTTTTACAGGTTCAGCCTTCTGTTTTGCGTTTTTGGGAAACACAATTCAAGCAAATAAAACCCCTTAAACGAATGGGACGTCGCTATTATCAAGCAGAGGATGTTGTTCTGTTGGCACGTATTCGGGATTATTTATACAAAGATTTCTTAACAATTAAAGGGGTACAGAAACGTCTAAAATCAGGAGAAGAGGTTGAATTAATGCAACCAGATAATCCAGAACAAAAGACACAAGATGCCCTAATTCAAGAACTTACCGATATTAAAAACGATTTAGCCGAATATCTTTAGTTTTCCTTTTTTTCTTCCAAAGTATATCCACGTCCCCAAACAGTATGAATATAAGTTTCATTTCCTGTTATCTTTTTAATTTTTTGACGAATTTTACACAGGAAAACATCAATAATCTTAATTTCAGGTTCATCCATTCCACCATAAATTTGACTTAAAAAAGATTCTTTGGAAACTGTTCCACCTTTTTTAAGCGCCAACAATTCAATCAAAGAATATTCTTTAGCAGTTAGTGGAAGAAAAGTTTCATCAATAAATACTTTTTTGGTGTTAAGATTGATTGTCATCCGTCCCACTTTTATAATATTATCAGCTAATCCACGACTACGTCGAACAATTGCTTTTACACGCGCCACTAATTCTGATCTGTCATAAGGCTTTGTCATATAATCATCAGCCCCAACTGAAAAACATTCAACTTTTTTCGTGGGCATATTAATACCTGATAAAATCAAGACAGGTGTCATATTATTATTTTGACGCATCTGCTTCAAAACATCAGCCCCAGGTAAATCAGGCAACATCAAATCTAAAATAACCAAGTCATATTCATAAAGTTTGATGAGTTCCAATCCTTCACGCCCTGTATAAACAGATTCGGCAATAATACCTTCACGGCGCAATAAAATCACAATATTTTGATTGACAATGCGGTCATCTTCTATGACTAAAACGTGCATCTGTTACTCCTTTTTTTATTAACCTTATATTAACCTTTTAAAAAAAGCAAGAGAAAAAAACAAAAACTTCAAAATGTTTACACCATTATGAATAATAGCTTATTCTTTTACTCTGTTAGCTTTAAAAAATCCAAAAAATGTTTTTTCTGTAGTTTTCGCAAACATTGGCTGAGGTGTTTTTGCTGCATATTCACGTAAAATCATACGCGTATTTTCATCTAAAATTTCTGATTTTTGTTCCAGTATTTGACGTGCTGATAAAAGCTTGTCGACTGTTTTATCAATATCTGCTCCATGTTCTAATAAGAACTGAACACTCTTTGGTTTTTGGGAAACAAGTGCAATCTGTAAAGGTAAGATATATTCATTTTTTCCAAAAACACCCCATTTTTTTCCTTTATTTGGCGTGGTTGATTGAAATCAACGCCCCTGTGATAAAACATATTCAGAGCAGGTAAACACCCATCATGAACAGCCCATAAAAGTGGATCCCACCCATACTTATTGGGTAAAATTTTCGCTCCCTGCATATACAACCACTCTGCTGTTCCTACTCTTTTTCGTTTAATGGCATACATTAAAGAGTTATTTCCATCCTCATCTTTTCCATTAAAATCTGCATATAAATCCTTATATAAATCTTTACAGAATTCTGTATCACCCAAAGCAGCTGCTTGACATAAAGCCTCTGTAGCAAAATTTGTGGCATCTCTGGGAACATTAGATAAACCAACAAAAGGCCAAAGTTTTTGTGCACATGCTTGATGTATATCCAACATCCCTTTAACACCAATCATATCAATTGCCAACATTGTATGATAATAATCTGAATCATAAAATTTATCTGGGTGTGCTACCTTTATTTTAGTAACACGATCCAGATATGTTTTATATTTAGGATTTGCAAAATCACGATAGATACGCATAATTTACCCATTTACCTTTTCAATATCAAAGGTAATGGTGGAATCGCCAAGTTCCTCTGTCTTACCTTGATTGGCTTTTTCCGTAAAGTTGATTGCCAAGACCTGTTCAGCAATATAGTTTTTGTGTTCAGAAATGGCTTGTTTCACTTCATTAGAATCACTTGACCATACCAAACTGATTCTGTCGGACACATCAAAGTCTTTGTCTTTACGCATTTGTTGAAGCATACGCACAAAATCACGTGCAATTCCTTCACGTGCCAATTCTGGATGCACCGTCAAATCTAGCTGGACAACTGCTGTATTATCGGGCAGGGGTTGACCTTTAAAACCTTCTTTCATACTTAAACGCAGTTCAAATTCATCAGCATTCAAAGTTTGTCCGCCGATAGCCAAAGTTCCATCAGCATTCAAAGTCCATTGATTTTGTTTACTGGCGGCCATAATTGACCCCATAAATTTACCTAAACGCTTACCAATCAACGGAGTTTTCAAATACAAGAATTTTTCAGCTACACTGGACACATCTGTATTTAAAACAACCTCTTTCACATTAATTTCGTCTTTCAGCATTTCTTTAAAACTTTCCAAAGAGGCAGATTTTTCGCCTGCAATCGTCATACAGGACAGAGGCAGACGATTCCGCAAATGATTTTCCTCACGAATAGCTTTAGCAGTTGAGGCAACCGCCCTAACTAAATCCATTTGAGTCTTTAATTCATTTTCATCTGGTAAAGCTTCCACATTTGGCCAATCGGCTAAATGCACAGACTTTTCGCCTGTCAAGCCACGATAGACAAACTCCGCCATAAATGGAGCCAATGGGGCAATGGCTTTAGCCAAGGTCACCAACACAGTGTAAAGTGTATCAAAGGCAGAAGTATCTGTTCCATCCCAGAAACGTTCCCGCGACCGACGAATATACCAGTTATTTAAGATATCCAAAAAGTCGGTACAAGCTGTCATCGCTGATGGTGTATCATAAGCCAGCATATTTTGGTGAACAGTCTTTACCAAATCTTTTAATTTTGCCAAAATATACTTATCCAACACATCATTGGATGTGGTGATTTCTTTTGCCTTAATTCCTTCAGCATTAGCGTATAAACAGAAGAAATAATAAGCATTCCAAAAAGGCATCAAAGCTTGACGCATAGCTTTGGCGACCTCTTTACCCTCATAGTCCATACAAACATTTCCCCCGTGAACAATGGCAGAGGACAGTAAAAACCACCGCATAGCATCCGAACCTGAAGCATTTAAAATAACATAGGGGTCAGGGTAGTTGCCCAGTTTTTTACTCATCTTAACCCCACCTTCAGCCATAACTAAACCTGTGGCCATACAATGCTTATAAGCAGGTTTATGATGTAAAGCAGTTCCTAAAACGTGCAAAGAATAGAACCAACCACGTGTTTGATCCAACCCTTCCACAATAAAATCGGCTGGAAAATGCTTATCAAACCAATCCTTTTTATCAAAGGGATAATGCACTTGACCTTCGGGCATAGAGCCAGATTCAAACCAACAGTCAAATACATACGGTACTCGGCGCATTTTTGTTTCACCCGTTGGATCGTCTGGGTTTGGATAAACAACATCGTCAATCATTGGACGGTGTAAATCTGTGACTTTACACCCTGTTTTTTCTTGAATTTCCTGAATTGAACCAAACACATCAGTTCTGGGGAATTTGGGATTGTCAGATTGCCAAACGGGCAGTGGAACACCCCAATAACGATTGCGGGAAATGTTCCAGTCAGGAGCAGTTTCCAAGCCTTTCCCAAAACGACCATTTTTCACGTGTTCAGGTGTCCAAGTGATTCCTTGATTTAATGCCACCATTTCATCTTTAAAATCTGTCACTTTCACAAACCAGCTGGACATAGCCTTATAAATCAGTGGAGTATCTGTCCGCCAACAATAAGGATAAGCGTGCGTAATCTGTTCTTTTTTGACTAACAAATGATGTTCCTTCAACCAGTTGATAACATCTTCATTGGTATCAAAAACTTGACGTCCTTGATAATCAGGTACTTCAGCAGTAAAACAACCCGCTTCATCCACAGGACAAACCACAGGGAAATCTGGGCGAATTTTCATACAGGCATCAAAGTCCTCGGCTCCAAATCCAGGGGCAATATGCACCATACCTGTTCCATCTTCTGTGGACACAAAATCACCAGAAATAATACGGAAACAACCTTTTTCTTTTAAGTTGGCAAAATATGGGAACATAGGTTCATAAGACTTACCCACCAATTCTTTACCTTTAATGGTAGCAATTTGAGTAGCATGTTCCAGTTGTTTTTTATACCGTCCTAACAAAGAAACAGCCAGCACATACTTTTCGCCAGCTTCTTCCATAACGGCATAATCGATGTCTTCTCCGACCGCAATCATCAGGTTAGAGGGCAGGGTCCAAGGCGTTGTTGTCCATACCAATAAATTCATACCATTTTCTAAACGGAACATAATGGTAATGGCAGTATCGGTTTTATCACGATAGGCTTGAGCCACTTCAAAGTTGGAAACAGTTGTTTGTGCTGCCCAAGAATAGGGTTGAACACGATATCCTTCATAAATCAATCCTTTATCGTACAAAGCTTTAAAATTATGAATCACCGATTCCATAAAGTTTAAATCCATTGTCCGATATTCCAAACTTGGATCAATCCAACGTCCGATACGATGGAAAATATCCTTAAAAATACCTGTGTACTTTAGAACATCTTGACGACAGTAATCATTAAACTTTTGAATACCAAATTCTTCAATGGCTTTATGTCCGGAAACTTTCAATGCTTTTTCAGCGGCCATTTCCGCCGGCAATCCGTGGCAATCCCAACCAAAAGGGCGTTCCACTTTTTTGCCCAACATTGTTTGGAAACGAGCAATGGTATCCTTCACATAAGAAACGAAGATATGGCCATAGTGAGGTTGACCATTCGCAAACGGAGGACCATCATAAAAAACAAATTCATCCCCGTCTTTGCGCTTGTCTTTGACTGATTCAAAAATTCGCCCATCATCCCAAATTCGTAAGATTTCTTCTTCCATTTTGGAAAAGTTCATTTTGGAATTGAGTTCAGGGTAATATTTTTGTTTATCAGTCATTTTATTTCCTTTCTTATTTTGACTAAAAATAGAATTTCATTATGCGTCAATTTTATAAAAAAAGCAAGTGTTTTCTGTTCTTTTCAGCTTAAATAATATAATCGGCAGATAATTTTTCTTGACTTATGGTCATAAATTGGGTATAATAAACCTCGTTTTGCCGAAAGGGCTGATAAAATTTGGCTGCCCCGAGGCGTTGATAAACATTTAGAAAAGGAAAGAAAATGCCAAAATTAAAATCAAAAAGCTGCATTAAAAAACGTTGCAAGCTCACTTCAAAGGGAAAAATTAAGGTTGGACATGTGAACAAACGTCACTTGCTGATGAATCATCCACACAAACGGAATCGTCAAGCTCGCCGTATGCACACAGGCTCTACAACTGTTTCCCGTATCTTAAAATTCTTTATTCATAAGAAAGGAGTGTAAGCTATGGCAAGAGTTAAACGCGGTACCACTGCCCATGCAAAGCATAAGAAAATTTTAAAATTGGCCAAAGGTTATCGTGGTCGTAATTCCAAAGTTTTCCGTATTGCTAAAGAAAAAGTGGAAAAAGGTTTGCAATACGCTTATCGCGATCGCAGAGCTAAAAAGACCGAAATGCGCCAATTGTGGATTGTTCGTATTAATGCAGCAGTTCGTGCAAATGGTATGGTCTATTCCCGATTTATGAGCGGCTTGTCCAAGGCCGGAATTTCCTTGGACCGAAAGGCATTGGCTACCATCGCTTTAGATGAACCAAAGACTTTCGCTGAATTGGTGGAAAAAGCCAAAGCGGCCCTGAAATAATCAGGAAAGAAAATAAAGAACCGTTTGGATGATTTTCCAGACGGTTTTTTTACTTGTCTTTTTGTCCAAAAAAGTGTATAAAAAAAGAACTTTAACAAAAGGAAAAAAATGGAAAACAAATTAAATGAAATAAAAACGTCTGTTTTACCTGCCATCGAAAAAGCGGGGAATTTGGCGGATTTAGATGCAATTCGTGTCGGTGTAATTGGTAAAAATGGGACTTTGACTTCCTTGATGAAAGAGTTGGGTACTTTATCAGCTGAAGAAAAAAAACAAGCAGGGATTCTGTTAAATGCTGTTAAGACTGAAATTATGACGGCTATCGCAGGTAAAAAAGAAACCCTTGAAAGTGCTGAAATGAATGCCCGTTTAGCAGCTGAATCTATGGATGTGACTTTGCCTTGTCGCCCAACACATCAAGGACGGATTCATCCGATTACTCAAGCCACCGAAGAAGCCTTAGCTATTTTTGCCCAAATGGGCTTTGAAATGGCAGAAGGCCCAGATATTGAAGATGACTGGCATAATTTTGAGGCTTTGAATACGCCACCAGAACATCCGGCTCGTCAAATGCAAGCAACTTTCTTCTTCCCAAATAAGAATTTGTTAAGGACTCAAACTTCGGGTGTTCAAATTCGAACAATGGAAAACAAAAAGCCACCTATTCGGATTGTGTGTCCGGGGCGTACTTATCGTCGGGATTATGATGCCACTCATACCCCTATGTTCCACCAAATTGAAGGGCTGGTCATTGATGAAAAGACGAATTTAGCCAACTTAAAATCTGTTTTAGTGGAATTTTTTAAGCTGTTTTTTGAAACAGATGATGTCCAAGTTCGTTTTCGTCCCAGTTATTTCCCATTTACTGAACCATCCTATGAAATGGATTTAGGGGGAGCTATGGCCAACAATATCGGTAAAGAGTGGTTGGAATTATTGGGCTGTGGTATGGTGGATCCTCGGGTCTTGAAAAACTGTGGCATTGACCCTGAAAAATACCAAGGGTTTGCCTTTGGGGTAGGGTTAGACCGACTGGCTATGATGAAGTATGGTATCCCTGATTTACGCCCTATGTTTGAAGCAGATATGAAGTGGATTAAACACTATGGTTTTGTGCCACTGGATATTCCTTCTATTACAAACGGACTCTCTATGAACGGAGGTAAAAAATGCGATTAAGTTTAGCAACATTAAAAAGATATTTAGACACAACTGCTACTACAAAAGAAATTGCCGATAAGCTGACCGCTATCGGATTGGAGGTGGAAGAAGTTCAAGATTTAGCAAGCTCACTTCAGGGATTTATTGTGGGGGAAATTAAATCAGTTGAACAACATCCAAATGCTGATAGATTACATATCCTGAAGGTTTTTGATGGACACAAAGATCTGCAAATTGTTTGTGGGGCCCCTAATGTGCGGGTGGGATTAAAGTCTATTCTGGCTCTGCCAGGATGTCTTGTCCCCAAATTCAATGAAAAAATTGAAGTTGGTAAAATTCGTGGCGTTGAATCCAATGGGATGATGTGTGCAGAAGACGAACTGTTAATCGGAGAAGACCACACTGGTATTATTGAATTAAATACAGATAAACCAGCGGGAACTCCTGCCGCAGAAGCATTAAATACAGATGTTATTTTTGATGTCAATGTAACACCAAATCGCCCTGATTGCTTTGGTGTCAAGGGAATTGCCAGAGATTTAGCAGCTACTGGTATTGGAACTTTGATTTCATCAAAAGTATCTGAAATAAAAGGAACTTTTAAATCCCCTATAGGTGT
>JAZLIX010000077.1:0-3829 GCA_045617605.1 Alphaproteobacteria bacterium | reverse complement strand
CATAGTCTTTTTTTAAGGAAAAGTCACGATTTTTGTCCTAAAAATTATAAGTTCATCAATAAATCAGTTGTTTTATCCATATCAGTCGAAAATTGACACTCTGTTTTTCCTGTAAAAGGTAGGTTTGTATCCACTAAACGTTCAGCATAATACAGAATGTCTGAGCATTCTTGTGGGGTAAAATTGAAATGATAGGGTTTGATTGTATTGGCTAATCGGATATTTCCTTCTTTTTGTTGTTGACATAAAGTTGGACAATCATCCACAGGGGCTAAATTTAATATCATTCTGGCATTTCCAGAAATCAGAACAACAGCTTTTTTACGAATCTCATTAGCTTTCATTCCATTGTCAAGAACACTTCCAGTTTTAACAGATACTTCTTTTCCTTCTTTGTTAAGTAAAGTGGCTGTTGTCATATCTTCAGAAATAGCAGTTAAACGATAAGGATACATACTAGCTAAGCGTTCACGTTCTGCTACATCTGGGCAATTACAGTTGTGTTTTTTTACTTCTGCAGGAGCAACGTAATCAGGGGAAATACATGAAAACATCCGTTTAGTCATTTCTTGACGAACTGTTTTTGTATCAATCTTTTTTTGTCTAGCCAAGTGCCATAGACCTAAATTTTCTTCAGCAGCAGGACATCCCAACAAGGCAGCTCTCCATAAATATTCAAAAGACTTTTCAGCATTTTGCTGAACACCCTGCATACCTAATAAGGCATAAACGCCCATCAAGTTGTTGGCTTCGGCTCCTCGGCGCCCAATTGCTTTTTCTACCAAAGGCATTCCCTTGGTTGGATTATAATAACGACTGTCGGGATTTAAATAAAGTAATCCCATTTTTTGTGCAATATCGCCTTTTTCACTGTCGGTTAATAAAGGTGAGGAAAGGGCCTTTGCATACAACGTAGTAGCTTGAGTATAATCTTTTTGGTTATACAATTGGTTTGCCATTTTTAAAAGGGCAGGGCCATTTCCCAGTTGTACGGCTTTTTGACAGTAATTTTGGGCTTGATAATCGTCTGAATGTCTGGTGCAAATTTCGAACAGAGCTTGTCCTGCTTTTTCTTTTTCGGCCCACAAAGCCCATTCACCAAAAGCTTTTTGACGTTCATCAAAACCACAACTGGTATAGACAGTAGAATTACGTATATTTTCACCAGCTCGTACAGCCTCTTGACATTCAGGACTTAAAGAAAAACTTTGTCCCCAAGCGGTGGAAAGACTAGTTATACATAAAAAAGATAACAAAAAACGGAACATATCTCCTCCTTATTTTTCCTCACTTTAACATGTTTATAGTTAACTTGCAAGAAAAATTTTAAAAGAGTAAATAAAACTATTTATGTTCTAAATTTCACGTGTTAGGGCGTATTTTAAAACATCTTCGGCTTTAGAAAGTGGAATAATTTTTAAGCCCTCTTTTACGTTATTGGGGATTTCTTCTAAATCCTTTTCGTTTTCCGCCGGAATCAAAACAGTTTTTATTCCTGCACGCAAGGCTGCCAACAACTTTTCTTTTAATCCCCCAATTGGCAGGATTCTGCCACGTAAAGTAATTTCACCTGTCATAGCGATATCCTTTTTGACAGGAATTCCAGTCAAAGCTGAAACTAAGGAAGTCATCATGGCTATTCCTGCACTAGGACCATCTTTTGGGGTAGCCCCCTCTGGCACATGAACATGGACATCCTTTTTTTCAAACACTTCATCTTGAATCTTAAAATCACCTGCATGAGCTCGCACAAAAGAGTAGGCCGCTTCAATAGATTCTTTCATTACATCACCCAGTTGTCCCGTTAAAGTTACTTTGCCTTTTCCGGCCATAGTCAGTGCTTCAATGGACAGGATTTCCCCACCCACTTCTGTCCAGGCCAAGCCCGTCACAATACCCACTTGGTCTTCTTTTTCGGCGACCCCATAATTGAACTTTTGGACGCCAGCATAGGTATGTAAATTATTTTGTTTAATTTCAATAGACTTGGTGTCTTTTGTTAAAATTTCTTTTACCACTTTGCGTGCAATGTTGGCAATTTCTCGTTCTAATTGGCGTACGCCTGATTCACGTGTATAGTTGCGAATCAGTTTTAATAGGGCTGCATCTGTAAAGCTCAATTCTTCTGCTTTTAAACCAGCTAATTCCAACTGTTTTGGAATTAAATGACGTTTAGCAATTTCTTGTTTTTCTTCTTCCGTATAGCCCGATAGCTGAATGATTTCCATTCTGTCCAGTAAAGGTCGTGGCATATTTAAACTGTTGGCCGTTGTGATAAACATCACGTGCGATAAATCATAGTCCACCTCTAAATAATGGTCGTTGAAGGTGGTGTTTTGTTCGGGATCTAACACCTCTAATAAAGCTGAAGACGGATCACCACGATAATCATTTCCCAGTTTATCTATTTCATCCAATAAAAATAGAGGATTGATGTTGCCGGCCTTTTTCATACTCTGGATAATCTTGCCAGGCATAGCACCAATATAGGTACGTCTGTGTCCTCGGATTTCAGCTTCATCCCGCATTCCACCCAAGCTAGCCTTTACAAAAGTTCGTCCAGTAGCACGAGCAATAGAACGTCCTAAACTGGTTTTTCCAACCCCTGGGGGACCAACCAAACACAAAATAGATCCTTTGACTGATCCTGTACGCTTTTGAACTGCCAAAAATTCCAAAATCCGTTCTTTGACTTTTTTCAGACCATAATGGTCTTCATCTAAAATCTTTTTAGCAGTGGCCAAATCCAAATCCAGATTTTTCTTTTCTTTCCAAGGCAAGCTAATCAGCCAATCGATGTAGTTACGAATAACACCTGCTTCAGCCGACATTGGCCCCATCATCCGCAGGCGTTTCAGTTCAGCCATAGCCTTGTCGTTGGCTTCTTTGGACATATTGGCTTTTTTGATTTTTTCCTCTAATTCGCCCAGCTCTGAACCATCCTCGCCACCATTATCCAATTCTTTTTGAATGGCTTTCATCTGTTCATTTAAGTAGTATTCACGTTGAGATTTTTCCATCTGCTTTTTGACGCGCCGACGAATTTTGCGTTCCACTTGCATCACGTCCAGCTCTTTTTCCATCAGAGCGAACAATTCTTCCATACGCTTTGCCAAGCTGGGTGATTCTAATAGTTTTTGCTTTTCCTCAATTTTAATCGCTAAATGGGCGGCAATCACGTTTGTCAATCGTTCAGGGTCTTTAATATTGGAAACAGCAATCAAGGCTTCAGGCCCAATATAGTTAGACAGTTGAACATACATTTCAAACTGCTCGGTGACCGAGCGCATTAAAGTTTCCACTTTGGCAGAATCAGATTCTTTGTCAGGGAAAATTTCAGCGTGCGCTTCAAAGAAAGGTTCGGACTGAGTCCAATCGGATACTTTTGCTCGTGCTATACCTTCTGCTAAAATTTTAATTGTTCCATCAGGTAACTTTAAAGTTTGTAGGATGTTTGCCAATGTTCCCACTTTATATAAATCGCCAGTATAGGGTGTATCCATTTCTGCATCCATTTGGGCAATCAGTAAAATTTGCTTGTGATTTTGTTGCGCATTTTCCAGGGCGGCTAAAGACTTATCCCGTCCGATAAACAGAGGGACAACAACCCCTGGAAATACAATCATATCCCGCATAGGTAGAACAGGAAAAATACCATCACTTGTTTTGATTTCTGTCATTACTTCTCCTTTTTTATACTATAAATATGTATGTTTTGTCAAAAAGTCAAGGTTTAAGAAAAATCGATTTTTTAACTTTTTTTAAAAAAAAGCTTGTCAAGGGCTAATAAAAAATATAGCGTTAAGGGGGTGAGGAAAAAAGTATGAAG
>JAZLIX010000076.1:0-4133 GCA_045617605.1 Alphaproteobacteria bacterium | reverse complement strand
TTCTTTGGCTACATCAGCGGGGGCTAAATTAACTGTAATATGTTTACCAGGTAAAGCCAATCCAACAGCGTGCAAAGCGGATCTGACACGTTCCCGACTTTCTGCTACTGCCTTATCAGCTAGTCCTACAATTGTAAAACTGGGAAGTCCATCTGTGATTTGAACTTCTATATTGATTTTCAGAACATCAATGCCGGCAAAAGCAACAGTATGGGTGGTGGCAAACATTTTTTTCCTTTTGTTTATTGGCTTTATGATAACATATTTTCTGTGGAATAACAAGTATTTAAGTACGAACTTGAGTCTTTGATTTGCAATTTATATCAAACTGTGATAGGATTAAAATAATATATTTAGAAAAAGGAGTTTTCTATGGCTAGACATTTAATGACAAAAAAGTTTTTACCCCTGTTATCAGCTCATTTATTTTCTGCTGTCAGTGATAGTTTTATGCGGATGTTATTCTTATTTATGGCAACTTATCAACTGACAAAGTCTGGAACTGGTTTTGTTGTGTCGGGAATAATTTTATATGCCTTGGCCTTTTTTGTGGGATCAACTGTTGCAGGACAGGTAGCTGATAAATTTTCTAAAAAACGCTTTTTACTTCTTTTTCAATTGGCGACTTTTGGTGCAATGGTTTTTGTGTTGGGGTCTGTGTCATTGGACTCTGTTTTCTTCTTGTGGATGGTGATGATTGGCTTAGGGTTTATTGGGGCTTGTATTCGTGTAGCTGATGATGCTTTAACACCAGCTTTAGTTCCTGAGAAATCACTTCTAAAAGCAAATGCATTGATGAAATTTACCTCTCTTATAGGAACAGGTTGTGCAGCTTTTCTGATGATGCTGATTTTAAAAGAAATGGTTTCTATTAGTATTGTTTCTTTATGTGTGACTGTGATTGCATTGGGAGGAGTATTAGCCACTCTTTTATTACCAGCTCAAGCTGCTGTTGCACCTGAAACAAAAGTTACTAAGAATCCAATTCATGTATTTGATGATATTTCTGCTAATTTAAAGTTTAAGTTTGATGAATGGGCTTATCTAATTGGTATAGCGTGGTTTTGGGTGTTGATGAGTTTGACAGGGATGTTGTCGGCTGAATATGGTCAAGAAGTTTTGCAAGCTCGTTGGTCAACAATGGTCTTTTTAGCTGTTATTTTATATCCTTTGGGCTATATTATTGGAGCACTTGTTTGTGTACGATGTGCTCGTAAAAATTTGGGATCTCAAGCTGTATGGGTTGGGGTTTTAATGTCCTTAGCTCTGTTTATTTTTGCCTTTGTTAGTCGTTCTGTAGATAAGTTGGAAACAGGAAAGGCTCTTACAATATTTCAGTTATTGACTACGAATGTACAGTATTGGTTTATTATGGCTGATGTTGTGTTTTTGGGGTTCTTGTCGGCTTTATATGTTTTGCCATTTTTTACACTTTTACAAATGAAAACGCCGGCCGAAAGAATGGGACGCGTTTTTGCATTCAGTGGTTTACTTAATTCTGTTCTTATGGCATGTGCTTTCTTAGTTGTTTTGGCCATGCGATTGATTTTCTTTGATTTGGTTGATGTGGTTGTTCTGTTTGCCATCATCAACATTTTTGTCTCGCTTTATTTTGTTCGGTTATTGCCTTGGGAAGAACGGCGGAAATTCTTTAAAAAGGTTTTTAGTTTACTTTATCGTGCCGAAATCAAAGGACTGGAAAATTTACCTAAGGCAGGGGAACGTTGTTTGATTGTGACAAATCATACTAATTTTATGGATGTTTTATTGATTTCTGCCTTTATGCCACGTCCAATTGTTTTTTCAATCAGTAATCGTTTGATTGATAGAACTTTGATGAAATTTATGACGAATTTAGTGGATGTACGTGCCCTGGATCCGGTTAGTCCTTTTGCCGTTAAAACGATGGTGGAAGAATTACGTCAAGATAAAATGTGTATGATTTTTAATGCAGGACTTGTTGAAGGGGGACATACACGTTTAAAGATGTATGAAGGGGCAGCCATGATGGCTTTAAAGGGAAATGCTCCAATTGTACCTATTCGTATTGATGGGGCTTCACATACTTTCTTTTCACGAATTACTGGGAAACGTACTTGGTTCAAGGCTTTCCCGAAAATCACCTTGACAGTACTTCCTTCTGTCAAATTTGAATTTCCAGAATCAATACCAAATCGTGAACAACGGATGCGTTCTTCATCCAAGTTATATGATATTATTTCCAATATGCTGTTTGATAGTTTCGAATGTCATCGCACGATTTTTGAAGCTATTACAGATGCGATGAAATTACGTGGACACTTCTTTAAAATTGTAGAAGATACGGCCCGAAAACCAATGAGTTATGCTTCTCTTTTCTTAAAGTCAATTATTTTGGGACGCCTGATTCAGAAAGCCGTTCCAGATGAAAATCGAGTAGGGTTAATGATGCCAACTTCGGCTGCTTGTGCTTTGGCTTTTGTGGGTTTACAATCACAAGGAAAAGTGCCTGCTATGATTAATTTTACGGCAGGCCCAAAAGCAGTTGTGGCAGGGTGTAAGACAGTTGGATTAAAAACGATTGTAACGGCTCATAAAGTTGTGCAATTAGCTAAATTGGATACGTTGGTAACAGAAATTGAAAAAGCGGGTGTCAAGTTATTGTATTTGGAAGATTTAAAACCAACATTGACATTAGGGGATAAGTTGATTGGAATGTATGGGGCTTTATTCCCAAAATCACTTTATCATCGTATGCACAAACAGAATCCGATTAGACCTACCGATACAGCTGTTGTTTTGTTTACTTCTGGATCCGAAGGAATGCCAAAAGCTGTTTTATTATCACATTATAATTTGATTGCTAATGACTATCAGGTAATGTCTCGGTTTGATTTTTATCCAAATGATGTATTTTTGAATTGTTTACCTTTGTTCCATTCATTTGGGTTAGGGGCTGGAACGATAGCACCGCTTATTTTTGGTTTGAAAACATTTTTGTATCCGACACCACTTCATTATCGGATTATTCCAGAAATTGCAGCCAGTATTCGGGCAACTATTTTCTTTTCGACAGATACCTTCCTGTCGGCTTATGCCAGATGTGCAAATCCTTATGATTTTAACAGTTTGCGGATTGTGGCAGGTGGGGCTGAAAAAATCAAAGAAGATACACGTACAATTTGGCAGGATAAATTTGGTGTTCGTTTGTTTGAAGGGTATGGGGCGACTGAATGCTCTCCATTTATTTCCGTCAATACTTTCTTGCATCAGAAAAAAGATTCTGTCGGACGTTTGTTTGCCGGAATTCAATATCAGTTAAAACCTGTGGAAGGAATTACAGAAGGGGGCGAGTTGTGGGTTAAGGGACCTAATGTAATGCAAGGGTACATGCGTTATGATAATCCTCAAGTATTGGATCCCCCAAAAGACGGTTGGTACAATACAGGGGACATTGTGTCTGTGGATGAGGAAGGCTTTATTTCCATTAAAGGACGTTCCAAGCGTTTTGCCAAGATTGGTGGAGAAATGGTTTCTTTACTGGCTGTTGAACAAGTGATTGCTAAAAAATGGCCTGACTTTATTATTGGGGCTGTCAGTATCCCTGATGTTAAAAAAGGTGAACAAATTATTTTGGTAACGACTTGTAAGGATATTACAAAAGAAGCTTTAATCGGTGTCTTTAAACAAGCCGGAATGACTGAGTTGGGTTTACCAACAAAAGTGATAGTGACGGATGTGCCTCCATTGCTTGGGACTGGTAAATTTGACTATGTGAAGGCAAAAGAATTAGCTTTAGCTGAAACAAGTAATAAGGGATGATTCACCTAAAAAAAATACCCCGCTTTAAAAGTGGGGTATTTTTTTATTTCCTCTTTATTTAGAAAGGAATGTCATCATCAAAGGTTTCTGTTTTACCTGTGGCAGCTGCGGAATCCCATCCTGCATCTGCTGAGGCTTCCCCTTCATTAGATTCTGTCATCGGTGCATTTGTATCAGCCCGACCATCCAAAGCGACCAATTCGCCACGGAATGAACCTAAAACAATTTCAGTTGAAAATTTTTCAACGCCATTGGAATCTGTAAATTTACGTGTTTGTAAAGAACCTTCCACATAAATTTTAGATCCTTTCTTTAAAGCCTTTTCGGCAAGT
>JAZLIX010000075.1:0-2139 GCA_045617605.1 Alphaproteobacteria bacterium | reverse complement strand
TGATGTCTTTACAATTTCAATTTATACAACTGATTAAAAAAGGAGAACAAAATGACTGAACCAATTTTTAAAGCCCCTTTACCCCCAACAGGTAATGGTTTTAATCAACAACAACCAAAAGAACCTGAGCAAAAACCATCTCAGCCATCATCTGTCGGAGATGTGAAACAAAAGATAGTTTCTTATCTGTGGTATGTATTAGGAGGAGTTTTTTTTGTTGGTTTGATTTTTGGTTTGATGATGGGGGGTGGTGATTCTACTCCTCCACCAATGGATTGTCCTTTAAAATATGTACGAAATCCTGATATTCAGGCTAATTTTCCCTTGTGTGGTCGTGTTTCTCGTACAGAACCTTGTATTTTTTACATTATGAATACAATGCAATATGACCAGGAAGTAGAGAATTTTTATTCAGAAGTTCAACGTCAAACGGAACGTTCAATTCCATTGATTTCCACTGAAAATCCTGTTTATACAAAATACTTGATTCCACCAGGTGCTTTTGCACAAATTAAGGTTCCAAGAAAAAGGTAATTTGTGCCGGCTATATCAAGCCGGCTTTTTAAATAATCCTTGAAGAAAAAAGGGGAGTGTGCTATAATAAGAGAAAAAGAAAGGAATAAAAATGATACCAGAAATTATTGATTTATTGTTTCCAAATCCCTTGCCTACAATTTCGGAGATTGAGTCAAAATATCCAAAACGGAATTTGCCTGCAGGAGCTGTTGTTTCACGTTTAGCACCCAGTCCGACGGGGTATTTACATATTGGAAACTTTTATCAAGGTTTTTTGGCTGAGCGTTTGGCTCATCAAAATAACGGTGTGTTTTTCTTGAGGGTTGAGGATACGGACCAAAAACGTCGTGTGGAAGGGGCGGTAGATGTTGTTTTAAAAGCTTTATCCCATTATCACGTTTTGCCTGATGAAGGTGCTCAAATTGGAGGAAGCGAAAAAGGAACTTACGGTCCATACACACAATCTTTGCGTAAAGATATCTACCAAGCCTATGCTAAAGAATTAGTGAAAAAAGGTTTGGCTTATCCTTGTTTTTGTACAGCTGAAGAACTTGATTTAATGAGAAAAGTTCAAGAAAAACAAGGACTTAGAACAGGTTATTATGGTAAATATGCAAGATGTCGTAATTTGTCAGATGCAGAAGTTTTAGCGAATTTAAAGGCTGGTAAGCCTTGGATTTTACGTTTTAAATCCAATGGGGATTATGAAAAACGTATTGTCTTTGAGGATTTATTAAAAGGGAAGTTGTCCTTGCCCGAAAACAATATTGACCACGTTATTATTAAAGGGGACGGTTTGCCCACTTATCACTTTGCGCATGTGGTGGATGACCATTTAATGCAAACAACTCATGTTGTGCGTGGGGAAGAATGGGTGTCTTCTGTACCTCTTCATTTACAATTATTTGCTTTAATGGGGTGGACACCGCCAAAGTATGCTCATCACGCTTTGTTGCAAAAATTGGATAATGGTAAGCGTCGTAAGATTTCTAAACGCTATGATCCGGAGGCGAATATTGAATATTTTGCTGAACATGGTTATCCACAACAGGCCGTTTTGGATTATCTTCAAAACTTGATGAATGCAAACTTTGAAGAATGGCGTAAGGCGAATCCTTTGGCTCCAACCTTTGATTTTCCTGTGAATTTTGGTAAGATTTCCAATACAGCGGGGGCTTTGTTTGACTTTGTGAAATTACACAGTATTTGTCGTGAAGTGATTGCGAACATGACTGCTGAAGAAGTTTATCAAGAAACATTGGTTTGGGCTGAAAAATTCAATGAAAAATTGGCCGATTTAATGAAAGCCAATCCTGAAAAAGTTAAGTCTATTTTGAATATTGAACGGGGAATTGGAAACAAATCCCGTAAAGACCTACAGAAATGGGAAGATGTTGAAAATGAGATTTCTTATTTCTTCCAAAAACCAGCTTTGGATACAGAACTTTTAAAGCCTCTTTCAATGGATGAAGTGCATCAAATGGCTACTGAATATGGCAAAATGTATTCTGTGGGGGATGACAAAGATACTTGGTTTGGTAAAATAAAACAATTGGCTGTTAAATTTGGCTTTGCTGATAATATGAAAGAGTATAAAGCTAACCCCACCAACTATAAAGGCTC
>JAZLIX010000074.1:0-9823 GCA_045617605.1 Alphaproteobacteria bacterium | reverse complement strand
CCCATTTTTTTACGTTTTTTTTACGTTCTATTTCAAACTTTTTAAGTTGTGGAAAAACTTCGCCATGAACTTTGTTTAAAAATTCAGATTTTGTAATCATAAAACATCCCCTTTTTGGAAAAAGAATAGCATACACTTTTATTTAAGTCAAGACTATTCATCACCGATTTTAAGGGCTTGAATAAAGGCGTTCTGAGGAATTTCAACTTGCCCAAACTGGCGCATCCGTTTTTTACCCTCTTTTTGTTTTTCTAACAACTTACGCTTACGGGTAATATCGCCCCCATAACATTTTGCCGTCACATCTTTACGATAGGCAGAAATATCTTCACGTGCAATGATTTTACCACCAATACTGGCCTGAATGGGAATCTTAAACTGATGGCGGGGAATCAAATCTTTTAAACGGGCACAGATTTGACGACCACGTCTTTCGGCTTGACTGCGATGCACCAAAAACGCCAAAGCATCCACAGGTTCACCATGCACCAATATATTGACCCGCACCAAATCTGATTCAGCGTAGCCATCCACTTCGTAATCAAAACTAGCGTACCCCCGAGAAATAGATTTTAATCTGTCATAAAAATCAAAAACAATTTCATTCAAAGGCAAGCGATAAACAGCCATTGCTCGATTGCCCACATAGGTTAAATCCAGTTGTTGTCCACGTCGTTCGGTGCAAAGTTGAAGGATACTGCCCAATGCCTCATCTGGTGTTAAAATTGTGGCCTTCACCCATGGTTCCTCAATTTTTGAAATAGTTGTCACATCCGGCATATCGGCTGGATTATGCATAGTGAGCAGTTCGCCATTTGTTTTATAAACTTTATAGGCAACAGAAGGAGCAGTCGTAATTAGGTCTAAATTAAACTCTCGACTCAAGCGTTCCTGAATAATTTCCATGTGCAAGAGACCCAAAAAGCCACAACGGAAGCCTTGCCCCAATGCCATTGACTTATCGGGCGTAAATTGGAAGCTAGCGTCATTGAGTTGCAGTTTTTCAATCGCCTCTTTCAATGCCTCATAATCCCCCATATCCACAGGGAACATAGAGCAGAACACAACGCTTTGACTGGGCTTAAAGCCTGGAAGAGCCTGCGCACAAGGGGTCTTTTCATCTGTAATCGTATCACCCACTTTGGTTTCGCCAATGGTTTTAACGCCACAAATCATAAAGCCCAGTTCACCTGTTTGAACTTCATTGGTATCTTGCATTTTTGGGGTAAAGTAGCCTACACGTTCCACACGGTAAGTCGCCCCTGTTGACATAAACTGAATCTGTTCATTCTTCTTTAAAACACCATCCACAACACGCACCAACACAACAATGCCTTGATAAGGGTCATACCACGAATCCACTAACATCGCCTTTAAAGGAGCTGATACATCACCCTGTGGTGCCGGCAAACGATTGACAATCACATCTAAAACATTTTCAACACCCAAACCAGTTTTAGCAGAAATTAAAGGACTATTATCTGTATCCAGACCAATCACTTCCTCTATTTGTTTTTTGACCCGTTCAGGTTCTGCCGCTGGTAAATCCACTTTATTGATAACCGGAACAATGTCGTGGTTGGCATCCAGCGCTTTATAAACATTTGCCAGAGTTTGAGCCTCTACCCCTTGCGTCGCATCCACAACCAATAAAGAGCCTTCACAAGCATTCAAGGAACGGCTGACTTCATACCCAAAGTCAACGTGTCCTGGGGTATCTATCAAATTCAAAATATAATCTTTATATTTCAAGCGGACTGTCTGGGCTTTAATGGTAATACCACGTTCCCGTTCAATATCCATATTATCCAAAATCTGTTCCTTCATTTCACGATCAGAAACAGCCCCACACATTTGAATCAAACGGTCAGCCAAAGTGGATTTTCCGTGATCAATATGGGCAATAATTGCAAAATTACGAATATGGTCTAGCTTTGTCATAGCTTGAGATTATACCTGATTTTTATCCGAAAGGCAAGAATTAAAACAAGCGCCCTAGTGCCCCAGGTGCAATCGTTTTAAATCCCTCCCAATCCACTTCCGGATTAGATAAAGGCCCCGTTACCATGAAAGGTACATTAATAAGCCCACCCCCAACGCTATCACGGAAAAGCCACCCTAATAATGGAATCTTCCCTGGCAAACTATTGATGGCATAGGCAGGCACAACGGCACCAGATAAATTGATCTGAGAAGTCTCAATATCCCCTTTAAAAGTAACGCCTAAATTTGTTCCAATAGCAAAAGCATCCGAAAGAGTCAACTTAAAATCAGGAGTAAGAACAAAGGGAACTTCAATTTCATCAAAGACGATATCTTCACCACGAAAAGCATCCACAATTCCCAAAATAGTCATAGCTTGCAATAAAAAGCCTGTTTCCTTAAGACTGGTTTCATCCACTTCAATTTGACCATCAAGAGTGCCATTTTCTTTTTGAGTTGCCTTCAAAGAAAGTTGTCCCCCTGTAAAACGATCTGAAATATTTAAACGTTCCATTAAATCACCTAAATCTGCAAAACTTCCTTGAAATTGTTTATGTTTTGATTCATACACAAGTACAAAAGGATCTGATGCAATAGCTTGAGCATGAAAACTTTGCCATACATTGTTTTGACGCTGTCCCTTAATTGAAACCTCCCTGAAAGGCTTTATAGGATTTAAAGCAAATTCATCCAACGCAATATTCAAAGAGATGTTTTTGGGAGCTGATTTTTCTTGAGAAGAACTTCCAGAAAAAGAAATTTTTCCCAAATCAACAGCTTGCCAATTTGTTCCTTTAAGACTCAAAGAAAAGTCTGTTGGAGTTGCGTTTAATTCACCCGAAAACTGATTAATTCCTGCCAAAATTTGGGATAATAAAACGTGCAAATTTTTATCATTCCAATCGGCAGAGCCTGTCAATTGTAGGTCTTCCTGACCTGTTGTCAAACTGCCCCGTACATCAAAAGAAAGAGTCCCCTGTTTGTCATTCAAATTTTCAAAATGAAGCGTCGTTATCATGGGAAGATCAACCTTTTTTTGTACCGATAAGGGTAATAAGTTGATGTGAGCCTTTTCCCCATCCAATTTTAAGTTACCACTATAAAAACTGTGGATGTCCTTTGTCGCCGATAAATCTAAAGCTATTTTTCCTGTCATCCAAGGAGTTAAATCCGGCAAAATACTGATTAAATCTGATGCATTGACAACACCTGAAACTGTGTATTCTGAAGCAACTTCTTTAGCATTAAAATATTCATTCCATTTAAGGTGAAGAGGAGAGTCTTTTAAAGTAATATCCCCATCAAGAACTAATCCTTCATTTGTCACATCTAAGGTTAAAGTCCCATTTTTTAACCCTAAATTTTGAAGCGGTTTATTAACTTTGACTTGAGTCATATCTGCATGAACAACACTTTGAATATCCTTTAGTTTTAAATCATCTAATAGAGGAAAAGACAAGTGTACAAAAACTTTAGATTGACCAGAAAGTAAGCTGGGATTTAATCCCATCATTTGAGGTATTTCCAAAGGCCGAGTAGCAACAAGATTTAAAGCCTCGGTCACAGAACCCGCTACATCTAAATCGATATGGAGCCATGTTTCATCCTTATCCAAATCTGTAAACAACAAGTCAGCTTTATTCAAAGATAAATTATCAATTTTCCCTGAATCCACCAAAATATGCACCTTATTAGGATAAAGTAAAACTTGGGCAGAAACATCTTGAACAGATTTCATAGGATTTAAATAATCCACACGAACGCCTTTTGTATGAATATCACCCAATAAATCAACAAGTTCATCCCCCTTAAAATAAAGAGTAAAATCAGCTGTTGTCAATTTTCCTTTAGATAAATTTTTCTTGACCCATGCATGTGCATCTGGTCCTTGTAAAGCCGGCCATAAGGCTGGTACTTCTTCGGTTGGTACATCATAAAGAGTCGCTTTTAAGGTGGTGTTCAACTGACTAGAATCCCCCTGATTCAATAAAACATCAATCCCAGAAACATCCAAATAAAAATCTGTTGGCTTTTCATTTTTTAAAATTATTTTGGACGAAGCAATCTTTAAATTTTTTGCCCCTGTCCCTAATATTCCATTAATATCTGCCGAATTCACATAATAAACATTATCCAATTCACCCATTAAATTTAATGTACCAGACTTTAAGGTCTTAGCATTAAATTGTACTTTCGTAATATAATCTGTAATCTTCGTATGGCTTTTGGTAATATCAAATTCACCTTTGGCTGATAATTGTACATCCAAATCAGCTTCAGCCAAAATAGGAATAAAAGAAGAAATCTTTTTAAGATTTATATTATCCAATCCCATTTCAACACTCAACACCTTTTTCCAACGATTGAGAGTCGCTGTTGCCAAAAGACGAGATTCAACCCCATCCCCCAAAAGAGTGGCATTCAATCTGGCACGATTTGAAAAATGAAAATAACGTTTGAGTTGCAAATTAGCATCCTGTAAATCCCATTCTTTTTTAAAACGATGATCCTGAAGATGAAAATGGGCATCCTTGATATTCAATTCACGAATTGCAATAATTTGAGCCAAAAGTTTTTTAAATGCTTTTATATCAACAAGGTGCGTATTTTCCTTTGTCTTGACAATTAAAGAGCCTGTTTCATCAATAATCATTTCTAAAAAAGGTTTTTCAACTAAAACTGTACTGGGCATATAATTCAAAGTAATAATATGCCAAAAATCATAAGAAAATTGGGCTTTAGGTACAGAAAAAGCCACCGTATTATCTTTACGTAAAACAGTTAAATGATCAATATCAATTTGAATCAACCCATCTCTTGCCCAATCCGAAGTAAGCTCAACCTTTTCGGCTTGAAGTTTATACCCCAATTCTGACGGAAATAAAGCCTGCTCAATTTCTGGAATATACTTCATAGCATCCATAGGTTCATTATGCAAATAATATAAAACCAATGATCCCAAAATTAAAACCAAAGTAATCAGAATCTTAACGAGTTCCCATACAATTGAAGTTATTCTTTTCGAAATTTTCCAAATACGTTTTACCACTTAAAATCTCCCTGAAATTATTATAGTTTGGAAAATAAAACAAAGCAAGCCCGAAAAAAGTGGGGCCACAAACCAACTGGTAATAATATAAAAAAGGGGCTTAAGTTTCAATCCATATCCCCCTTTTGCGACAGAAACACCCACAATTGCCCCAATTAAAGAGGCACTGATAGAAATAGGTAAAGCCGGGAAAAATCCATTTTGAAAAGAAAACAACAAAAGAGTGAGTGCACCAGAAAATCCAACGATAAGACCTTCCACAGAAGAAAGAGGAAAAAGTTTAGAACTGAGCATTTTAACCACTCCCCGAGAAGCCATCAAGCACCCCAAACCTGCCGTTAAAGAAAAAATAAGATATACCAGATTTATTTCATAAACAAAGCGAATAAAAGGAACAATTAAAACAGGTAAATTATTTGCCCCTAAACTGTAGGCTGTAAAAGAGCCAACTAAAATCCATAAAAAACGTACCCATATATCACGATATAAAATAGGAACAGACCATTTATTCAAGCTAAAACGTATCATTTTAAAAAGTAAAAAAGCCAAAGAAAAAGCAATTAAAGGGCTGTAAATCCACCCTAAAACAATGCTGTGGATTTTATCCAATGGAAGAGGAAGATTTAAAGCCAAATTCCAACCAACCAAAGCCCCAACTGCAATTTGAGTGACAGATGCCGGAATTCCAAAATATGTTAAAAAAATCATCATAAAAGCCACAATAAGTGAAAAAGAACAAGCCTGCTCTAAATGATTAAAAAAAGCAAATGAGGAAAAAGTTTCCGAAGTCCCAGAACCGTTTAAAATACCACCGAGCAATAAAAAAAGGGCTGTTAAAAAGACGGCAGTCTTAAAAGAAATAATACCTGTACCAACCGCTGAGCCAAACACATTACCAAAATTATTACGCCCAAAGGCCCATGCCAGTAAAAGTCCCCCAAAAAGAAAAAAAACTGTCATCATAGTGTATGCTTTGCCACCATTACTTTTAATTTATCAGCCGCATCCTCGGTCATATCTGAAATTTTTTCCAGGCTATAAATAAATTCTTTCAGTTGCAACTGACGTGCTAAATTCAGGCGTTTATCCTTGAACACCAAAGTTTTGAGGTCAACTGCCTGTAAATCAACCTGATGTTCCAATGCGTACGTAATTTGAATTTCATCATCCACATTTTTACCAGAAAAAAATGTTTTAACACCCCCGATAAATGACCCCACACAATCCAAAGAAGTGGTCATCATTTGTAATAAAGGTAAATTTAATTTTTTAGGAATATCGATTTTTTCCAACGCCCATAAAATCATATCTGTTTCATACTTATTAATAATTTTATCACAGGATTCCAATAAGTCAATTAAATCCGAGCGCATATCCGGTAACAACATATGATGATATAAATCCAACTCCATTTGGCGACGCAAAGCATCATTTTCTGCTTCCAAAGAACTCACTTGATTTTTCAGTTCTTTAAAGCGTTTATCAACTCCTTTTTCTAAATACCCCTCCAACCCCTGTTTTAAAAGGTACCCTGCCTGAATAATATTCATCAAAAAAAGAGTAATTTGCTCTTCTAAAGCCCTTGTCTTTTTAAATAAAATAAAATGTTGATTTTCCATCTATCTCCCCTTGGCTAATTCTGACAAAGCTGAACGCATAAAAGCATCTAAATCACCATCCAGCACTCCTGCAGTATCAGATGTTTCATAGTTTGTACGTAAGTCTTTGACCATCTGATAAGGCTGTAAAACATAGGAACGAATCTGATTTCCCCAACCATTATCCCCCTTTTGAATATCCACAGCCCCTTGTTCAACTTGACGTTTTTTTAGTTCCAGTTCATACAAACGGGCACGAAGCATATTCCAGGCTTGTTCACGATTTTGGAACTGACTGCGTTGCGTTTGGCAAGCCACCACAATCCCCGTTGGCGTATGGGTAATACGCACTGCACTTTCTGTCCGATTGACGTGCTGACCGCCCGCCCCACTGGCACGATAGACATCTATACGACAATCTGCAGGATTGATATCAATTTGTATTGAATCATCCACCACAGGATAAACCCACACCGAAGAAAAACTGGTATGGCGACGCGCATTTGAATCAAAAGGCGAAATACGCACCAGACGATGTACGCCTGATTCGAATTTGAGCCAACCATAAGCATTCAGTCCAGAAATTTTTAAAGTGGCTGATTTTATCCCAGCTTCTTCACCAGCTGATTCTTCCAATAATTCCACTTTATACCCCGATTTTTCAGCCCAGCGCATATACATTCGTTCCAACATAGAGGCCCAATCTTGTGATTCCGTACCGCCTGCGCCAGAATGAATTTCCAAGAAGGCATCATTTTTATCGCCTTCCTGTGAAAGCAGGCTTTCCAATTCAACGCGTTCTAATTCAGGCTCCATTTGGATAAATTGATTTTCGGCCTCAAGTAATAAATCGGCTTCGCCTTCTTTTTCAGAAATCTCAATCATTTCATAGGTATCAACAACTTGTTTTTCCAAAGTTTTAACCCGATCGATGGCATTATTCAAAGCTGTCCGCTCACTTAAGATTTTTTGTGCCTGCTCAGGATTATCCCATAGTTTTGTATCTTGGGCCAATGTTTCTAATTCCTGGGCTCTGGTTAGTGCTTTATCCCAGTCAAAGACGCCCCCTTATCAAGGTTAAAATGCCTTGATATTTTTCTTTTAAATTGATGATTTCTGATTTCATACTGCCTCCATTAATATAAACCACCCATATCAGGAATAGATTCTTCTTCCGTGGAAATGGTAATATCCTGACCTACTATCTTGTTTTCCTTAGACAAATCTGTTTCTGGACGGAATGCTTCCATAATCACATTGGTATCCCCCGCCTTTGCCAGTTTTCCAGTCGTGGCATTAACACGAACTAAACGTACCGAATCAGGAACTCGGAAAGGCATATCTGGAATATCTTTTAAAGCCTCCTTCATAAAGTCACGGAAAATAGGCGCTGAAACAACCCCACCTGTATCATTAGGTCCTAATGTTTGTGGCGTATCAAAGCCAACCCAAACACCCGCCACCAAGTCAGGCGAAAAGCCGATAAACCAAGCATCCATACTGTCATTACTGGTGCCGGACTTGGCCCCCAAAGTTTTACCAACAGCCCGTGCTGAACGCCCTGTTCCACGTTCCACAACACCATTTAAAATATTCACCATTTGATAAGCACTGGCAGGATCTTGAATTTGTTCACGTTCATCAGGGATTTCAGGTTTTAAATCAGGAGTAGCCTCTTCCCCTGAACAATTAGGACATTCACGTGTATCTTGTTTATACAAAGTTTTGCCCGTTCTATCTTGAATTCGGTCAATCAAGGTCGGCGTAATTTTTTTACCACCATTCACCAACATGCCATAAGCCGTCACCAACTTCATCAAGGTGGTTTCCCCTGCCCCTAAAGCCGTAGCTAGATTAGGTTCCAACTTATTTGAAATACCGAACTTTTTACCATAGTTCAAAATCTTACGCATCCCTATTGCCTGTGCCAAACGAACTGTCATCAGGTTACGAGACTTTTCAATCCCGACACGCAAAGTTGTGGGACCATAAAATTGGCGTGAATAGTTTTGTGGTTTCCATTTACTGCCATCCACATTTTCCATAACAATCGGTGCATCCAAAATAAGACTGGAAGGTGTATAGCCAGAATCAAGGGCAGCCAAATAAACGAAGGGTTTAAAACTGGAACCTGGTTGACGTTCGGCTTGAATAACACGATTAAATTGATTTTTTTCAAAAGCAAAGCCACCAGTCATAGCTAGCACACGCCCCGTATGTGGATTTAGTGCTACCAATGCCCCCTCCACTGTAGGCATTTGTTGAAGAGAATATTGGCCATTTTTAGGCGATACTAAAACAATATCTCCCACAGCAAGAACATCTGAAGACTTAGCGGGAACTGTGGCAGAAATCCGACCATTTTCCAACGCCTTTTTTGCCCAAGTCATTTCTGACAAGGGAATCTCACCCTTTTTACCATCCGCCAACAAAATAGTGGCTTTATCATCAGTTACACCTTGCACCAAAGCATACTGCCAATTTTTAGGAGCATACTGTTCAGAGTAAGATTTTAAAAGGGTAATAGGATCTTGATTTTCCTGAACATGAGCCACCGGACCACGCCATCCATGACGACGATCATAGGAAATCAAACCATTTTGCAAAGCATTTGTGGCTGCTATCTGTAAACGAGGTTCCACAGAGGTACGAATACTTAAGCCCCCCAAATTAATGGAATCTGCCCCATACTGATCCACAACAAAACGACGCACTTCTTCTGCATAATATTGCCCTTCTTTTAAGGGTTTACTAGTTGAAGCTGTCATATGAACAGGCGTGTCCATGGCGGTCTTAGCTTGTTCTGGTGTAATATAACCATCCTCAAGCATACGGGACAAAACCCAATCACGACGAGCCTTAGCAGCATCAGCATTTTTAATGGGGTGATAATTGTTAGGAGCCTTTGGAAGTGAAGCCAAATAAGCCATTTCATCTAAATCCAATTCATTCATAGACTTATCAAAATAGGTTTTACTAGCACTGGCGACCCCATAAGCACCCTGCCCCAAATAAATTTCATTTAAGTAGAGTTCTAAGATATGTTCTTTAGTAAAGGCCTGTTCCATACGGTGTGCCAAAAGAGCTTCTTTAATCTTACGAGAAATAGAACGTTCAGGGGAAAGAAAGAAATTCTTGGCCACCTGTTGTGTAATCGTAGAAGCCCCCACAGCTCGACGATTTCGACCAATAT
>JAZLIX010000073.1:0-3705 GCA_045617605.1 Alphaproteobacteria bacterium | reverse complement strand
GGTCATGAACTTCGCGCTAACCTCCAAGATTGCAAAGCACAAGGTGAGCCTGAGCAAGAATCCGCAGGCGCTGCTCGCCTTGCCACCCTCCGAAACGATGAAATCCACCGGGAACATTTTCAACCCGGAGTATTTCTTGATAAACAAGGATGACGGCCTTGTGTACCGCAAGGCACAGTTCTCTGGCGACGGCTTCGTCCTCGCGGAGTACGTCGTGGCCGACAAACGATACAAGGCTAGCGAGATAAAGGAACTCGCCGAAAGCGTAGGGTTGAAAGTAGTCGAAACCCGCTTTGTGAGTGCCGGCGCCTGGGACAAACCGTTGAAATCTATTGATGAGCATGCCAAGGAAATTTTGCTCGTGCTTGAAAACGGGTAGGGGATGTGATGGCTGGGTTGAACACAAAATGTGATGTCCTTGTAACATACTGCTGGAATCGTGTTGGTTACAATATTCTTCGTAGTTTGGCTGCAAAAGGTCTGAAAGTGTATGCTGCAGATACTTCAAAAAGAAACATCTGTAGTATGTCCAAATTTTGTGCAGGCAGTTTTGTATATCCAGACCCTTTTACTCAAGAAGAAGATTTTATATCCTGCTTACTTGAGAACATTAATCATTTGAAGCCCAAAGTTTTGATGCCGACTCATGATGAGGGAATTGTTATTGCAAAACATATTGAACGGTTCCCAAAATGGCTTCTGATTTCTATAGAATCCTTTGATAAGCTTTCCATGCTTTCAAATAAAGCTTCTGCTACTGAACTTGCCGCTAAAGTTGGTGTCCCTGTACCTAAAGTTTATACCGAAAATGATGTAATTACGGATTTCCCAGTTGTTCTGAAGACCGTGATTGGAAATTCTGCCAAAGGTGTGTATTTCCCTTCAAATTCCACGAAACTTGAAAATTTAAAGAATCAATATTCTAGCGATGAAATACTTGTTGAAGAAAAAATAGGTGGATGCGATTATAGTGTTGACTGCATTCGTTGGAAAGGCTTTTTTAAAGCTGCCGTTTATAGGGCTGTAGTGACTAAAACGGATGGTGGTGGAACTACGACTCAACGAGTTATTGTTGATGAACCAATTTTAATTGAATATGCAAAAAAAATGCTAGACAATGTTGATTACAACGGCGTTTGTGGTTTAGATTACCGTTACGATCCAGAGAATAAAATTTGTGCTTTTATAGAAGTACACGCCCGATTTACAGGTGGCTTGGCTACAGAAGTGACTGCGGGTTTTGATTTGCCTTACATGCTTTATTGTTTGACGGTTGATGGTGTTTGTGCGATACCTAGTGTAAAGGTGGGGACGAAGACTAAATGGCTTTTAGGTGATGTAATCACACTTGTTGGAAGACTTGTCTCAAGAAATATTAGGAAGAATGAATTGAAACAGGTGCTTAAAATATCTGGTTTTGACGCTTTTGATGATTTTCGTAAAGATGATAAATTTGCCATTTTGGGTGAAATGGCGTATTATTTTGAAAAACTTGTAAAAAATAGAAAACTGAACCCGTAGGTGTTGGCGTAAGACGGAAGATAGAATAATGAAGATTTTAATATTAGCCAATAGTATGTCGGGACTTTACGAGTTTAGACGAGAACTCGTATTGAAACTTCGTCAACTAGGGTATTCTTTGAATTTGATGTTGCCTGTTGATGAAAATTATTCTTCGTTTTTCTTAGATGCTGGCTGTGAAATAACGCCAGTTGATTTTAACAGACATGGCTTGAATCCCTTTGCGGATTTGAAACTCTTTCTTAATTATTATAAATTTTTAAAAAGATATAAGCCTGATATGGTATTTACTTACACAATTAAGCCTAATGTATATGGCGGATTTGCTTGTTCACTTTTAAATATTCCATATGTGGTTAATGTAACAGGATTAGGAAGTGCCTTAGAAAATGGAGGCTTCTTAATGTATTTGTCGTTGTTTCTGTACAGACTTGGATTGCGTAAGGCTAAAACCGTTTTTTGTCAGAACAAATCAAATTTGTTTTTTTTGCAAAACCATAAAGTGGTCCGTAAAAATGGAGCTCTCATTCCAGGTTCTGGGGTGAATTTAGATTATTTCGTTACTCAGCCTTATAATGAAGATGATGGAATAAAGTTTCTTTATGTTGGTCGAGTTATGAAGGCAAAGGGGATTGATCAATTTTTAGAAGCTGCCAAAGCAATCACTTCGAAATTTAAAAATGTAGAATTCCATGTTGTTGGCCGTTGTGAAGATGAATATAAAGAAATACTTAATGATCTCCAAATAAAAAAAATTGTTGTCTATCATGGCGTGCAAAAAGATATGAGGCCTTTTTATAAAATGGCGAGTTGCATAATTCATGCTTCATATTATGCGGAAGGAATGAGTAATGTGCTTCTTGAAACTTGTGCCTCCGCTCGTTCGATTATTACGACAAATAGACCTGGTTGTGGCGAAATTGTTGACGACGGAGTGAATGGCTTTGTGGTTAAACAGCGCGATAGCCAGGACTTGATTGAAAAAATCGAAAAGTTCCTCGCTTTGACCCATGAACAGAAGCTGAAAATGGGCGAGGCCGGCCGCGCGAAGGTGGAAAAGGAATTTGACCGCCAGATTGTGGTGAATGCGTACTTGAAGGAATTGGAGAATGTAAAATGAAAAAATTGTGCGTGTTTACGCTTTATGAAGAAAACGGTGCTTCGTCGAAATATAGAGTTTTCTTGTATAAAGATGAATTAAAAGCAAATTTTGATGTGAAGTGGTTTTGTTTTTGGAACAATAAATATGTTTCGGTTTATATGCATCAAAAGAAAAAGTATGCTGTAAATATTTTATTATTGTACATTTGTGCGTTTTTTAAAAGACTTTTTCAGCTTATATTTATTGCTCCTTTTTCTGATGTTTGTTTTTTTCAAAAGGTTTGTATACCGAAATTTCGTTTTAATAATTTAAAATTTTTGAAGAAAAAAGGTGTTCGGATTGTTTTTGATGTTGATGATGCCGTTTATACGACAAAAAAAGATTACTCTAATGATATTGCACGGCTTTCGGATGTTGTAATATGTGGAAATGATAATTTATGTAATCATTATAAATCTTATAATTCAAATGTAGTTTTTTTGCCAACAGTGGAGAAAACACCTCTCTTTAAAAAATTTTGGACAAATACCTTTAAAAATAAAACAATTGGATGGATTGGTTCTTTAACAACAATTGATAACCTTGAAATTATTGTTAATCCAATAAATAAAATAATTGAAAAATACCCTGAAATAAATTTTCTTATAATTAGTAATTCTCCGTTAGATTATACAACACGAATAAAAAATTGTCGTTTTGTTAAATGGAATGAAAAAACTTATATTTCAGATTTGTCAATAATTTCTGTTGGAATAATGCCATTGAAAAATAGTGAATTTAATCGGGGAAAATGTGGTTTCAAATTGATACAGTACTTAAATTTAAAAAAACCTGTGGTTGGAAGCGATGTTGGTGTAAACAAAGAAATTATTAGTTCAAATGGTATAATTGCTAATACTGAAGATGAATGGTTTTATGCAATTGAAAGATTATTGAGAGAAGAATCATTTTATAATACGTTTGTAAAAAGTATTGATACAAACTTCTTTGAAAAATATTCTTATGAAGAAAATGTAAAGAAACTTATTTGTATTTTACAAGATTGACAATGAAATTTTTATTTGTTTATTTGTATTTGTTTT
>JAZLIX010000072.1:0-17736 GCA_045617605.1 Alphaproteobacteria bacterium | reverse complement strand
TTCAACATGATCCCCTAAAAGCTGATCAATAATGGCCATAGAAAGCCCTGCCCCATCAATTCCCTGTTGATGCAATTTTCTGATTCCCAAGCCGGGGTCTTTTCCATATTCCGTAATTTTATCCATTTCAGCATAACCCTTTGGACATTTTTTAGGATCTGTTGGCCACTTTGTTTTATCATCAAAAGAAATACCTTGTATATCATAACGGGATAAATCTATGGACGAAATATCTTGAGAACGAATATCAACTTCAGGCAAAGTCCAATTATTTTCAAGCGTTTTATGTCCCATTTCCTCTGGCTTTGGAAAAGGCTTCATCTTTAACTGTGTATAATCTGCAAAGTCCCTTAATTTCGTCATCTTATTTTCCTTTCATTATAATGTTCCTTGAATCATATTTTCCATTGTCAAATTCGTTATCTCACCGGGTAATATAGCATATAATCCCCAACGAAACAACATATCTATCAAAAATAAAATAACCAAAACTTTTAAGTAATCTGATCCTGAATGAACTCTATTTGCCAAGATAAAAGCCAAAAATATCATTAAAAAAAACATAACATTTACAATAACATCACCTAAATTAAGAAAATACATACCAAGGTAATCAAGCCCAACAACTCCAACCAATAAAGGTAAATTCTTTGAAAATAAAAATCCCACAATTCCGAATGGAGATGACATTTTATTTATTATCCCTTTCTAAATATTTTTCATATAAAGCCCTGATATCTGCCGGAATCCGTTTGGGACGCAGGGTATTTGTATCCACACAAACAGCCTCAATAATCACAGTAGCAATATGCTGATCCCCAATCCAAAAGGTCTGCTCACTGATACAACTGGCCGCCTTGATTTGCTTTACACAGGTTTTTATTTTAACCAAACTATTGAGTGGCGCGGGACGTTTATAGGTAATATCAGCATGGGCAACCACAAAGGAATCCCCGCGAGGCAACAAATCGGTAATCGGCAACCCTTCCTCATTAAACCATTCACTGCGGGCCCGTTCTGCATAAGCCAGATAATTAGCGTGATAGGCTATTCCACTGGCATCTGTGTCTTTATAATAAACTCTAAATTGATATTCATAAATCATTTTTATTTTCCATTTCAATATGTTATTTAATAAAATTACTGTATTACTTTATTTCATCTAACAAATCTGGTTGAGTCAGTTGGGTTGGTGTTTTCAATCCTAAATGCTTATATCCTGCTGGCGATAAAACACGTCCCCTGGGAGTTCGCATTACCAAGCCCAGTTGCATCAAATAAGGTTCAATAACTTCTTCCAGTGTATCCCTTTCTTCCGATAAAGCAGCCGACAAAGTATCTGCCCCCACAGGCCCCCCTGCATACTTATCAACAATGCAACGTAAATACCGTCTGTCAATTGTATCAAGCCCAGCTTTATCCACTTCTAACCGCGTCAAAGCCATATCGGCAATATCAAAATCCACAGGCTTATTGCCCGCAAAATCACGAACTCGGCGCAAAAGTCTACCCGCAATTCGGGGCGTACCACGAGAACGTTTAGCAATCTCCCTTGCCCCCTCAGGCGTCATTTCTAAATTCAATAAACGCGCCCCTCTTTCTACGATTTTTTGTAAATCATCTGTATCATAAAATTGTAAATGCAAAGGAATACCGAACCTATCCCGCAAAGGATTAGAAAGGAGTCCAGACCTGGTTGTTGCCCCAATCAAAGTAAAATGTGGCAAGTCAATTCTGACAGAACGAGCAGCAGGCCCTTCCCCAATGACGACATCCAACTGAAAATCTTCCATAGCAGAATAAAGAACTTCTTCAACCGCAGGATTCAAGCGATGAATTTCATCAATAAATAAAACATCTCGTGGCTCAAGATTCGTTAAAATTGCCGCTAAATCCCCCGCTTTAGAAATCATCGGTCCTGAAGTCGGACGAAAATTGACCCCCAACTCTTTTGCTACAATCTGCGCTAAAGTTGTCTTACCCAATCCCGGGGGACCAAACAACAGCACATGGTCCATAGCCTCTTTTCTATCACGAGCAGCATTCACAAAAACTCGTAAATTATCACACAAAGCCCTTTGCCCCACGAAATCATCCAAACTTTGCGGACGAAGCCCCCGATAAAGTTCCTCATCCCCTTCTTGCTTTTGCGGTGCTATTACACGATTTTCAACCATAATGTTTTCCTTACTTATTCTTCAACCAAAATCAACCGAGGTTGTCCAACGGATTGCCCTTCTTCATATTTCTGTTGAGCAATGTAGCGTAGTGTTTTTTCATCAGAAGACAATCCTTCCACTCCACCTATAACAATCTCCCCAGAAAAAGGGAATTCTGTTTTTATATCATACAACAAGTCATTTTCAAAATAATAGCGATTGAGTAAAAGCCGAATTTGATTTTCTTTTTTACCTTCTTTGACATAAAAATAAGCCTCTTTTCCTTTTTCAGAATGAATTTTAATCTTCCCTGTAAAAAGAGTTCCTTGTTTTTGAATCTCTTCAGGTGTTTTTCCCCGTTCCCAAGCAGATTTTTCAGCTACCATACATTTACTTCTGATTTCTTCTGTAGGTGAATCATGACAATTTTGTCGATATATTTCTTCTGCCCGCCTATAACGATAAAGACCTACTTCATCAATAAAAAGTTCCTTATTGTTTTCCCAAGCTATAACTTCAGCCCTAACAGGCAAAGTCAAAAATGCAACAAAAAAAAGAATGATTTTTTTCATTATATACTCCCTTTTCCAATTTCACGTAAAGCCAAACGAATCAATTCTGGTGTTTTAACATCAGGATTTTGACGTAAGATATTACCAACGACCATTCCTGCTTCAATTCTAGAATAACCTAAGTTCGCCAAAGCAGAAATAGCTTCTTCCATCGCAGTATTATGACTTATGACCTGCCCCCCTGTAGACACTGTCATTTCCTCATTTGCCCCAAGCAAACCCATTTTTCCTTTTAATTCCGTCACCAAACGTACCCCTAATTTGGGTCCAACGCCATTAGCACGAGTAAAAGCTTTATTATCACCTGTCATCACAGCCATCTGAATTTCTTGAGGTGTTAAAGCTGACAAAATTGCCAAAGCCACCTTTGCCCCTACACTTTGAACAGTCCCCAACAAATTAAACATTTGTTGTTCAGTCACATCTGCAAATCCAATCAAATGAATATGATCCTCTCGCACTTGAGTTTCAATCCATAAGCCAGCCGTTTTCCCCTTTTCTGGCATTTTTCCCATCGTTTTAGATGAACAAAAAACACGATACCCAACCCCTCCTACATCTAAAATCAGGTAATTTTCATAAAAAGAATCAATTTGCCCTGTCAATTTTCCAATCATGATAATCTCCTTTTCTTTTTACCCTACACAAATTCCAATCAAAAAGCAAACAAAAAGGTTGATTTTTTAACAAAAAAAGTGTATAAGCCAAATAGATTTATTAAAGCCCAAGGAAAATCTATGGATATTATTCAAGGAAGTAATAGAATCCCCCCCCAAAATATTGAGGCTGAACAAGCCGTTTTAGGGGCTATTTTGGTTAATCACAGAGCTTTAGAAAAAGTATCCGAATTTTTACAACCAATTCATTTTGTTCATCCTGTTCATGCTAAAATTTATGAGGCTTGCCGTTCGTTTATCGAACAAGGACGTATTGCTGATACAGTCACATTAAAACCATTATTTGCCCACGATGATGCTTTTAAAGATGTAGGAGGTGTAGAATATCTAGCAAAGCTGGCAGGAGCCTCTGTTCGTATTGTCAATGTAGCTGATTATGGACATGAAATTTTGGATTGTTATTTACGCCGTCAGCTTATCAATTTAGGAACAGAAATTGTCAATAACGCTTTTGATTCCAGCTTAGAAAATGGAGCCATTCATCAAGTAGAAGGAGCTGAAAAAGAGTTATATGATTTAGCAAATCAAGGAGAACTTTCTGGGGGACCTGTGGTGTTATCTACAGCCCTTAGTCAAACTCTTCAATCCACCCAAAATGCAATGAATAATCCAAATGGATTATCCGGTGTTCCAACGGGTCTGGTGGATATGGATAAGTTATTGGGCGGATTACATAATTCCGACTTGATTATCTTGGCGGGTCGTCCTGCTATGGGTAAATCCGCTCTGGCTACCACTATTGCCTTTAATGCCGCACAATATTTTGAAAAAGAAAACCAAAAAGAAGGAGCTATCAAAAAATCGGTTGCCCTGTTTTCTTTGGAAATGTCCGCCGAACAAGTGGCAGGACGTATTTTATCATCTAAGGCCAGCGTATCCAACCATTTGATGCGTACAGGAAAATTAACTGAAGAACAATTTGATGATCTAGCTGCTGGTGTAGATTTGTTATCACGTGTCCCTTTATATGTAGATGAAACGCCTGGAATAACCATTACCGCCATTAAAAATCGTGCCAGACGCTTAAAACGGGATTCCAGTAAAGGACTGGGGTTAATTGTCATTGACTATTTACAGTTAATTTCTCCCAGTAAGCGAACAGAAAATCGTGTACAAGAATTGTCCGAAATGACACGTTCTTTAAAGATTATGGCCAAAGAATTAGATGTTCCTGTTTTGGTATTATCACAACTTTCACGTTTGGTAGAACAACGGGATAACAAACGTCCAATGTTATCCGATTTACGTGAATCTGGATCTATTGAACAGGATGCTGATATCGTTATGTTTGTGTATCGTGAAATTTATTATTTACAAAATGAACAACCTCAACGACATGGCAATGAAACACCTGAAAGATTCCAACTACGTTTAGCAGAATTGGAACAAAAGAAAAAGGATTTAGCCAACTTGGCTGAGGCCATTATTGCCAAACAACGTCATGGACCTGTTGGGACAGTCAAACTTTACTTTAATGGCGAGTATGGTCGCTTTACAGATTTAGAAAAAGAGGGATAAATGGACAATTTAAAAATAAGACAAGCTCTTTATAAAATTGTATGTGAAATTTTGGGGGAAGTTGCTAAAGATGGCTTACAAGGTGAAGACTATTTTATCATTCAATTTCAAACTCCTAAAGCAACGATTCCTGATTTTGTTCGAGCAAAATACCCCCAAGAAATCACTATTGTTTTACAACACCAATTTCAAGATTTAGTACTCACCGCCAATGCAATAGAAGTTGTCTTGACTTTTGGTGGTGTTGCTAGCAACATTGTGATTCCTTATGAAACTTTAAAAGCTTTTGCTAATCCTGTTTCAGGACTGACCATCGCTTTTCCAAACGAGCAAGAGGTTGAGCCAAAACAAACCGCAGAAGTCATTGATTTATTTGCGAGGAAATAATGAAAAAACATTCCGTAGAACTATCAGGACATCGCACCAGTATTGCTTTGGAAGAGGAATTTTGGCAAGAGCTAAAAAAGATAGCAAAACAAAAAAATACCTCTGTTCGCCAACTACTGATAAAGATTGATGATACTCATCAAGGAAACTTGTCCAGTGCTATCCGCCTGTTTATTTTACGTGAAGGACAGGTAAATCAGCAAACCGATTCCCAATAAGATTCGATATACTGCAAAAATAGTATAAGAGGCCTTTTGTATCCATACCATTAAAAAATTGATAACAAAAAATCCAAAGAAAAAAGTAAGTCCTACAGCCCCAATAGATTCTGCCACCGAAGGAAGAACTAATCCGCCTGTCCAGCCTTGCCATAAGGCATACAAGACGGCCAAACAAATCGCAGGAATTGATAATAACATTGAAAAACGAGCACTATCCGTTCTGGAAAGTCCCAACATCCGTGAGCACATCATTGTTGTTCCAGACCGCGATGAACCAGGAATCAGTGAAAAAACCTGAGCACATCCGATTAAAAAGGCCTGTTTTAAACTCATTTGTTTCAGACGTTGATGCGCTGGGAAATAATTATCAGCCACCCACAACAATACCCCAAAAATAATAGCTGTATAAGCAACAACAATCGGTGCCCTAAACACCGATTCAATCCATTCTGCTGCAAGTAATCCCACAATAACAATTGGAAAAGTTGCCACGCCCAATTGCATCAATAACTGACGTGTCTTTGCCTTTGGCAGAAAACCACTTAATACCTCTTTCACATCTTCCCTAAAATAAACAACCACAGCAATTAAAGTTCCCAAATGCAATAAAATATCCATTCCCAAACTTTGCCTAGAAATCCCCAACTCCGACAATAATAATAAATGACCAGATGAACTGATGGGTAAGAATTCAGTAATACCTTGAACAAGTGACGCTAAAATCAGGAACAACATTTTTTCTCCTTTTCTTTCAGGCTACTCCATTCTTTTTTAGTTGTCAATATAAAATAGTAATTGCTTTTTTTAAAAAAAGAAATTATATTCGTTTGAAGGAGGTATTTATGACACAATATCAAGAAATTTTTCAAAAACTACGTGAATATATCAACTCTCAAATTATTGGTCAACCATCATTGGTGGACAGGCTTTTAATTGCCCTGCTTTCTGACGGACATTTACTAGTGGAAGGAGCCCCAGGCCTAGCCAAAACAAAGGTCATTAAAACCTTATCTAATGCGATTGATGCTGTGGCTCACCGAATTCAATTTACCCCTGATTTACTGCCAGCAGATATTACAGGAAGTGATGTTTTTCGTCCTGCGACAGGCACTTTTTATTTTCAAAAAGGCCCCATTTTTAACAATTTAATTTTGGCTGATGAAATCAATCGTGCCCCTGCCAAAGTCCAATCTGCTTTATTGGAAGCAATGGGGGAACGCCAAGTAACAATCGGGAACACAACCTATCAACTGCCCCCCTTATTTACGGTTATGGCAACCCAAAACCCCATTGAAAATGAAGGAACTTATCGTTTACCAGAGGCTCAGTTAGACCGCTTTTTAATGTATGTGATTATTACTCATCCTGATATTGAATCAGAACGTCAAATTTTAAAACTGATTCAAAGGGAAGAAAAGAAAGAACCTTTACCTGCATTTCCAAAAATCAAAGAAAAGGAAATTATGGCAGCACGTCAAGAGGTTTTGAATATTCCTATGGCACCAGAATTACAAGAATACATTGTCCAATTTGTCATGGCAACCCGTCATCCAGAGGCCTATGATCCAGAATTAGCAAAGTACTTGCGCTATGGGGTCAGTCCACGTGGCACCATTGCTTTGGATATTTGTGCCAGAGCAAATGCATGGTTAAATGGTCATGAATTTGTGACAGCCAGTGATATTACAGATTTAATTCAAGACATTATGCGTCATCGTTTAGTCTTGTCTTTTGAGGCAAAATCGGAACATATCACCGCTGATATGATTTTGGATAAATTAATAAAATTGGTCCCCTTACCATAAAGGATGAAAATGCCTATCAATCCTGTTTTATTGGAACTGTCTGATTTAGTATCTTTAAAGGAACAAGCGGAAAGCATTCCTTTAGCCAACAATTCTAAAGTTTCTTTAACTGGATTTGGCGACAAAAAATCACCTTTCAGGTCACGTGGATTGGACTTTCAAGAAGTACGCGTCTATCAACCTGGAGATGACATTCGGCAAATTGATTGGCATGTTACTGCAAAATATGGGGAACCCTTTACCAAACTCTATACCGAGGAAAAGGAACAGCAAATTTATCTGATTTCAGACTTACGCCCCAGTATGAACTTTGCTTCACAGGGGCATTTTAAAACTGTAATAGCCGGACGTCTAACTGCGCTATCGGCTTTTATGGTGGCACTTAAAAAAGCCTCTTTAGCCTATGCTGTAATGAATGATAAGGTACATTTTTCCACAAAAAATACCTCTTCAGACGACCTAGTTCCTGCTCTGTTAGATGTACTGGTTCAAGAACCACCCACAGATTCTGCTTTAACCTTTAAGGATATTCTCTCTAAAATAGGACAGAATTTAAAAACAGGGGCTAATATTCTGATTTTTTCGGATTTTACTGATATCACCGCGACCGATTTAGAACAATTGGGGCATTTGAGTATTAAAAATACAATTAGTTTAATTCATATTTACGATGAATTGGAAAGAAAACTGCCCAAAGAAACTTTACCTTTTTCAAACGGAAAAGATGCTCTTGTTTTGGACACAAATGATAAAGAATTACAAAACATTTTTAAGCAGTCGTGGGAAGAACAAACCAACCTTTTAAGAGAGGCTGTTCAAAAATACGGCTGGGGGTATCTGCCACTTAAAACTGACAGTAATTATTTGAAACTTTTTACTCAATTTTGTTTAGGATAAAAAATGGAATCTCAAATTGATTTAACTGGTCTTCGCCCCCTACACCTGCCCATTCGTCCAGACATCTGGCCTTTAGCTTGGGGCTGGTATGTGGTATTGGGGACAATTTTATTATTGGCAATCATTATTATTTATAAAAAAAGAACTTCGCCCATTACCTATGCCAATCGGGAAATGAAAAAAATTCAAAAAGTACCACCTGAAAAACAACTGAAATTATTATCGCAGTTACTGAAGCGAGTCGCTATGGCACGCTATGGGCGAACAGCAATTGCCCCCCTTTCTGAAAGTGCGTGGCAAGAATTCTTATTAGCCTCTGCCCCTAACCTCTTGACGAAAGACCAAGCCAAAGAACTGGCATATGCGATTTATAATCCAACCCCAAAAGCACCTGATAAACAGATGTTTTCAACCTGTCAAAAATGGATTGAAAAGGTGTTAAAAAAGAAGGGCTAGCTTTCACCAGCCCTAATTGGCTTTAGAATACAATCCTACTTTCCACCTCGAACCTGTTTTTTCAAAACAGCCCCTGTTATCTGTCCTAAACGACGCTTTAAAAGAGAAGATTCTTTTCTTGAGGCCTCAGAATATTTCTTTTTTTGTGCCTCACGATATGCTTCTACTTCTATATGTGCTTTCCATTTTTCTGAAATAGCTTTACTTAAATCTTTTACAGCAGCATCTGTTGCTGTTTGAATAGACTTCCCCTCAACTAAAACGTACTGGTTATTTTTAAGATCATTTAAATAGGCATAAGCCTGTTCAAAATTCCAATCGTCCAAGGCTAAATACCCACAATATTTTTGTGCTGGTGGATAGCCTCTTTCAGCTAAAATTTCTAATCTTTTTAAAGCTTCTTCATCACGTCCTATGTGTACCAGATCGAATGGATCATCACCAGAACACATACCTCTCGTTGCATCCATTTTTAAGAAAAAACATTCGTTATTGAATTTACTATATTCTATGGATGTAAAATCTTTTTTCTCTCCTTTTTTTGTTAAATCTGGATAGGTGTTATCAAAGTTCCTCTCTGCTGTTTGCTGATATTCTTCAACGACACGTATCATATCAGCTGATGCATAAGGACTTTCTTTTGCTCTTTTAAAATACGAATCAGCTCGAGTAAATATAGAAAGCTCGCCTTTTCGAACAAAATCAGCTAACACACGTGCATACGATAAATTGGCACCTGGATACCCTTTCTTTGCCAATCTTTTTAATGATTCAAAAGCATCGTTCCAAGCATATATATAATGTTCATCAATATGATTCATTAAATAATCAGAAAAATTTGCTAATCCTTTATTAAAAGAAGTACTGGGATTTCCTATCTGATCCTTTTCCAATGGCGATAATTCGTCGACATATGGGAAATCCCCCAATTTATAGAAATCGATATAAGAAATATCTTTCAATATAAATTTTTTTAAATCTTTCATTTTTTTCCTTACTTCATAAAAAATCGCCACTTTGGCGTATAAGTGGCTGGATGTTCAGAAACTATACATTAGGAAATAGCGCGGTATATTTATCCGCACGCGGCATTTTATTCTACCGCCATCCAACCGTCAAAAGACAATTGTCGGCGATAAATATCGCTTTTATCGGCGCCTAATGTATAAGGATCTGACCCCTTTGGATGGACGCCAACCCATCCAAAAAAAATTTTATCATAAAAAAACAAGGAATGCAAATGTTTTTTATAAAAAAATCCCCGCTGAAATTGCGGGGAAAATTTTTTAAGTAAAAGTTAATTAACCACCTTTATTTGTTTTGTGGATAACTGTTGCCTTTTTGGCAATTCCAGCCCCAGTGATTTTACCGGCCTTTTCAGGCTTTGGTGCACTCACTTTTGGTTGTTTTGTTTCAGCTTTGGCTTCAGTTTTTTCATCAGCTTCAACTGTCACAACCTTACCGGAATCTTGACCTTTAGCAGCCACATCACGATCCACCAATTCAACGATAGCCATAGGTGCACTGTCTCCAAAACGGAAACCAGCTTTTAACACACGCACATAACCACCATTACGTTTTTCATAACGTTTAACCAAGGTTGTCATTAACTTTTCAACCATTTTTTCTTCACGCAGGAAAGACATCAACTGACGTCTGGCATGTAATGTGCCATCTTCAGCTTTCGTCACCAATTTTTCAAAAAGTGGACTGAGTTCTTTCGCTTTTGGAAGCGTTGTTTTAATTTGTTCATGTTTAATCAAAGCGTTTGCTAAATTAGCAAACATTGCCCGACGATGGGCTGTATCTTTATTGAGAGTTCTTGTTCTCATACCGTGACGCATTTTTTCTTTCCTTTCTTGACTTGTTTTGCAACGCAAAACGGATTGTTATCTGAACCATCCACCCGCCGTCACGCGTGTAAAGGTTCAACGCCCCGAACCCTCGGGGCGATTTTAAACCTAGTCTTCAAAACTGACAGAAGCTGCCAATTCTTCCAAGTTTTCTGGTGGCCAATTTTCAACTTGCATACCTAAATGCAAATCATATACAGCCAACAATTCTTTGATTTCATTCAAAGATTTACGACCAAAGTTCGGAGTCCGCAACATTTCAGACTCTGTCTTTTGGACTAAATCACCAATGAAGCGCAAGTTGTCGTTCTTCAAGCAATTTGCAGAACGAACAGACAATTCCATATCATCCACTTTACGCAACAAGTTTTGATTGAATGGTAAATCAGCAATCTTTTCTTCAATGGTTGCTTCAGCTGGTTCTTCAAAAGTAATGAAGGGCTTCAATTGTTCTTGTAAAATACGAGCAGACAAAGCCACAGCATCTTCTGGGGTCACAACCCCATTTGTTTCAACCGTCAAAATCAATTTATCATAGTCAGTTTGTTGTCCAACACGGGCATTTTCAATCTGATAAACAACTGATTTAACAGGAGAATAAATGGAATCAACTGGCAACAAACCAATTGGGCATTCTTCTGGACGATTTTGAGCCGCCGTCACATACCCTTTACCAGTGCCAACCAACATATCCATTTCAATAGTAGCATCCTTATCCAAAGTACAAATCACTAAATCTGGATTCATTACTTCAATAGTGTGATTAGCTACAATTTGTTTAGCAGTAATAACACCAGGACCTGTTGCATTTAAATAAATATGTTGATCTTCCAAGGAATCAACCTTTAAAGCCAACGATTTAATATTTAAAATGATTTCAGTCACATCTTCACGAACACCAGGAATTGAAGAAAATTCATGTTGAACTCCCGCAATCTTCACAGCCTTCACTGCTCCCCCTTGCAAAGAAGACAACATTATCCGACGCAAAGCATTCCCTAAGGTCGCACCAAAACCACGTTCCAAAGGTTCAATCGTCAATGTTGCTTTATATCCAGGGACAATTTGATCAACAGTTTGTTTTTCAGGTTTAATCAATTCCTGCCAATTTTTTTGAATCATCATTGTCTTATCCTTTCTTTTTAATTACACGCGACGACGTTTACGAGCACGACATCCATTGTGAGGCATTCCAGTAATGTCTTTGATAGAGGTCACTACTAAACCTGCAGCATTAAAAGCACGCAAAGCAGATTCACGACCTGAACCAGGTCCCATCACGATGACATCTAACGTTTTCATTCCACGTTCCATAGCTTTATGAGCCACGTCATCAGCGGCAATTTGAGCAGCATAAGGAGTAGATTTTCTAGCTCCCTTAAAGCCTTTTAAACCGCAAGAAGACCAAGCAACTGTGTTTCCTTGTGTATCAGTAATAGTAATAACAGTATTATTAAAAGTGGAATCAACATGAGCCACACCCGCAACCACTTCTTTCTTGCGAGAAGCCTTAACTGTCTTTTTAATTTCAGCCATAAGTCAATCCTTCCTTACTTCGTTACTTTTTTCTTACCGGCAATAGCAATAGCCTTACCTTTACGAGTTCTGGCATTGGTATGTGTCCGTTGTCCACGCACCGGTAATTTTTTACGATGACGCAATCCACGATAGCATCCCAAGTCCACCAAACGTTTGATATTCATAGCAACTTCACGACGTAAGTCACCTTCTACATTATAATCAGCATCAATAATTTCACGCAGTTTCAATGTTTCAGCGTCTGTTAAATCATTCACGCGACGATCTGCAGGAATCCCTGCTTTTTTGCAGATTTCATCTGCAGTTTTCTTTCCGATACCATAAATATAAGTCAAACCAATGTTGACCAGTTTATTTGTCGGAATATTTACACCAGCAATACGTGCCAAGGTTCATTCTCCATTATGTTAAAAAAATAACAAGTCTGATTTGCCCGATGGCAAAACTTGACTTTAAACGAATGGGAATTATACTCTAATTTTCGTTTTCTGTCAAGCCCTTTTGAATCAATAACCCACTATTTTTCTTATTTTTTCACTAACAACGTTAATAGGTCCCGTCCCATCAACGCACCTTAATAGCCCCTTTTCTTCGTAGTATGGTATGACTGGAGCTGTTACAGAACGGTATGTGCGGAGTCTAGATACCACCGTTTCATGGGTGTCGTCCGCCCGTTTTGTAAATTCTTTACCTCCACAAATGTCGCATACGCCAAACACTTTTGGAGTTTTGAATTTCTCATGATACATCGTCTTACATTTAGCACACTGACTGCGTCCTAAAATACGATCAAAAATATAATCATCTGGAACTTGCAAACATAAAACCAAATCTGGTTCCAAGTTTTTATCTTTATACTCTGTAGTTTGAATTAATTTATCAAACATTTCAACCTGATCCATTGAACGAGGAAAGCCATCCATAATATAGCCAGATGAATTTTCAGGCTTTGCAATTTCCTTTGTCATTGCTTGTACAATAATTTCGGGTGGCACCAGCTTTCCAAAATCAATTCTGGCAGCAATCTGCTTTCCCAATTCAGAACCCGTCCTAGCTTCTGCCCGCAATAACTCACCTGCAGAAATAGTTGTAATTTGTAATTTTTCTGCCAAAATAGCAGCTTGAGTTCCTTTTCCAGAGCCTGGAGGCCCCACAAAAATAATCCGTCTATATGTTTTATCTGCCATTAAATCCTCCCCTTTTGTCTGGCTTTTTTAATAAGACCTTCATACTGATAGGCAAACATATGAGATTGAATTTGGGTTACTGTATCCAAAATAACGGAAACCACAATTAATAAAGTCGTTCCGCCCAAGAAAAATGGCACATTAAATGTAGCAATTAAAAACTCAGGTAAAATACACAAAACAGTTAAATAAACAGCACCCAACACAGTCAAACGAGTAATCACATAATCCAAGTATTTAGCTGTATTTTCACCAGGACGAATCCCAGCCACAAAGCCCCCTTGACGTTTTAAATTGTCTGCAGTTTCTTTTGGATTTGACTGTACCCCTGTATAAAAGAAAGTAAAGAAGATAATCAACAACGCAAAGACGGTAATATACACCCATTGTCCTGGTGTTAATAACAGAGCTGTCTTATTCCAAAAATCAGATTCACCTGTTTTAGAAAAATATTGCGCAATACCAACTGGAATTGCCAGTAAAGCACTAGCAAAGATAGGAGGCATCACCCCGGTTGGATTTATTTTTAATGGCAAATGAGAACTCACCCCTTGCATTAAACGATTTCCCATTTGATGTTTTGGATACTGAATGACAATCCGACGTTGTGCTGTTTCAAACATAACAACCACATAAATCACGGCAAAAATCATAGCCATAATCAACAAAATAGTAATGCTAGACAAAGCCCCTACTCGACCACTTTCAAACATACGAAGCATTGCCGTCGGAATATTAGCCACGATACCAATCATAATTAAAATAGAAGTTCCATTACCCACACCACGTGCAGTAATTTGTTCGCCCAACCAAACAACAAACATTGTACCACCAAGCAAAGAAACAACGGTTGAGAGTTCGAATAAATGAGCATTAGGCATAATCACAGCGCCCCCTCGTTCCAAAGCAACCGCCATAAAATAAGATTGAACAACCGTAATAGCAATCGTTAAAGCTCGAGTGTACTGATTCATTTTACGAAATCCAGCTTCCCCTTCTTTTTTCAAAGCCATCAAACTAGGAATAACACTAGCCCCTAATTGAATAATAATGCTAGCTGAAATATATGGCATAATATTCAGAGCAAAAATAGACATACGGGATAAAGCGCCCCCCGTAAAGGCGTTAAACATACCAATCAAACCACCTTGATTGGAGTTAAAAAACTCTTTCAAAACCGATGGATTAATTCCCGGAAAAGGAATATATGTCCCCAAACGGAAAACAATAATCGCAAGAAGGGTGAACCAAAGGCGCTTATGTAAATCCTTTGCTTTCGAAAAAGCCGAATAATTCACGCCCGCTGTCATTTTATCTGATAAAGATGCCATTTTGATTCACCCTCCCCTTGCTATTACTTTGTTTTTTTTGCTGGCTTTTTAGTCGCTGTTTTTTTAGATGTTTTTTGTCCTTTGACTAAAACAGTCTTTTTTAATGGTTCGACAATCACTTGCCCACCCACTTTTTCAACAGCTGCAATTGCCGTTTTTGTTGCACCTACAACACGAATAGTGATTTTTTCTTTAATCTCACCATTGCCTAATAAGCGCACACCATCTGTTACTTTCTTAATCAATCCAGCTTCCATCAAAACAACTTCATTGATTTCTTTATCAGCTTTTAAAATTTTATTTTCAAAAGCTTTTTGTAAATCACCTAAGTTAATCTCAGATAATTCTGGACGGAAAATGTTCACAAATCCGCGTTTTGGCAAACGACGATAAACCGGCATTTGTCCACCTTCAAAGGCATTGACAGCAACACCTGTACGAGATTTTTGACCCTTAAAGCCACGTCCACCTGTACGGCCTTTGCCTGAACCAGCACCACGAGCAACACGCATCAATGATTTGCGAGCGCCTTTATTATCTCTGATTTCATTCAATTTCATTTTATCTCTCCTTATTCAGCGTTATCAGCAACAGTTGCTTCACGATTACCAACAATTTCGCCCACTTTCTTACCACGACGAGCCGCCACATTACGTGGTGCATGTTCATCTAACAAAGCTTTGAAAGTTGCACGCAACATATTATGTGGGTTATTGGACCCTGTACATTTAGCCACAACGTCCTGAATTCCCAAGACTTCGAAGATAGCACGCATAGGACCACCAGCAATGATACCTGTACCGGCAGGAGCTGTACGTAAAGTTACCTTTCCTGCCCCGAAATGTCCATAAATATCATGGTGTAAAGTACGACCCTCCTTTAATGGAACACGTACAATTTTACGACGAGCTAATTCTGTTGCTTTTTTAATCGCATCAGGCACTTCCTTGGCTTTTGCATGAGCAAAACCAATACGTCCTTTTTTATCACCGACAACCACCAAAGCAGCAAAAGACATATTACGTCCGCCCTTCACTGTTTTAGATACACGATTCACATGCACAACACGATCAATGAACTCATCGGCTGGCCGTTCTTCACGGTTAGCACGTTCACGACGTGGAGCACGTTTTTTTTCAGGTTTGTCCTGAGCTTTTACTTCTTCATTTTGAATGATTTCTTCTGTCATTTATTTTCTCCTTAAAAAGACAAACCAGCTTCACGAGCAGCTTCAGCTAAAGCCTTAATTCTTCCATGAAATTGGAAAGCGCCACGATCAAAGACAACTTCCTTAACCCCAGCTTTTAAAGCACGTTCTGCAATTGTTTTACCAAGCAAAGTAGCTCCGGCAATTGAAGAACCTTTTTCCTTAAAGCCATTTTCTTTAGAAGAAGCAGCAGCTAAAGTGATTCCTTTTTTATCATCAATCAATTGAGCTTCAATATGACGTTCACTACGATTGATAGACAAACGAATACGTCCAGCAGCATTTTGTTTAATAGCAAAACGAACTCTTGCTTGACGACGTTCAAATGAACTTACTTTTTTCATTTTTTACCTTCCTTACTTCTTCTTACCTTCTTTACGCAAGATTTGTTCACCCGCGTATTTGATTCCTTTACCTTTATAGGGTTCAGGCTTACGATAGGAACGAATCTCAGCTGCCACTTGTCCCAATAATTGCTTGTCAGCACTGGACAAAGTCAACTTTGTTTGATCCGTACACTCGGCCTTAACACCTGCAGGCAATTGATAGTTTATATCATGAGAAAAACCCAATGTCAAGACTAATTTTTGACCTTGAACTTGAGCACGATAACCAACCCCAATCAATTCCAATTTTGTTGAGAAACCAATAGATACCCCTTTAACCATATTAGCTAAATTAGCACGTACTGTTCCCCAAAAAGCTTCAGCTTCTTTTGTTTCATGAATTGGTTTCACCACCAAATGTCCATTATCTAAAGTCACTTGAATACCAGCAGGAATATGGGTTTTTAATTCGCCCATTTTACCCTTAACGATAATTTCATCTTGTTTAACTTCAGCAGAAACGCCTTCTGGCAGTTGAACTGGATGTTTTCCAATTTTTGACATAAAACGCCTCCCTTAAAAGACTTTACACAAAACTTCGCCACCCAAATTGGCTTGACGAGCTTCATGGTCAGACATAACGCCTGACGGGGTTGATAAAATATAGATTCCCAAACCATTATAGAATTTTGGTAAATCCTTGACTTTCGAATACACACGACGACCAGGAGTTGACACACGTTCAATTTCCTTGATAACAGGTGCGTTTTCATAATACTTTAATTCGACTTTGAATTCATCAATTCCTTGACGGACAGTGATGCGTTCAAAACCACGAATATAACCTTCACGTTTCAATACTTCCAAAACACTAGCGCGTAAGTTAGAAGCAGGAACAGTAACGGTTTCTTTTTTTGCCATACCACCATTACGCAGGCGGGTCAGCATATCACCTAAAGGATCTGTCATAGACATCTTTTTTCTCCTTACCAGCTGGATTTTTGCATACCTGGTACTTGGCCTTCACTGGACAAGCGACGCAGTTCAATACGGCTGATTTCTAATTTCCGATACACCCCACGAGAACGTCCTGTCAATTTACAACGGTTATGAACCCGTGTTTTGGACGAATTGCGAGGCAACTTAGCAAGCTTGATTGATGCTTCAAAAACTTCTTCAGGAGAAGCATTTTTATCAGCAATCGTGGCCTTCAACGCAGCACGTTTAGTAGCATATTGAGCGACCATTTTTTCACGCTTTTTATTTCTATTTACTTGACACAATTTTGCCATAGTTATTTTCCTTCCTTAATAAAGGGCATTCCAAAACCAGCGAGTAAAGCTTTTGCTTCTTCGTCTGTTTTTGCGGATGTTGTCATAACGATATCCATACCACGAACGGCATCCACTGCATCATAGTTGATTTCCAAAAAGATGATTTGTTCCTTGATCCCCATAGCATAGTTACCATGTCCATCAAAGCTCTTTCCAGAAACACCACGAAAGTCGCGGATACGAGGCATAGCGATTGTAATTAACCGATCCAAGAATTCATACATCTTTTCACGACGTAAAGTCACTTTACAACCAATCGGCATACCT
>JAZLIX010000071.1:0-3368 GCA_045617605.1 Alphaproteobacteria bacterium | reverse complement strand
AATTAAAACTGTTTAAGTCTGCTAATGAAAGATATTTAAAAAAATTTGATAAAATTGTTAAAAAAATCAATTCATTGGAATCAGAAATTCAAAAATTAAATGATACTGATTTATCCCATAAAACAGTGGAATTTCGGGAACGCCTAAAGCAAGGTGAAACTTTAAAAGATTTATTACCAGAAGCTTTTGCAGTGGTGCGTGAAACAGCCAAAAGGACTTTGGGATTGCGCCCTTTTGATGTACAATTACTGGGCGGAATGGTTTTGTTTGATGATAAAATTACAGAAATGCGTACGGGTGAAGGAAAAACTTTAGTAGCCACCCTGCCCGTTTATTTGAATGCTTTGACAGGCAAAGGTGTACACGTAGTAACTGTCAACGATTATTTGGCAAGTCGTGATAGCGAATGGATGGGTAAGATTTATCGCTTTTTAGGATTAAGTGTTGGTTGTATTGTTGCCAATATGCCCAATGAAAAACGTCGGGAAGCTTACGCTGCCGATATTACCTATGGAACAAACAATGAATTTGGGTTTGACTATTTGCGGGACAATATGTGTTTTTCAAAAGCCGATATGGTTCAACGTCCATTTAATTATGCGATTGTGGATGAAGTGGATTCAATTTTAATTGATGAAGCAAGAACCCCTTTGATTATTTCGGGACGCGCTGAAGATTCGTCTGATAAATACAAGGCTGTTGATACTATTATGATTCATATTCGTCCAGAACATTATGAAAAAGATGAAAAACACAAAAATGTGACTTTGACAGAACTGGGAACAGAATTTGTGGAGAATGCTTTACGAGAAGCAGAATTGATGACAGGAACGCTTTATGACACTGCCAATATTCCTTTAGTTCACTATGTTGAACAAGCTTTACGTGCACACACTTTGTTCAACAAAGATGTGGATTACATTGTCAAAGATGGTAAGGTGATGATTATTGATGAATTTACGGGGCGTATTATGGATGGGCGACGCTATTCCAATGGCTTACATCAAGCTTTAGAAGCAAAAGAAAATGTCATGATTCAGCCCGAAAATCAGACTTTGGCCAGCATCACTTTCCAAAACTATTTCCGTTTGTATCCACATTTATCTGGAATGACAGGAACAGCTTTGACTGAGGCCGCTGAATTTGACGATATTTATAAATTGGAAGTCATTGAAATTCCAACAAATAAACCTTTGGCTCGTAAGGATGAACAAGATGTCATTTTTAGAACAGCAGCCGAAAAATATGAGGCTATTATTAAAGAAATTGAGGAAGCACACAAGCGTAATCAACCCATTTTGGTGGGAACAACTTCCATTGAAAAATCAGAAATTTTATCTAAATTATTAAAAGAAAAAACAACTCTATCCTTTAATGTATTAAATGCCCGTCATCACGAACAAGAAGCACAAATTATTGCTCAAGCTGGTGTACCGGGGGCAATTACCATTGCAACCAATATGGCTGGACGTGGAACAGATATTCAGTTGGGAGGCAACTTTGATATGCGCCTAAAAACTGAACTGGAAAAAGATCCTGAAGCAAATGTAGAAGAATTAAGTGATAAAATTCGTAATGAAATTGAATCAGCTAAAGAGATCGCCTTAAAAACTGGAGGATTATACGTACTTGGATCAGAACGCCACGAAAGTCGTCGTATTGACAATCAGTTACGGGGTCGTTCAGGACGTCAAGGTGACCCAGGTTTATCCAAATTTTATGTTTCCTTAGAAGATGATTTAATGCGTATTTTTGGGTCAGAACGTATTGGACGTATTTTACAAACAATGGGCCTGAAACAAGGACAATCCATTGTACATCCTTGGATTAGCAAAGCCATTGCAAAGGCTCAACAAAAAGTGGAATCTTTCCATTTTGATGTACGTAAAAATCTATTAAAATATGATGACGTGATGAACGAGCAACGTAAAATTATTTATGATCAACGTAAACAATTATTGGAGTCTGATTCCGTTCATGAAATTATCGGCGATATGCGTCGAGATGCTTTGGAAAGCATTATTTATTCTTTAGCACCAGAACGCTCTGCCCCAGAAGATTGGGATGCCGAATCTTTACGCCAAGAAGTTTTACAATTAGTCAATGTGGATGCCCCCTTTGATGCCTGGAAAGCAGAACCAGGAATCACTCCAGAAGATATGGTAGATAAGGTATACAAAATGGTAGAGGAAGTTCAAAGCAAAAAATGGACTGGACTCCCTGAAAGTGCACGCAACGACTTGGAACGGTCATTATTGGTGCAATCTGTTGACCAACTCTGGAAAGAGCATTTACAAAGTTTGGACTTTATGAAAACCTCTATTGGCTTACGGGCCTATGGACAAAAGAATCCCTTAAATGAATACAAACATGATGCTTTCATTTTGTTCCAAAATATGTTAGAACGCATTCGAGAACGTATTTGTCAAATTATGGGATTTGCTGAACTTCGTTTAAAGCAGGTTGAACAAACAGAAAAAAACATTTCAAGCGAACAAAACTCTGAGGTAAAAGAAAAATCAGAACCCCAGGAGGCTATTCAAACAGATATTCCAAGAAATGCCCCCTGCCCTTGTGGATCTGGGAAAAAATATAAACATTGTTGTGGAAAACTAGATTAACGATTTTTCCAATTTTCATTGGCAAATTTCCAATTAATAAGATTTTCAACCACTTCAGTTAGGTGTTTTTTTCGTAAGTTTTGATAGTCCAAATAATAGGCGTGTTCCCATACATCTATACATAACAAAGGTATTGTGTCGGGCTTTACTAGGGGTGTATCAGCGTTAGATGTGGATATTACTTTTAACCCTTCTTTATCCCAAATCAACCAAACCCAACCACTGCCAAAGTGGGCAATCCCTTTTTCAATCAAAACATTTTTTAATTCTGCAACAGAACCAAAATCTGTATTAATTTGTTCTTCAAAATCTTTACTAATAAAATTATCTTCTTTATTAGGAGATAAACTTTTCCAATAAAAATTATGATTCCAAACTTGTGCTGCATTATTAAATAATTTCGAATAAACTGTATCACTGGCCGCAGTAAAAACAATTTTTTCCAAGGATTTATCAGCTAAATTTGATCCTTTTATTATCTTATTGGTTTCATTGACATAACTTGCATGATGTTTTTCATAATGGTAATGCATCGTGCTTTCAGAAATATAAGGTGCCAAAGCATCAAAACTGTATGGTAAATGTGGTAATGTAATCATTTTTTCCTCCTTTTTTTGTTTAAATGGAACTTTAAAATGATTTTTCAAGAGTTTTAATTTCTGCTTGCTATTTTGGAAAAAGTTTGCTAAAATGAGGATAGTGCGACCATGGTGGAATTGGTAGACACGCAAGCTTGAGGTGCTTGTG
>JAZLIX010000070.1:0-5615 GCA_045617605.1 Alphaproteobacteria bacterium | reverse complement strand
CCGTTGCTAAAGATAAACTAAATGTAGGTGAACCCGCTGTATAACTGTTTAATGTAATTGTTATATCCCCTACAGTATTGTCAAATTCATTAATATTTGTAGGTTGTCCTACGGCGATTTTAGTAGCCACAACAACGGCACGCTTGGCTGCTTCATTGAGTAGCTCATTTGCTTTATGTTTGGTCATTGCCACTTTATACCCCGCAATACCACCCACTGAAAGTACTCCGATAATCGCCAGTACCCCCAGCATCTCAACCATACTACGACCGGTTTCCCCGTCAAGCGAGGAATGACTTTTATTTATATTTTGATACATTCTATTATTCCCTTTTGTTAAGTTGTATGAAAAACCATCACCAGTGTACATAAACTAATGTTAAAATGCAACAACTTTTTACATTTTTTTTGGGGGGGGTAAAACAGGTATTTTTATTAATAAATTTAAGCACTTACAATTGTTTGATTATCCTCTTTATTTCTGAACTGTCCATAAACTTTAGTTAAAATGGAACAGCAATAAATAATTAAAAATAAAACAAAGGAGTTTAAATGATTTATGGATATTGCCGTGTTTCAACCAATCATCAGCATGAAGAAAATCAACACTTTGTCATAGAAAAGTTTGCTATGGTCAATAATATACACATTGATACTTGGGTTGAAGAAAAAATCTCAAGCAGCAAGAAATTAAAGGAAAGACGTTTGGGAAAGTTAATTCCTAAACTAAAATCCGGAGATATTCTAATTGCTACTGAAATGTCCCGTCTTGGTCGTAGTTTATTGGAAGTGATGGGAATCCTGCAAACCTGTTTAGAAAAGAACTGTCAGGTATGGACTTTAAAAGAAAACTTCCGCCTTGGTTCAGATATTCAATCTAAAGTGTTAGCATTTGCTTTTGGCCTCACAGCAGAACTATCAAAATCTTTATTACAGCAAAGAATTAAGGAAAGTTTGGAAAGGCGTAAGGCCAACGGTTTTAAATTGGGCAGACCCGTTGGGGCTAAATCAAAATCTTTAAAATTGGCCAAAAATCAAAAGAAATTGGATAAGTTGCTTACTAAAGGTATCAGTAAATCCCAGATTTGTAAAATAATGAACATTAGTCGTGGAACTTTGTATAGGTATCTAGAACAAAAAGTTTAATTTGACATTTAGATGTTGGAAACACTATCAAAAGAATGTATTATACAGTTAAGTTTAATTCACTTTTTCTTCTTTAAGAAAAGTCAATATTTCTCCATAGAGTTCATCTAATTTATTCATAAACACAGCATCTGTTTCTAAATACCTCTTTGATAAATCATTTCCTTGCTCTTGAGGATATTGTTCTTTATGTGACTTATGATATTTTCTCCAAATACTTAATTTCTCATTTATTTTTTGTTTTTCTTCAAATAATTCAGTGATTCTTTTAGTTTTTTTGGTAACTTGTTCATTAAACAAAATGGCACACTGTTCTGAAAACAATTTTAAACGGTGATGCATTAATCTCCAATTTTGTTCTGGATGCTTATCAATGTCTTCAGGAGATACCCTTGGCCACGTTTCGGCTTCATAGCCCATTTTCTGAAATTCTTTAAACAATTTCCATCTTTTTTCAAACAAACATAAATTATGTTGGTGTCTTTGAATATAAAGCTGGGTTGCTATCACAATCAAAGTTATAAAACCAACCAAAAAAGTTCCTGAGGTAGAAATATAATCCAAAATATCTTTTGTATTTAAAATGATTTGTTCAATAATACACATTGTTAATTATTACTCCTTTATTTACGAATACATAGGTATGTTTTTGTTCAAAATCAACCCCTTATTCTAATTTAGTATCTTGTGTCATTTTTTTGTTCCCAACTCCACCACAAAACCACCTGCTCACCAGAAGGTGGCCAACAACTTTGTTTTTGGACTTTATTAAGGGACTTATGGCAGTTATATACCTGGGAATTGTTTAAATGGGGTATTTAATCAATTTCTGTCCTAATTGGTGGGAATTACCTATCAAACTCAATTCCTGTTAAAAACCACATTTCTGCTTGTTTAATTCCCATTAAAGGGAACTTGTATCTGTTTTCGTATTTATATAAGTTTTTGTTTAATATAGTATATATACTAGTATATGGGGTAAAAACAGGTCTGAATCCCTTGCGGTTGTTGAGTTCCTGCAACTAACTATGGGCATATAAATCCCCTGAATCAAATATATCGGCTGACTTTCCCCGCATAACAATATCCACTGATGAGTATATATCATTCCAAAAACACTGAAAGCGGGTATAACAGAAAAATGGTGGGTATATAAATATTTTTTGTTCAAATGTAAATTTGCATTTTTCACAAAATAAATACTCCTGAAAACTTAAATTATAGGAGTGAAATATGAGTAAAAGTAAATCTGAAATATCAATAACTAAAAGGTCTATCTTGGAATTAGTCCGTTATAAGACAAGAAATAACTATATCTTTTTCGGCAGTAATGAGTATATTGCTAAGGCCTTGGATATTACCACCAACAGTGCTAAGACCCTAATTAATACTCTTGTCCGAGATGGATATCTCAACAAAACGCAAGATAAAATGGGCAGACGTGTCCTAACAATAACAGATAAACCATATTTGAGATTATTTGAAGATTTTAGTGGCCTTGATAAAAAAGTCTTAAAATTGGAACGAGATGATGCCGAAAGAGACAGTTTATATTATTCTGCCCAACTCAATGGGGCAGAACTGAGAGTCAATCAATTAAATGAGGAATTGACAGATATGAAATTTAAGAATGTGGAACTTTCTAAACAAATTACTACACTTAAAGAGAGACTCTCTTTATTTGAGAACTTTTTTAAAAGACATAATATTACAGGTGAGGAAATGGAAAAGGTTATTGTAAATGGATAAACAAAGGGCAACAAATTAGTTGCCCATTTTTGTATCAGATTCATGGATTGTTTTAAGGGCCCAATCAAGTATCTGTCGTCTTCTTTCAGTCGCATCTTCCTTTGGAAACTTGTCTTGGTATTTCTCTAACGATAAACAAATAAGTTGTGGGGCAAAGAGTGCTTTGTTAAAATAAGCATAGTCAAAAGCCGACCATCCTCGGTAATCTAAATAATTGGGATTTGCCCCTTTTTCCAACAGATAATCCACCAAGGTTACGTCATTACTTAATAAACACACCAGTTGCAGGAGTGAGGACAACTGGGTGTTTACCGGTTGGTTGATGTCCTGTAATTGATTTAAGACCATATCAACACCTTCTTTGGTATCCAAATAGGCAATTTCATTATTTTCTTCCATTTACAATCTCCTGTTTATGTTTGGCTATTTCGGCCTTGATGATGTCAAATGAGAGTTTCTTACGTTCAAAGATATTTCCAATGGGGCATTTACTTTTGTATTCCATTAAAGCACATTGACACAATAATCCGGCCACAAGGTCTAGATTCTTATCAGCGTAATAGGACGCATCATGACAATCTATATCCAAATAATTTGGGTTGGCACCCTGTTCCAATAGCCAATAAACAACATCTGAATCATTTCCATATTGACAACAAAGTTGTAAAATTGAACTCAATCTTGTATTTAACGGTTGGTCAATATATTCTAAAACCTTTACCATTTCTTTGACTTGATTCAGGTCTTGGAATAATTCACACTGATGGGCATCTTTAATCTTTAGTTCCAAATCCACCTTTGGATTCTTCTCAAACATCTTCATATTTTCACTCCTTATTCTTAATTATGAATATTTATTCAAGGAGTGATTTCAAAGTGGAATCGTTCATAAAAAAACGAATCATTTAGGTAACGCTTCGGCAAATTTTTGATAAAATTTTACGAAAATTGGTTCAAATTTGGCCCAAAAATATACCCCGTTTTTCATTTTTTTTACATCAATATCTATCAATAATGCCATTTTTATATCCATATTGATTCCCTAAAAAAATTTCCTATTGCAGTTGTTTTTCATTTGAATATTATCTTGCTTGTCATCAGGCAGAATGATTCTGTTTGAGGCCTAACACAAAACGAAAGGAAAGAATATGTTAGATACAATCGTCTCTATTGAGACATTTATGGGAGACTTTGGCATTGTCCCAATGAAAACTGCCAAGGACGAAGGGTTAATGAGTGTAGAAACCTGTAAGACCAGAGTCTTGGACCTCATCAATATGAATATCCAAAACTTCAAAAATAATGCTTGGAATGCCGATAATCGTATGAATAAGTTATTGATTGACCTTGACCCGAAAAAGAATAAATCCGTCTTTACGGTGCGGTTGGGTGGTAAAAGAATCTATCGTTGTAATACGGTCATGTTATCACTTCCACAAAAGATTGAATTTTTAACCAAGTTCTATGAAGCGGTTTCCAAAGGTTGCTTGAACCAGCAGATTGTGGATTTTTGTGAAGCAGAAGCCAAATTGGCCGAATATCGCAAACAGAAACAAAAGGAACGCCGGAAAGCCAAACGTAAGGCAGAACGTGAAGCGTTGAAAGAAAAAGAGGCAGAAGCCGCTAAGCATCTACCTCACGCTGTTTAGTTAATCACCGTTAGTGAAAAGGACTCGTACTCCTTTTTGCTAACTCTTAACAAAACTTATTAGCAAAGGAATTATATTATGACTCAAGTTAAAAGTCAAGGCGTATCCCAGTTAACGCTCCAACAAAAACTGAGGAAATTAGGACAACCACAATCCGTTTATCGTGATTTATTATTGGAATCAGAAGATTACCAAAGATGGGTTGAATCTCTTGTAGATACTGTATTAACCAAGGGCTATTTGCCTGCATAAATGAAAGGAAAATAAAATGGGTATATATTTTAAAGGTAGTTTCTTCAATACGTATCGTCACTTAACCAGTCAATCCCCATTACTTTTTAATCCACAGACGGCTCTTTGTAGAGAGTATTATTTTGAAAGACAAGATGTAGACTATATTCAGAGTACTATAAAGGTGTTTAAAGAAAGACTACAAAAATATCATATAATCTATGGTGAACATGGCCTACGTGGTAAACTTTTTTCTGCACCTGACTATAGGGATGAATATATTTGTACAAAAGATGACCTTTTGGAAGTACAAAGATGTTGGGAATTAATCAACTTAGGAGAAGAAATACTTAATTCAATTTTTGGTGAAGAAGAATCTTGTATCATTTATGCGAAAGTAAAAGGAGATACGTTATGAACAAAACAAAAGAACCTTTTATGATTGAACCGATTAGTCATGTAAATGAGAAGGGTGAAACATCACTCCAACTGAAAGTGTATAGTAAGAACAATCCGAAAATTTGGATGCTTTTTGAACCTAATAAAGAGAATCCAGAGAAATTGGATTTAATTAAAAAGTCAAAAAATAAGTAAATTCTGTAAAAAATCTAAAATAAGGTGCTGACTTTTGATTAAAGTTGCGACAGGATATATGTCATGTACAAATATCCGGGACTTATAACTAAAGGTAAAACGTTTTATTTTAGATTGGGAGTACCGAGACCCTATTGGGAGATTGCTAAATGTAAAGATATTGGCTTTTCTCTCAATACCTCGGACTTCCAAACAGCTCTCACACGCTGGAGAACAGAATTTACTCATCTACAACAATTCTTTAAT
>JAZLIX010000069.1:0-3070 GCA_045617605.1 Alphaproteobacteria bacterium | reverse complement strand
GAATTTTCTCGTCCCTCTAAACCAAATCTTTGCAGGGTTTCTTTTGCCATCTTGGTTAAAACTTCTTCATCCTTTTGAATACGCCCAGGTGTCAATAAAGCCCTTAAAGGATTTTCACCGCGTTGGTTGGGTTTGGCAACAACAATGTTGTCCTTTAAACTTTGACTGGAAAACAAACGAACATCTTGCCACATACGGGCCAAACCTTCCTGAGCAAAGCGTTCCGGTGAAAAGTAGGTAAAAGACAATAAAGTTCTCCACCATGGTCTTGGAAAGCGGAAATGTTCCACATCAAACGGATCTGTTGCCAAAGTAATACGTCCTCTGTCAGGCATTAAGTTGCCCGTCAGGATATTAATCAAGGTTGTTTTACCAGAGCCATTATCCCCTTGCAACAACATGACTTCGCCTTCACGTAATTCCAAACTAACATCTTTGAGAACTTCGTTCCCGTCAAAGGCTTTTTTCAGATTACTGGCCTTTAATATAATCTTACGCTTTTCTGGTTCAATCTTTGCTGTGGTTTTCTTCATTTTGTCTCACTTTCAACAGGGAAGAATTTTCCATTTTGATATGTGCATAATACCAAAGGATAAGTACTTAAACCATCTTTAAATTTAATGATGTTTCCTGATACACTCTTCCATTCCGTTAAATTATCATATGTTTTTCTTTCAAATGGTAAATTGTTATCTATGGTATATTTAATTAATTCTAATGTATCTAACATTTGAATTGGTTTAGAATTAATTCTGATACCACTACTTTCAATATAGTCCTTTACTTGTTCTAAGTGTTCCGGTAGTTTTGCTTCTGTTTCAATGAGCATAGATACCGTAATTGTTCCGTTTGCATACTCACCAAGATTGTTTTGAACGGAAGGGTTTGTCAATGTCGCATCAGCCAAAATAGCACCGTTATATCCACTTTGTTTTAAATGCTTAAATAAATTTATATACCCAATGGTAGGATTCCCTAAAATTAAAATGGCCTCAGGTTTTGTTGAAAGTATTTTTACAACCTCATTCCTTGGATCTGTGACATTTGCTGGTAAGGCTAATTCACTGATGGAAGTATAGTTTAATTTTTTAAGTTCATTTGTTAGATAATTACGTTCAGCTAATCCATATTCATCCATAGTATAAATAACATTTAACTTTGTGTAGTTTTTCTTAATAAAACTAACTAACGGATCTAATGTTTCCGAAATAGATGTTGCCACTTGTTGATAGGAATTTACATCTGCCGCAATTGATTGTGAAGATACAGCAAACAAAAATCCTTTTTTAGAATCAATATAGGGAGCAATAACAGATCCTACACTTGACATAAATGAGAAAACAATGGGTCTATCATCAGAAACTGTGGCAGATTGTAGGGCTGTTAAACCTTTCGTAGGTGCGCTTTCAGAATCAACATATATAATCTCAAATGGGTAATTATTTTCTTTTTTTGCAAATTCAATAATAGTCTTATATTCCTCGCCAATACTACCTAGCGAACCAGTCAAAGGTAATACGGCATAGACATTTCTTTTACCATTAGTTGTTTTATTTGGCTGATTCAAATAAAACAACCCACCAATTACGATAATCCCAACCAAAATCCATAATAATTTCCGCATCCTGATTTCTCCTAATCCACCTTATAGTTTCCCAATAAGCCCGATGGTCTGACATGAACCATTACAATCAATAACAAACCATACAGCATAATTCTGGCTTCGGCCGCAACATTGTCCGGTATATGCAACATTCTTAATCCTTCGGGGATGAGTAATAAAATAATTGCCCCCGTTAAAGGTCCTTTTAAATTTCCCGTTCCACCCACTAAAACCATTGAAAGTAATAGGATTGATTGATCCATAGTAGCCAAACTGGGGTCAATATAGCTGACATACCCAGAGTAAATAGCCCCCGCCAATCCGGCCAAGACACTGGCGATAAAAATGGCTTCTACTTTATAGAATTGCACATTCTTTCCAATACTACGGGCAGCCAATTCATCATCTCTCATAGAATTTAAGACCCGTCCCCATGGCGAAAATAACAGCTTTTGGCTTATCCAAGCAACTGCACCCAATATCACCAAAGTAAAGAGAGTCATTTCCTGCATACTGGTTAATTGATAACCAAATATGCTTGGCCGAGGAACACTGGATATTCCAAAAGGTCCGTTGGTCATATTTTCAATAGTTCCCAAAGCTGAATTACTTTCCACCCAATTGTAAATAGCACTGTATAATAGGACTTGCACAGCGATTGAAGCAATAACAAAGTAATCTCCCTTTAATCGCCAAGTTGGCAGGGAAATAAGCAAACTGAACACAGCGGCCATACCTATTGACAGGAAAATTGCTGTTGTTGTGCTCATTCCAAAGGCGACCGTTGCAATAGCATAGGTGTATGCACCCAAAGCGAAGTATCCCGCATGTGCCAACGTTAACAGTCCGCAAGCACCAACCAAAATATTCAAGCTCAGGGCGAGTATCCCATAAACTCCGAAGTAAATCATTAAATGTAATATGTAGTTCATTTTTCCCCTACCTTGTTATTCTTCCACTGGAACTATCTTTCCGTTTTTAATTGTTGCTAATACAAAATCATACAAACAGTCTCCATTCGGCAAAAATTGGACATCGTTTATATGTTTAATTTTATCCGAAAAGGTTTTTGCATTTCTTGGATAATTATGAGATATCATTTCTTTAATAGATTCTAACGCATTTACAGTTTCATTCATTAAATAATAAAGCGGGATATTGTTTTCTTTGAAAAAAGCTCTCAACTTTTTTCCATTTTTAGTTTTAGGTTCATCAAGAACAAAATCTGGAACGGGAAAAATAATATTACTCGAATCATTTAAATCTGTATATGCCCCAGGTATGCCTAATGTTACTTCGGTTCCAATCGTTCCTTTATAACCATATTGTTTTAAACCATTTAAAACATTTTTGTAAGCGGCAGAATATGTTCCAACAACAAAAATAGCCTGTGGTTTTTGTTCCAAAACTTTCAAAATTTCAGTACGAACACTTAAATCTTTTACCGAAAACGATTGTTCGAAAATA
>JAZLIX010000068.1:0-4869 GCA_045617605.1 Alphaproteobacteria bacterium | reverse complement strand
TTGGGTCGATTTACCAGCTCCTTCTCCTCCTTCTAAAGTGATAAAAAAGCCTGTCATTTAACCTCCAAATAAACGTTTTTTTAACCGAGCAAAAAAGCCCAGTTTTTCCACATTTTCACCCGCAATTAAATCTGTTTCATGAATATTTCCATCTGATAAAATTGTGGTGATTGTACCAATTTTTTGTCCTTTTTGAACGGGGGCTATAATTGGTTCTTGATATTCAACTGTTGACGAAATTTTTACTTCTTCCCCTATTGGATGTGTTTGAATCAAGGATTCGGCAGGATAGCCCATTACTTCCTCACTTTTTCCCATCCACACAGGAACAGAAATAACTGATTTTTTAGTATCAAAAACGGTCAAATTTTCAAAATGTGATAGTCCATAATTCATCAAATTTTTAGCTTCACTTCCTCTGTCGGCCATTGAAGAAAGACCATTGACTACCAGAATTAAACGCCGACCATCTGGTGTTTTAACTGTTGCAGTCAAACCATAACCGGATTGGCTGGTATGACCTGTTTTCAGGCCATCTGCCCCTTGTAATGAATACAGTAACGGATTACGATTGCCTTGTTTAATACCATTGTAAGTAAATTCTTTTTGTGAATAAATTGGATAGTATTCAGGAAAATCGTTGATAATATGTTGAGAAAGAAGTGCTAAATCACGAGCACTCATCAAATGATTTGGGTCAGGAATTCCTGTGGCATTAGCAAATGTTGATTTTGTCAAACCCAACTTTTTGGCCTTTTGGGTCATTTTGGCGGCAAAAGCCTCCTCAGTTCCTGCCATTCCTTCGGCAACCACAATACAGGCGTCGTTTCCTGATTGAATGTTGATTCCCTTTAAAAGGTCAATTAATTTAACTTTTTGACCAATTTCTAAAAACATTGTTGAGCCACCGGTTTTAGCTCCCCCTTTTTTCCAAGCATTTTCAGAAACTGTGAATTCGGTATCTTCTGTGTATTTTCCAGATTTTAAAGCTTCTTCTACAATATAAGATGTCATCAGTTTACTCATAGAAGCCGGATGCATTGCTTCATCAGCCTTTTTATCAAACATTACGTACCCAGTATCTGCATCCATTAACAATGCATATTTCGCTTTTGTTTCAACAGCATTTGCTTGAAAAGATAATCCTAAAATCCCTAATCCAAATAATAATCCTGATTTCATCCTATAACTCCTTTTTACGACTTTTAGGGGAAGAATTTTCTTCCCCTAATTTTTGATTCCGTTATTTCACTAAATAAGCATCTTGATACCCTTTAGCTTTTAATCTGGTTAAAGCTTTTTGTGCTTCAGCTTGTGTGTTAAAAGGGCCTGCTTCTACAATTGTTAATGTACGTCCATTTTTATTGGTTGTGCTGGTTTGTACAGGCATATCTGTACTCAATTTTGCTTGTAAACGTTTGGCATTATTACTATCCCCAAAGGCTCCCAAACGAATTTTTGGTCCAGTTAAAACAACGTTTTTTTGAACAGTTTCTTCCATACCATTATAAATTGGTTCTTGGACAGATGTGTCTTCTAACAAAGTTTCTTTGACTGTTGTTTGTTGTGCTTGATAAACTCGTCCTTCATTAATCAATTTGTCACGTAAAACAGCACTTTCTTCAGCTAATAAATCCACTTGAACTAAAACACTTCCCGAAGATGGCATTCCGAGTTGACGAGCAGCTTCTTGTGAGACATCCATTAAACGGTTGTTGACCATTGGACCACGATCATTGACACGAGCCACAATTTCTTTTCCATTTTCTAAATTGGTAATTTTAACTAAACTTGGTAAAGGCAGAGTTTTGTGGCGAGCTGTTAACAAATTAGCATCATAAACTTCTCCATTAGCTGTCAAGGCAGAATCACCTACCGGCATATACCAAGAAGCTAATCCTTTTTCAGAATAGGACGATTGTTCTGCTGGAAAATACCAAACTCCTTTGATTTCGTAAGGTTCTTCTACTTTATAGATAGCTGCATTTGACCGTTCTGTTTCATAATCTTCCCAAGAATGAAATAAAGGTCCATTGGAAGTACAAGCAGACAGAATAAGTGTCATTGCACAAGAAAATAATAGTTTTTTCATTTGTTTAACTCCTTTTGATAAATATTTAATTTTATTAAAGTATCCTTATTTGGATATCCATCCTGTGTCAAGTTATTTTCTTTTTGAAAATCTTTGATTACAGAACGTGTTTTGGGGCCCAATTTACCATCGGGTGTCCCAATATTATAGCCTTTTTGGGCTAAAATTTCTTGCATTTTAATGATTGTTTCTGTACGAATTGGTTTAAAATTTTCTGGATAGGTGTGTACCTGGCGATAATTAGCTAAAATATCCGCCAATAATCCAGTTGTTAAACCATATAATTCCAATCCATTCCAACGACGCAGATATTCAAAGTTTGGATAGACCAAAAAGAAAGGGCCTTCTGAACCTTGTGGTGTTAACAAACGTGCTTCGATTTCAAATTCATTCTGGGGAAAATCAGAAATATAGACAGGCTTTATCCCTTCTTCCATCCAATCAGTCACAGATTGTTTTTTGCTATGGCATTTTTCCCATTGAAAGTTTTCTGGAAGTTGTACTTCCCTGCCCCAAGTTTGTCCTACTTTCCATCCCATTGAACGCAAAAAATTTGCTGCCGAAGCAAACGAATCGGGAATACTGGCAATTAAACTTTTTGTACCATTACCATCTGCATCAACGGCATAGGCTTCAAAAGTTGTTGGCATAAACTGAAAATTTCCAAAACCACCATCCCAAGACCCCCATTCTGGTGGATAAGGTTCAGATTCTAAGATTTTAAAATAAGCAATTAATTCTTTGGTAAAATATTTTCTACGACGAGGATGATAGGCTAAACTTCCCAAGGAATTTAAAAGTTTTGTTTTTCCTAAAAATCCCCCATAATTTGTTTCCATTCCCCACAATGCAACCAGATATTGCGGTTCAATCCCATAGTTTTCTTGGATACGTTTTAGCCAAGTTGGATACGTATGCATCATTTCTTTTCCCTTGGCAATTTTTTCTGGAGTTAAGCGTGCTTTTGTATAATCCCAAAAATTTTGTAAAAATTCAGGCTTTTTAATATCCTGTTCAATTACTCTTGATAATAACTCCATTTGGGGTAAATATTTTGATAAAGTTGCTTGTTTGACTCCCGATTGAAGGGCATTTTTTTCAAATTCTTTTTTCCACGCACTAAAATCATCCTCTGCCAGTGCCGAAAAAGCAACACTGGATAAAATAAAAGCCATTGATTTTAATACAATTTTCATTTTTATTCCCGATTCGTTTTCTTTATCATAGCGAATTTTTATAAAAAAAGCACTTGATTTTTTCATTTTTTTTGAATAAAATATATTTTGTCTTTAAAATCATTCAGGAAGGGTGGTCGAGTGGTTTAAGGCACCGGTCTTGAAAACCGGCGTGGGGTCTCCCCCACCGAGAGTTCGAATCTCTCCCCTTCCGCCAATTTGAAATAAGTCGTTATTAATAACGACTTATTTTTGTTTTGGGTGATGTTTTTTTACTTTGTTAATTGTTTTACTATAGCTACAACAGGGAGATTTTTTTGAGGCCCTGGACAAATACTTATTTTTATCCAACCTAAGTCATTTATATTTAGTGCATCTTTATGGGGTTCACCATCATTTTTGAAATGTACTTTTTCTGCAGTATGCTTATCATTACCTTGAGTTCTTTTAGATCCCTTTTTAACTAAAACCCAAGTAGTTTCTGTTTGACCTTTGTCTTTATTGTTAGTCAATTCTCCATCTAGATTAAAGATTTCTTTTTTTGCATAAAGTCTAGGCATGCTTTGACTATGTCCAGTTTTGGGATTCACAGATAATTCATAAAGGGTACCATTACTTCCTTTAAATTGCTTCCATCTGGAACTTCCTGACCAACTAAAATCTTGTCCTTGAGGAGTGTCCAAAAGACCAGATATATGTTCAATAATATCTTGACCAAATTCTTCATCTTCCATAATTTCTTTTATCACAGAATTTGTTAATCCCAAAGAACGATTTCTACCTTGAATAACTAAATTTTGATTTGTTTTTAAGGCTGTTGTAAACGCATCTTGTAATTTTTCTTCTAATGATTTTTCCTTTTGATTTTGATGAATACTACTATTTTCTTGTTCCTTCTTTTGTTTTTCAATTGAAACAACTTTTTTAAACTCCATTAATTTTGAAGACAAGTACCCTACTAAGGCATTAGCTTCTTTTAACATTTTTTTAATTTCTTTACAGGCTTGAACTACTTTTTGTTGACTTTCGGGTGTAAATTCTTTTTCTGCAGACTGTAAAATTTCTTTTGCTTTCTTTTGTAAATCAACTTCAATATCCTTGATTTCTTTTTTCTCCCGTTTAACCACTTTCTTTAAAAAACGATAGCGAGGATTTGAAAATTTGAATATGGCCGAACGTGTAGAAGAAAATAAACGATCCAATAACGAAGATGATGCACTTTTATTCTCATCTTTATTGTCCAACCTTTTTTCTTCAGCTTCTATCTGTTTTTGAGTGAATGTAATATATGCTTGAATATCTTTTATTCGTTTTTGTTGAGCTTTTTTTTCACGATCCAATAACTCCACCAACGTGACATAATGACCAAAATCGTAATGTGTAAGTATTACGTTATTCTGCAATAACTTTTGCATTCCTTCTATTTGAAATTTACTAGTTTGTGTACACAGTTCTTCTAATTCACTGTATAAAGCTTGTATTTGGGAACTTTCAGTTAATAATTGAAGGCTATTTTGGCAAAATTGCTTTAAATAATTTTCAACCCCTTCTTTTATGGTATTGAGCTTACTGATTGGCATATCTGCAGATAATAGCTCTGGG
>JAZLIX010000067.1:0-10529 GCA_045617605.1 Alphaproteobacteria bacterium | reverse complement strand
TATGAAATTTTATATTTGGATTTTTTTGTTGCTTTGATGTTTAGCAATAAATATTATCTTCCTCTTAAGAAAATATTTGATTGGAATTGGATAAAAGAAAATTGGCCGATGATACAGGTTTCTTTACCCTGTCAGAAACTGTTTAATTTATTTCATGTGTTGGTTGTTTTTTTGTCGATTCATCATTTAGGAAATGCAGAAAGTAAATTTATATTATTGTTTTATCCGATAACTTCTTATTTTTCAGCTAAACGTGTATATGCTTACTATGTTTTTCATAAAAAAGGTTTTTGTCGCTTAAATCGTGAGGAAAATTTTAAATGAGTGGAAATATTTTGTTTTTATTATGGGCATTTATTGTACCTTGTTTTACAGTTAGTCATCAATTTTTTAAGACTATGTATCGTCATAAAAAACAGTCTTTTCCCGAGATTATATTAATGACAACTTTTATGGCTTTTATTTGTGCCGCTATTGGTTGTGGATGGGGGGTATTGCTCTTTAAACGGATTTCTGATTCATTTTTATTATGTTGTGTTCTTGGAAATGTGGTTCTTAGTGGTGTGCTTTTGTTGTTTTTAGGGGCGCAAAATTTTACCTCTTTATTAAAAATGATTTGTTTTGCTATATTTTCTGTTTTTAATTTAATAACAATTTGTATGGAACTTTTAGCCAATCCATTCCCAAAAGTTATTTTAGTCCTTATTTTGTTGACATATCCGATAACGTCCATGTATCAATTTTTATTAAGTTATATCAATAAGGAAAATAAAAAATGATTAAAAAATCAACACACTTTGTTTGTCAAAATTGCGGGGCCACTTATGCGCGCTGGGCTGGTCAGTGTACTGCTTGTGGCGAATGGAATACGATTCAGGAAGAAGCGATTGCCACCCCTGATTCCCCAACGGCCACTCAAGGGACAGGCGGACGTACAATCGCCTTTTCAGATTTACGTGGTTCCCCGGAAACTTTGTTTCGCTTAAAATCAGGCATCAGTGAATTGGATCGTGTGGCTGGCGGAGGCCTGGTCCCTGGTTCAGTGATTTTGGTGGGGGGCGACCCTGGGATAGGAAAATCTACTCTTTTATTACAGGCTGTATCGGCTCTTTCAAAAAAAGTCAATAAAGCTGGTTCTCCCGTCAAAGTGGCCTATATTTCTGGCGAAGAATCGGTGGATCAGGTGCGCCTTCGTGCCATGCGCTTGGGACTGGCAGATGCCCCTGTGGATTTGGCTTCTGAAACCCGTATGCGCGATATTGTGGCGACTTTGGATACCGAACAAGCCCCTGATATTGTGGTAATTGACTCTATTCAAACTATGTACTCGGATATGATTGATTCTGCTCCCGGGACGGTGGGGCAGGTGCGTGCCTGTGGTCATGAACTGATTCGTTTGGCAAAAAAACGGGGTTTTGTCTTGTTTTTAGTGGGCCATGTAACAAAGGAAGGAACACTCGCTGGCCCTCGTGTTTTGGAACACATGGTGGATACAGTTCTTTATTTTGAAGGGGATAGAGGTCATCACTTCCGTATTTTACGCTCGGTTAAGAATCGTTTCGGGGCAACGGATGAAATTGGTGTTTTTGAAATGACCGAACAGGGATTGGCAGAAGTCCCTAATCCGTCAGCTCTTTTTTTGGCAGACCGTCAAGGCAATGTGTCAGGCAGTTGTGTTTTTGCGGGTATTGAGGGCTCTCGTCCTATGCTGGTGGAAATCCAAGCACTTGTGGCGCCTATGTCGGGGAATTCTCCTCGTCGTCAAGTGGTGGGATGGGACACAAATCGTTTGAGTATGTTGCTGGCAGTTTTGGAAACTCGTTGTGGTATCTCGTTTGCGAATAAAGATATTTTCTTAAATGTGGCAGGTGGAATGCGCTTGACAGAACCAGCAGTGGATTTGGCGGCCGTAATGGCTGTTTTATCGGGCGTGTATAATCATCCACTGCCAGCAGATATGGTCTTTTTTGGGGAAATCGGCCTTTCAGGTGAAGTGCGTGCAGTGGCGCAAACGGATTTACGTTTGAAAGAGGCACAAAAACTTGGTTTTCATAAAGCCTTGATTCCACCTGCGAAGAATAAAAAATCCACCTTTAGTGCAACAGAAATCGGAAATTTAAAAACACTTTTGGAATTTTTTAATAAAGGTAAATAATTTACTGGAAATCTATCAAAAAATTTGCTAGGTTATTGTTATAGAAGGAGACATAAAATGATTTTTGGAACCATTGATTTAGTTGTTTTGGCAGTGATTGTCATTTCTGTTATTTTTGCTTTTTATCGGGGCTTGTTGCGTGAATTGTTGTGTATTACCAGCTGGATTTTAGCAGCTCTTGGGGCAGTGTGGAGTTATGAACCTCTGTCGTCTTTTTTTGCAAAACGTGTTGAAAAAGTCCAAACATGGACCATTACTTCCACAATTACAGTAGCCTTGATTATCTTGATTGTTATGACCCTGATTAATGCTCATATTACAGGGAAATTACGTAAAAGCTCCCTGTCAGGTATGGACAGAATTTTAGGCATAGCTTTCGGTGTTTTTCGGGCCAGTTTATTGGTTGCTTTGGCGTGGATGTTTATGCGCCAAATGGTATTTCAACCTCAAAAAATTCAGGAAATGAAAAAGGAAAATGTGGTGATTCCTTATATGAATCAGGGGGCAGATTGGTTGGAAAAAATGTTACCTGACAGTATTCAAAAGGGAATAAAAGCTCCTCCCAAAAAAGAAGTGAAAGTGGAACAACCTCAGTATTCTGACAAAGAACGTGAACAACTTGATGAAATGATTGAAGCGATTGTGGAGGTAGATGCCGATGAATAAGATTTCGCCTGAATTATTGGTACGTTTAGCTAAAGATTTAATCCGTTCTCGTTATTGTAAAGAGGGGCATCATTCTGTTGTGGCTGCTGTTCTTTTAACTAAAAATGGGAATGTGTACCAAGCCTTGAATACAGGAACATATCAACCCTCTATTTCTACTTGTGCAGAAATTATCGCTATTGGGATAGCGCATACGGCAGAGCCTGATATGGAAATTGATACCATTGTGGCTGTTCGGGATGTAGAACCTTATGTTATTTCCCCTTGTGGTAAGTGTCGTGAATATATTGCAGACTATGGGCCAAAGGCAAAAGTTTTGATGCCCGCTAAAAATAAACGTGGTTGGACCCCCATAGAAATTGGGAAACTCCTTCCTTTAAAGTACAGGAAACACGAATGCACGTGCAAATAAGGGCTATTGGTAAGCTCAAAAAAACAACACCTGAGTGGGCGATTGTGGATGGTTATTTAAAAAAAACACGTTGGATGACTGAGGTCAAAGAATATGAAGAAAAGAAAGCTTTGTCTGGGTTAGAGCTCAAACAAGCTGAAGCAAAATTATTACTGTCTGATTTGTCTTCAGGGGCATTTGTTGTGGCGCTGGATGAACATGGTGAAACCCTTTCTTCACGTGAACTGGCAACGACTCTTCGTCCTCATGCCAGTCAAGAAATGGTTTTTATCATTGGTGGGGCAGATGGATTGGATGAAAGTGTTCGGAAACGTGCGAATTTAACTCTTTCTTTTGGACGTATGACGCTCCCCCATTTTTTGATGCGTGCAGTATTGGCCGAGCAAATTTATCGAGTTCGTACACTTTGGGATGGACATCCATATCATAGGGATTGACATTTTATTTTAAATGTGCTAAACTGGGAAAATATGGGGCGGCTAGCTCAGCTGGTTAGAGCATCTGCTTTACACGCAGAGGGTCGGGAGTTCGAATCTCTCGCCGCCCACCAATAAAAAAGCCACTGTTTTATCAGTGGCTTTTGTGTTTCTAAAATCATACAAAAATATATTGACTTAATTTTCATGATGTGTAAAAGTATATTCGTTCAAAGAAAGGAGACTCAATGAAAATTTCTCATAAACTACAAAAATTGGTTGATCAAGGATTGATAACACAAAAGCAGGCCGAAAAGATTATGGTTTCAGAACAGGCTAAACATTCAAATTTGGCTTGGAAGCTTATGTATTGGATTGCTGGTTTGTTTATTGGGTTGGGGTTTGTTTTATTGATTGGTTCAAATTGGCGGTCTATTCCTGCGCCCATTAAGTTATTGGGAGATTTTACAATTTGGGCTGGTATTTTGTATGGAACTTACTGGAGTGTTGTGAATAAAAAAGAAAATTTTAAAGAACTGTTTTTAACACTTTCCTTTTTGTTTGTGGGGGCAACAATTGGATTAATTGCACAAATTTTTCATTTAAGTGGCGGTTGGCACTCTTTTGCAACAACTTGGTCTCTGTTAAGTGTTGTCTTTGTTCTTTTCAGTAGACTGATGACTCTAAATATTGTTTGGTTATTGTTATTTTTGGGAACAATAGATTTCAGTTTTTGGCTTGATATCATAGAACCCTTCATTAGACGGGGGGCTCTAATGGCTGTTATCGCAGGAACAATCCTTTTGGGCTTACTTTCTTATGCAGGTATCCAACTCTATAAAGCATTGGAAAAAGCTATAGTTTTACCTAAAGCCTTTGCTTGGTTAAGTTCTTTCTACATGTATTTGATAGCAATTATTGGAGGAGCTGTTTTAGGTTTCGAATCTTCAGGATTTTTGGGACATTCTCCCTTTTGGGCAAATGTGTTTGTTTTTGTGTTTTTAGGGATACGTTTGTTGTTAGCAGTACAAAAGAAAAATATAAAATCTTTTGTGGATAATACTCACTTGGTTGAATTGTACATCTTGTTTTTATTTTTTACTCGTTTTGGTAATTTGTTTAAATCAGGGGTAGGCTTCATTTTTGCTGGTTGTATTTTACTTGTCTCTTTATATGTTTTAAAAAAGACTTCAAAATATATTAAATCAATGGAGATATTTCATGACTAAGAAGATTTTAGTCCTTATTTTTATTATTCCATTTCTGGCCTTGTTTTCTTGGACAATATGGCTTTACGTACAACAAGCGACCGGTAAAGAGGTTAAAGTTTCTATTGCAGGCTATGATCCAGTGGATTTATTGTCGGGACATTATATTCAATATACAATTGATTGGACGAAAACTGACTGTAATCAATTTTCTGATGGGATTTGTCCAAAAGATGACTTCTGTGTTGAGGCACGTTGGGGCAGACAATGCCGTTTTTATATTCCAGAAGACAATGCTCAAGAACTGGAACAATTGTTTCGGCATCGTAATAATACAGATATGGTTTTTGAAGTTGTTTATTCTTATCATAAGGGAACTGAGCCTTTGGCAAAGCAATTACTTATTAATGGTCGAGATTGGCGAGAGAGTTTAAAGAATAATTGATGGATAATTTATTAACATTAAAATAACCCCAACCTAACGGTCGGGGTTTTATTTTGGAGCGGGTGATGAGAATCGAACTCACGTGGTCAGCTTGGGAAGCTGCTGCACTACCATTGTGCTACACCCGCTTTTGAGGACTTCATTTTAGCGAATCGTTTCAAAAAAGTCAAGCCCTCTTTTAAAACGAATCGTTTTTGAAATGTTCTTTTCCTTATTTGTCCATATGTTTTGCCTTTTTTTCAAGTTATTGGTGTTTTTATTGATTTTTACAACCGACTTACAGGAACAAAATTGTCTTTAACTTTTGTCTTTCCTATACGAAAAAATGCCTTTAAAAAATCCTTAAAAATGAGTGGTTTATAAAAAACATATTTTTTTATGAAAAAAGGGGTTGACTTTCATCACGTAAAGCAGTCAATTATGGACAGATAAAAAATGATATTACACAATATGTAGTATTAAAAATAAAAGGGGATATACAAAATGTTGGAAAATAATCAAAAAACAGAACAAAATCAAATGATTGACGTGGGTCCACTTTCTGAAGTGATTAAACGGGATGGTGAAAAGCGCACTTTTGATGCTACAAAGATTGTTTCAGCTATTGCAAAAGCTGGGGCTGTGACGGGTGAATTTGGGGAAGATGAAGCTACCCTGTTGGCTGGTCAAGTCGTTAAAGTCTTGAAACACCGTTTTGCTGATGCGGTTGTTCCTACCATTGAACAGATTCAGGACGTTGTGGAACAGGTCTTGATTTCCTCTAACTATTACAAGACGGCTCGTTCCTACATTGTGTATCGTGAACAAAGGGAACGTCAACGTCAAGATAAAAAGGTGGCGATTGATGCGATTTCTTCCATCAATGAATATTTGGATCGGTCAGATTGGCGGGTGAATGCCAATGCGAATCAAGGGTATTCATTGGGCGGTCTGATTCTGAATGTGTCGGGTAAAGTGGTGGCTAATTATTGGCTCAAGCACGTTTATACTCCCGAAATCGGTCAAGCTCACTTGAACGGGGATTATCATATCCATGATTTGGATATGCTGTCAGGTTATTGCGCTGGGTGGTCTTTACGGACACTTTTGACAGAGGGCTTTAATGGTGTTCCCAATAAAACAGAATCAAACCCACCTCGTCATTTAGTCAGTGCTTTTTCACAAATGGTCAATTTCTTAGGGACCTTACAAAATGAATGGGCGGGGGCTCAGGCATTTTCTTCAGCTGATACCTATCTGGCTCCCTTTGTTCGTATCGAAAATTTGGATTACAAGGCAGTCAAACAAGCGATGCAGTCCTTTATTTTTAACTTGAATGTGCCCTCTCGTTGGGGAACACAAACACCATTTACGAATCTTACTTTTGACTGGACATGTCCTGCGGATTTAAAGGATCGTCATCCGATTATCGGGGGTGAAGAACAATCCTTTACTTATGGGGAACTTCAAAAAGAAATGGATATGGTGAATCGTGCGTTCTTAGAGGTTATGGCCGAAGGGGATGCCAAAGGTCGTCCTTTCACTTTCCCGATTCCAACCTATAACATTACATCTGATTTTCCATGGGATTCAGAAAATATTGATTTATTGTTTGAAATGACGGCAAAGTATGGCTTACCTTACTTTTCCAACTACGTCAATTCAGATATGAAGCCATCAGATGTTCGTTCTATGTGTTGTCGTTTGCGCTTAGATTTAACGGAACTCAAACGTCGTGGTGGTGGACTGTTTGGTTCAGCAGAACAAACAGGCTCTATCGGTGTTGTAACCATCAATTGCGCACGCTTGGGTTACTTGTATAAAGGAAATGAAGAAGCGCTTTATAAGCGTTTGGATGATCTGATGGAATTAGCAAAAAAATCATTGGAACTCAAACGTCAAACGATTACAATGCAGTTAGAACGTGGTTTGTACCCTTATACAAAGCGTTATTTGGGTCGTTTTAATTCACACTTTTCAACAATTGGTGTGAATGGTATTAATGAAATGATTCGTAATTTTACGAACGATAAAGATGATATTACCACTGATTTTGGACGTGATTTTGCTAAGCGATTATTGACATATATTCGTGAACGTTTGATTAAATTTCAAGAGGAAACAGGAAATATGTATAATTTGGAGGCAACTCCTGCAGAAGGAACAACTTACCGTTTTGCTCGTGAAGACCAAAAACGCTTCCCAGATATTTTGCAGGCGGGCACGCATGATGCTCCCTACTATACGAATTCATCTCAATTGCCGGTTGGTTTTACAGATGACCCATTTAAAGCGCTGGATTATCAAGATGATTTACAAAGTCAATATACAGGCGGAACAGTATTGCACCTGTATATGAATGAAAGGATTTCTTCCTCACAGGCTTGTAAAAATTTGGTGCGCAGAGTCTTGGAAAACTATCGTTTGCCCTATGTTTCTGTGACACCCGTTTATTCCATTTGCCCAAAGCATGGGTATATCAGTGGCGCACATAAGTACTGTCCTTTGTGTGACCAAGAATTGATCAACAAAAAAAGAAAACAAGAGGAGGTTTAAAATGACAGATAATGAAATTTTAGCGTTAAATGAATCAGAACGCACACCTTGTGAATGCTGGACCAGAGTGATGGGTTATTTTCGTCCTTACAGCCACTTTAACAAGGGGAAGAAGTCAGAATTTGATGAACGTCAATGGTTCACAGAAGCCAAATGCTCTTGTGAAATGAAACAAGTGGCTTAATATGCAACAAGTGGCAGGGATTGTTCCTTTTACCAGTATTGATTTTCCGGGAAATCTGGCCACTGTTGTTTTTTTTCAGGGGTGCCCTTTGCGGTGCCCCTTTTGTCATAATCCAGAATTACAAGTTTTTTCTGGAACGACGGTAGGCCAATCCTGGGATGAAGTGATGACCTTTTTAAAAGGGCGAGTTAAACTTTTGGACGGTGTTGTTTTTAGTGGAGGGGAGCCTTTAATGTCTTCTGAAATCATTGAAAAGGCCAAAGAAGTAAAAGGGCAAGGATTTAAATTAGCTCTTCATACTTCAGGTGTTTATCCAGAACGGTTGCGTGAAATTTTACCCCATTTGGATTGGGTGGGGTTGGATGTAAAAGCCCCTTGGGAAAAGTATGAAGGTCTTTGTGGGCGACCTAATATGGTCTCTCAAGTTCAAGAATCTGTTCAAATTTTGGTGAAGTCGGGGATTGATTTTGAAGCTCGTACCACCTGTGATCCACGCCATTTAACGCCGACAGATATATTGACGATTGCAAAGGATCTCTACAAACAGGGGGTAAAAACCTATGCCTTACAAAAATATCGTACTTTTGATGCTGATAAAAATCCACCTTCGGTAATTGATACTGAAAAATTCTTCACGTCTGAGGCTCTTTCCCCTCTTAAAACACTTTATCCAAATTTAACTTGTAGGTAATTAAATTTTTTTGTTTGAAATAACAATGGTTTTGAAAAAGTTGGTACATTTCCTGTAATTCCATTCAATCAAAACTTTACTTTGAAAATCAATTTTGTGAATTTTTATAAATCAATCCTTGACACTTGGCTTAAAATTTGCCATAGTGTTTGAATATAAAGAAAGGATATTTTATGCATTCAAATATTTTGGTTCGTATTTTTTCGTCTTTATTGTTGGCACCGCTTGTTTTGGCCGTCATCTGGTATGGTAAAGCGGTATATGATGTGTATGGAATTCCTTTGTTTAAGGTTTTTTTGGCTCTTTTAGGGGCGGGTCTTGCTTGGGAATGGGATATGATGTTCCATAAGGAAAAAACAACAGCTGGTGTGTGGGTGGCAATTACTGCAATGCTGACCGCTTTTATCAGTGAAGATAGTCCCTCTTTTGTTTTGTGGGTGATTTTGGTTGGAACGACACTTTCTTTTTGGAAAAGTAAAGGACAGTTGGCTTTTTCCTTGGGAACGGCATATATCTGTTTGCCTCTTTTAGCGCTTTCTTCTTTGTATTATACAAATGGTGATGATTCAAGAACACTTGTTTTATGGCTTGTTTTTGTTGTGTGGGCAACGGATATAGGGGGGTATATTGTTGGGAAATCTGTTGGTGGTCCTAAACTTTGTCCGGCTATCAGTCCTAAAAAAACGTGGGCAGGATTGTTGGGGGCTATCGGGTTTGCTATGCTGGTGGCCTATGTTTTTGCCCTGTTTTTAAAAGCTTATGATTATGTTAATCTTCCTATTCATCATACGACACGTTTATTGGTTTTTTCAGCGGGGGCTTTGGCGATTATTTCCCAAATTGGGGATTTATTTGAATCGTTTATTAAACGTCGTTTGGAATTAAAGGATTCTTCTGATTTAATTCCGGGGCATGGTGGGTTGTTTGACCGTGTAGATGGACTTATTTTTGCTGCGGGTATTATGGCATTGGTTGTTCATATGATTAATGAAGGAGTTTTGTTCTAATGATGACAACTTTGGCTTACTTATTTGCATTTGTGGTTGTTTTATCTTTGGTTGTTATAGTCCATGAAGGGGGGCACTTTTTTGTGGCTCGTTGTTGTGGGGTCAAGGTGACTGATTTTTCACTGGGCTTTGGACCAGAATTGTGGCATTGGATGGATAAAAAAGGGACACGTTGGAAAATTTGTGCTGTTCCTTTGGGGGGATATGTTAAAATGTTGGGGGATGAAGATGCTGCCAGTGCTCAAAAATCTGCCGATAATGTGCCCCCCGAGGATTTGGATAAAACGTTTTTGGCACAAAAACTTTGGAAACGGGCATTGATTATTTTTGCTGGTCCTGGCATGAATTATGTTTTTTCTTTTTTATTGTTGGCAGGCCTTCTTTGGACTTTTGGCACATTGACTATTCCTCCTGTTATAGGTGAAGTTATGCCTGATTCTGCTGCACAAAAGGCGGGAATTATGGTTGGGGATAAAATTGTTTCTGTTAATGGCAAAGAAATTCAGTCTTTTAATGAAATTCGCCGTTCAATTCAATTGACTGATTATGCCAAGGAATTATCCATTATTGTTGAACGTTCAGGTGAAAAATTGACTTTGAATGTTGAACCTTTGAAAGAAACAGAAGATAGTCCTGCTCTGTTGGGGGTTAAAGCTGCCACTTCGACGATTACAGAAGGTCCACGTCTTAGTTTTATCGGAGCCGTGGCAGAATCTGGAACAATTTTATGGACAACTTCTCGGGATACGTTGGATTATTTATGGCAAGTTTTGACAGGACACAGAAAACCCAAAGATTTACGGGGGCCTT
>JAZLIX010000066.1:0-4259 GCA_045617605.1 Alphaproteobacteria bacterium | reverse complement strand
TTTCCTTTTTTTATTCAAATAAGGTTTTATCGTTGATAAAATATTTTCAGCAAAACCACTATATATTTCTGCTCTATCAAGATATTTTATCACATTTTTATCCCATTTTAACATGCTGCTTGGATAAAATCCCCATATTTGGTTCTAAATATCTTGCAATCAATATCATATAACTTTTTTATCAGTTGCTCATTCAATACTTTCTCTGTATCACCTAAAGTATCAATTTGCCCTTTAAATAAAGCTATTACTTTATTACAATATTTTAGTACAAGATTTGGATTGTGTGATGATAAAAGTACACCTATATTCTTATCTCTCACAAGTTCTTTTATCGCCTGCATAACAAATTCTTGGTTTGCGAAATCAAGTGCAGAAGTTGGTTCATCCATAAGTATTATTTTTACATTTTGAGCAATTTAGGACAAAATCATCTTTCGAAATGGAAATTGAGTTTTCTTGAAAATAAGGATCATTACAACTTAGACATTTTCCAGACCTATACCCAACAAGAGGTTTATCTTGAGAACATTTTAAATAACATCCTTCACTTTCACCTGTATGAAGATTTTTTACTTCCATTCTATTACGACACTTGGAACAACCTGAAACCACGTATCCTGACCGTTCTTCTACGGCATCACATGCTTCACATTTACCATCAACAAATAAGGGGCTATTTTCTGGACATTTAGGATAACAGCTATTTTCTATCCATTGGGTATTAGAACACGAAAGACATTCCATTTTTGAGATATGTATCCCATCTTTTGGGAAAGCAAAATATGGAACCCCATCAATATACTGTATTTGTTTATCGAAACTAATATCTTTACAAGAATAGCATTGTCCATCAGATTGATCTTGAAAATAATTTTTCTGACATTTTGGAACCCAACCATAACATTTAATATACACATTCTCTTTTTGAACAGGTTGGTTTAACTTACAGGGTGAGATGTATGGTGGTCTTGGTATTAGTGGACAATCTTTTTCATAACTTCTATTGGGACATACATTACAATTTTTTACAATAATAGTTTTTTGCTCATCACATGAATAGCAATTTTCACCGTCAAATAATGGCTTATTAGAGGGACAATTTTGTGCACAAACCGTTTGATTCAACAATAATATTGAAATTAAAAATAAACTCTTTTTCATAAAACTCCTGTTTTTTAAAATTATTTCAATTGTAAAAGAAAAACGCCAGTCAAAAGGCGTTTTGTAAGCTATGGTGACCCTAACGGGATTTGAACCCATATACTAGCCTTGAGAGGGCTATATCCTAACCATTAGATGATAGGGTCATTAAAATGCATTCTACACAAAAATAACGTAAATTGCAAGAACTTTATTCAACAGCTACAATGTAAAGCAAGTTTGTGCTTCCTTTATAACCAAAAGGAACACCTGCTGTAATAATGATTTGCTCATTTTTATGGGCAAGTCCTTTTTCTTTGGCAATTTTTGTTGCCATCGGGGCGATTTGAGGCATTTCTTTTAACTTACCACACAGGACTGGAACAACACCCCAGATCAAGCCTAAACGATTAGCGACTTTTTCATCTGTTGTCATTCCTAAAATAGGCACTAAAGCACGTTCTCGGGAAACCCTTAAAGTTGTCCGGCCTGACATAGAGCAGGTAGCAATACAAGCTGGCTTATCCAACGAATGAATCATCCGCCGCATAGAAGAGGTGACAGCACAGGCAATTGTGCAATCCAATGGTAATTTTAACGTGGCCAACTGATTTTGATAATCAGGATCAGACTGAGTCTGTAAAATAACGCGTTTCATTGTTTCTACTGCTTTAATTGGATATTTTCCAACCGCTGTTTCAGCGGATAACATCACTGCATCAGCCCCCATATAAACAGCATTGGCAACATCAGAAACTTCGGCCCGTGTAGGTACAGGAGCTTCAATCATACTTTCCAACATTTGTGTTGCAACCACCACAGGTTTTCCAGCTAAGCGACAAACTGTAATAATTTTGCGTTGTAGGGCAGGGACGCTTTCTACAGGGCATTCAACCCCCAAATCACCACGGGCAACCATAACAGCATCCGCCTCTTTGACAATCTCATTAATGTTTTGAACAGCAGATGGCTTTTCAATTTTGGCTAAAATAGAGGCCTTGTCTTTGACAAGACTACGTGCTAAGCGAATATCATTCGCAGTTTGAACAAAAGAAAGACAAATCCAATCAACACCTGCTTTTAATGCAAATGCTAAATCTTTCTTATCTTTATCTGTTAAAGCAGAAATAGGTAAAACAACATCAGGGACATTAACGCCTTTGTGGTCTGATAAAGCTCCCCCAACAATAACCTTTGTTTGAATAGAATTCTTACTGGCTTTTACCACATTTAAAACAATTTTACCGTCATTCAACAGCAAATTCATTCCCTTTTTGATGACTTTAAAAATTTCAGGATGAGGTAAATAAACACGCTTTTCATCCCCCGCTTTTTCATTCATATTTAAAGTGAATTGTTCACCAGAATGTAAAACAACTTCCCCTTCCTTGAAATGTCCTACACGCAATTTGGGTCCTTGCATATCTGCCAAAATAGTATAATGAGTTTTATCTTTTTGGGATTGCTTGCGAATAGTTTTAATTTGATCTAAATGTTCAGCATGTGTCCCATGACTGAAATTTAATCGAAAAACATTAACGCCAGCTTTTGCCAGTTTAGCAATCATCTCTGGGGTAGAAGAACCAGGTCCTAAAGTCGCAATAATTTTCGTTAAAGCTATCATTTTAATCCTTTCATAATAAATTCAATTTTTCCTGAAACAGTTTGATGTGGTCCCAAACTTTGAATTCCTGTCCCAACAATTCCAAGACTGGCCAAGTTAAAAGCATCTGGGGTATTAGTGACAGGCTCTAAACAAAAGAAATCTTTCCCTTTTGGAGCATAAAAAATCAAATGACGAAAAGAATTATCCGCTAAAACATCAACTGCGAGATGTTTGGAGGGGTAAATAATATTGGCTTTACTATTCCAGGATCCAAAGCTAAGATTACTACCATTAGCAGGAATTGGTTTTGCTATTTTAAAATTCAAATTATTTGGGACTGTATAGGGGTGTCCCAAAATAGGATCTTCCCCCCGAAACCAAATTTTATTAGCATCAAATTGAACTAAGGTATCAGAATCCCTTTTAAAAAATGGATGTATTCCCATTCCAAAAGGCATTGGTAAAAGGGAATCATTTTGTAAAGTTAAAGTGATTTCCAAACAATTTTCATTCAACTGATACCCCACTTTTGCAGAATAAGAAAAAGGAAAACCTTCTTTTTTATTGTGTTGATATGAAAGAATAATCTTGCGTTCAGAACATTCTTCCACTTTCAATTGTGTACGCCAAGCATCCCCATGCATAGGAAATTTGCTGAAGGGTGAATTCTTTTCCACTGTACGTGTAATACCTAGATAAGGAAAACGTCCTCCTTGAATAAAACTAGCATAAGGTAACATAGGAAACAATGCAGATTGATTAGCTTCTGTTTCATTCTCTATGGTAGGTCTTAAAATATCTACTTCACCTTTTTTAAGATATGCTAAAGCCCCACCGACTTCAGGTAAAATACCAATCGCTAAAACATCATTTTTTAACTCAATCATTTTGTTTTCCTTTTTTTATCTTTTTTATTGCTAAAGTAATTAAATCATCAATTGATTTTATTTTGGGAGTATATTCAGCCATTCCAAAAGAAACTGAAATAGGTAAAAGGGAATTTTTTATATTATATTCGGATATTTTTTCATTCAAACGTTTTTGTAAAAATGGGATGTTTTGAAGTTCTGTTTCTGGTAATAATAAGATAAATTCAGCTTCACCAATACGTCCCATATAGTCTGTATCCCGAATGGTTTGACGACAAACGGACACAACTTGTTGCAATAATTTTTCTGTTTGTAAAGAAGACAAATTTTTATCCATAGCCAGTAATCGTAACGCTAATACAGAAAAAGGATGATTATATCGAATAGAACGCTTTAATTCCCGTGTTCCAATTTCTAATAAAGAGATACGATTTAAAGTATTTGTTTGTGGGTCTTTTGAAGCAATAAATTGTAATTCTTCTTCTAATTTTTTTCTGGGAGTTATATCAAAACCAACTGAACGTAATTCAACCGGATTTCCTTTTTTATCCTCCAATAAACGACTAGTCCAAGATATCCAAACTTTTTTACCTGATTTTGCCATAAACTCTGTTTCATATTCAGTATAAAGTGTCGGATTT
>JAZLIX010000065.1:0-2176 GCA_045617605.1 Alphaproteobacteria bacterium | reverse complement strand
GGCCACGATAAAAATTCAATTTTATCACCAAATAAAGTTTTTAAATCTTTCCGTATTTGATATGGATGAAAAAATAAAATATACCCACAACCAAGTAAAACACACAAACTAACAACAACCAAGAAATATTTAAGCATACATACCCCTATCTTGCTGGAATACAATCTTGCTTTTGTTTTTTCAATTTAGTACATAAATTATTGGCCATTTCACGTGTTTCAAATGCCCCCACTTGCAGGCGATAAAAAGTCCCCTTTCCTGCTATTTGAGCAGGGACAATTTGCATTGGCATATCAGAAACTAAAGCCTTTTGTTTTTTAGAAATAATTTGCCACTGTTTTTCCACTTTTACCTTATCTGTAGATGAAAAGAGCTGTACTTTCCACTCTCCTTTTGGTTTTTCACTTTTTACAGGTGTGACTTGTTTTTTAGGTTCAACTTTTTTCACTTCTTCCTTTACAGGTAAAGGTTCAGCCTGAACAATCTGAATTTCCTCTGTTTCTTCAAAAACAGGAATTTCTTCCTCAGTACTTTCAATAGGCTCTGCCACCACTTCAGGCATCACTGGTTTTTCTTCTTCAGGGAAGAGTTTTTCTACTTTAACAGGAATTGTATCCTGAGTCAAACGGGAATAAATAACTTTATCTTGATCAGGAATAACCATACCACCAGGATTTTCAGGACGGACTTTGACAGGTTTTGGAGTTGGAGCAATCGTCACAACCTCTTCATTTTCAATAGGACCTTTCAACAACAAATAAACAACAACGATTAAACAACCAAATAACAAAGTTACACTAACTAATACCACCCAAAAAGTTTTAGACAAATTCCGAGTTTCTTCTGGTGATTCAGTTGGGGCTGACCAATTTTCTAAAAAATCAGCCTGTTGTTCCTCTTTTTCCATTACACCGGCTTCATTTGATTGCATTTCCATTCTATTCTCAACCTCAACAGCTTCTTCTGTTTTTTTTCCAAGCTCAGCGGAAAATGCTCTGATTTTTTCAAATTCATCCATTTTTAATCCCCTTTCAGTGATTTTATTGAATCAAGGTAGCAAACCAAAAATAAAATGTCAATAAAAAAATAAAAATCCCCCTTGGATTAGGGGATCCAAGGGGGATTTTCCTGTCTGAGCGTGTTTATTTTAAATGTGTAGGGTATATCAGACAGGAAAAAAGCGAAGGAGCTACTCACACAAAGCATAGTGGCTGTCGTAGGCGAGGCTGCCGCCGCAAAGGTAGTAGCTCACGTACTCAGTGTTGAAGTGAATGAGCAAGAGGTACGCCTTACAGCAAAGATTAGGATAATTACTACCTGTCCAATAACCTCCATGACTATTTGAAACTCCTTTTGCATTAAAAGCTTCATATAAGGGGCCAGGTTGTCCTGCTTCATGGTTATCACGGCGGTAATCAGTTGATAATCCCAATGAACCTAAACTCGCTAAATGTTTACCATGTGCCAAGCATAAGTTTTCTGCTGACCACCAAGACACTAAATCAGCAACTGCATAAAACGTACGGCCATTATAACTTACTTTCTTTAAAGTACCTTTAGAGGTACATGTGCCATTTGTAGGGCCAGAGCAACTTCCTCCAGAGGTAAATTTACAGTATTCACTACCATCACTGGCACAATCACTGTTTTTAGTACAATCTTTTGTACTAGCAGCACTTCCTGCAACACAGGCCCCATTTGAATCACTTTGGATACAATAAGTGCCATCAGCACAGCATTGAGTACCACAAATATCACCTTTGGGACAATTTGTACAACGACCGTTGGTACAAATTCCATCCCCTGCGCCAGAAGAGGTATCACATTTGGTATTATCATCTTTACATACCCCATCTTGGCAGGTTTGGCAACCACTACATTCACTGCCAGATGTACAAGAAACAGGGGTGGATGTGGGTGTCATGGTAACAGGGGCACTTAAATCAGTATTATAGGTAAAAGTAGTACATTCTTCATCTATATTCACATTCCCGTTTTCACCAACAATGTTTTTCATTTGTTCACACACATCTGTATTTTTATCCATGTTGGATAATTTAATACTAAATGTTTTATCCCCTTTATCTTTGACAGATAAGGTCACGCTATTGATTGTATTACTTTCAAATTCATTTAAAGCAGTGGTTTCATTAAACTGACCAGCAGCCATTTTAGT
>JAZLIX010000064.1:0-3844 GCA_045617605.1 Alphaproteobacteria bacterium | reverse complement strand
ATACATATTCATGTGAAAGGATTTAAAATGTCAGAAAAAATTGCTTTTAAGGCTGAAGTTGCTAAAGTATTAAATATTGTGATTCATTCCCTGTATTCTAATAAAGAGATTTTTTTAAGGGAGTTGATTTCCAATGGGTCGGATGCATGTGATAAATTGCGCTATGCTCAATTGATGCATCCGGAATTGAAGGGTGGTGCTTTTCGTCTGACAATTACACCTGATAAAAAAGCGAGAACTTTGACGATTACCGATAATGGTATCGGAATGAACAAGCAAGATTTAATTGACCATTTGGGGACAATTGCTCGGTCAGGGTCGGCTGAATTTTTGAAATCTTTGTCAGGTGATAAGCAAAAAGATATGGATATTATCGGTCAGTTTGGGGTCGGTTTTTATGCCAGTTTTATGGTGGCTGATAACGTGGTGGTTCGGACACACAAAGCTGGTGAAGAAAATGGTTGGTTGTGGGAATCAACAGGAACAGGGGAATTTGCTATTTCTGAAGATAAAGAAGCTCCTTGGGGAACCTCTGTTATTTTACATCTTAAAAAAGAAGATTCGGAATTTTTGGATGGGTTCCGTTTACGCCATTTGGTGAAACAATACAGTGATTTTGTCAGTCTTCCGATTTACTTAAATGAAAATGGAAAAGAAGAAGTTGTTAATGCGGGAACAGCCCTATGGATGCGTTCCAAATCAGAAATTACCCCCACTCAGTATAAAGATTTTTATCAAACAATTTCTCACGCTTTTGATACCCCATGGGAAACACTGCATTACCACGCTGAAGGGGTGATTGATTATACGGCACTGTTGTTTATTCCGACCGAGCCACCGATGACTTTGTTCCAACCAGATAAGCATGGGGCGTTAAGTTTGTATGTCAACAAGGTTTTTATCTCAAATGATTTGCCTGATTTGTTGCCCTATTGGTTGCGTTTTGTGGCGGGTGTGATTGATACCAAAGATTTGCCATTAAATGTCAGTCGTGAAATGTTGCAGCAAACACCTGTATTGGTTAAAATTCGTCAAGGAATAACGGCTAAAATTTTGAATGCTTTAAAAAAGCGTGCAGAAAAACCGGAAGAATATAACCTATTCTGGAAAAATTTTGGTCTTGTTTTAAAAGAGGGCCTTTATGAACCTTCAGCAGGACGGGATGAAGTGGCCGAACTCTGTCGTTTTTATTCCACCAATGGAACAGAATTAACGACACTTAAAGAATATATTAAACGTATGAAAAAAGAACAGAAGAATATCTATTATTTAACGGGCTCTAATTTGGAAACGTTGCGTTCTTCGCCCCAGTTGGAAGGCTTAAAAGCTCGGGGAATAGAGGTGCTTTTGCTGACTGATCCCATTGATGAATTTTGGACAAATACTTACCCTGAATTTGAAGGACATAAGTTTATTCCAGTGCAACAGGCTGGGGCTGAGCTAGAAAAAATTCAACCGGCTGAATCAAAAGGGGAAGCTTTACCAAAAGAAAAAGGCGATACTTTGTTGCAACGAATGAAATCAGTTTTGAAAGACGCTGTTAAGGAAGTCAAATTGACGGATCGTTTGACAGATTCGGCGGTTGCTTTGACCACAGGGGTGGGGCAAATGAGTTTGCATTTGGAACGATTGATGCGGGCTCACGGGCAAAAAACAGCTTTTGAAAGTACCCGTATTTTAGAGGTCAATTCTCGTCATCCACTCATTCATAAATTGGCCGAGATGACAGGGGATGAAGCGGATGATACAATTCATCTTTTATACGACCAAGCCTTGTTGGCAGAAGGGGAAACACTTCCTGATCCTGCCGATTTTAACAAACGCCTGACAGCCTTAATGATGAAATAAAAACTAATTTTTTTCTTGACTTTTAATGCCATTTGTGGGATTCTCTTCTTTGAAGAGAGGGTGTAAAGGTGAAAAGTATATGTTTCGTCGTTTCGTCGTTTCGTCGTTTCGTCGTTTCGTCGTTTCGTCGTTACGTCGTTTCGTGGTTTCGTCGTTTCGTCGTTTCGAAGGTGTGTTAGTTTTGAAAATACTTTTATTTTTGTTGATAGGGTTGCTGTTTAATACCCCCGTTTTTGCGACGAACAGTTCGTGTAGTACCGATATGAATGTGGGTACCTATGTGCAGGCAGCACAAACGGCTGGCGTTACTTTAAGTTATAGTTCTAATATTTCTGGTATGAATGGTTTATCCAGTGATTCTGCTTCTAAACCGGCTGCAGGGGTTATGAGTTTTACACAAACAGGTCTGATTGATACTGTAACTTTAACAGCCCCTACAGATATTACCTTAACTGGACCTGGTGGGTGTACGATTCAGGCCAAGAATTTTACTTTTGAAAACAACTCAGTTACTGTGGTTGGGAGTGCTAAAAATGTAGGACTGGGTATGACATTAAGTATATCGGGTGGTTTTTGTAAACCCGGTACATATTCTGGAACAGTTGTTGTTCCATATTCGTGGTCTGCATGGCTTATTATTTATACCAATAGGGGAAACGGAACCGTATCAGTTCCCGTTTCTGTAGAATTAAAAGATGTTATATCTATTGAAAATACACGTGATATGAACTTTGGTACCATTTTATCCCCTAGCACTAATTCAACTGTTACACTTAATCCAGGAAATGATTCGTATGATACGACGGGGGATGTTCATTTTTTGGATAGTAATGTGGTTGCAGGATCGTTTAAAGTGACAGGTGTTGCTAATCGTAATATTTATCTAACTTTGCCAACATCAGCTGAACTTGTGTCAGAAGGGGGCGACAAAATGAATGTTAATAATTTTACAAGTGATACAGCCAGTCCATTTACATTAACGGGCAGTGGAATATCTGCAACAAAAACACTGAATGTCGGTGGAACCTTACATATTAATTCCAGACAAAAACCAGGGGATTATTCAGGGAGTTATAGTGTCACTGTGACGTATTGATTGATATTCATTTGAATACCCCCCATTGACGAATGATTAAAAGAATTGTATACTTAATTTCAAGATGTATTATTTAATTTCTTTTATGGCACCCTTATTCTATGCGATATCTGTTGTTACAGAGAGTTTTTTGTCTGTTAAAATTTTTAAACATCCTATTGTGATGCTTTTCTTTGTGTCTTTAACAAATGCTCTTTTTATGCCATTCATTTTATTTTTTAAAATGCCAACCATTCCTGATTTGGCAATGCTTCCCTTTTATTTAATGATATCCATTATTGACGTTGCCTATCTTTATCCGTATTATGTTGCTTTTAAAAAAACAGATACTTCTATCATCAGTTCTTTATTTGCTTTAGGAAAAATTTTTGTTCCTATCATTTCTTTTTTCTTATTGCAAGAAAGCTTAACTTTATCCCAATATTTAGGCTTTGTGGTTATTATTTTAAGTTCTCTTTTTTTGAATTATGATCCACGAGTAAAATTTAAAATTAATTCGGCATTTTATTGGATGTTTTTGTCCTCTTTTTTGTTGGCTGTTCGTATTTGTTTGGTCAAGCTTATTTTACAATCAGAAAATAATGTTGCTAATGTATTGATATATCCGAATTTGCTTTCTGGATTGATTCCGTTTAGTTTTATGTTATGGAAAAAAAATCGTCAGGAAATTAAAAATAAAATATGTATTTATAAAAAGAAATTTAAATTTTTTACCTTAATTGAATTCGTTACTTTTTTGGCAGTATGTAGTTCTACTATTGCCGTGAACCATTTATCTCCAACCATTTGTACAGCGATAGAAGCAACAGAACCCTTATTCGTTTGGATAATTATTACGATTGTCAGTTCCATTTTTTCATATCAGTTTATGCAACAAAAAAATTCTTTAAAAAAGATTTT
>JAZLIX010000063.1:0-12489 GCA_045617605.1 Alphaproteobacteria bacterium | reverse complement strand
CTCACTTGGACAGTCATCGTCGCCACAGTTTGTTTGACATTTTGTTGGGACTTCCCACTCAAGTTTGGATGACCACCACAGAAGGCCAAATTTTTGCAGATTTTACTGGACAAATCACGCAATTTGATGTACAAGAAAATAAGGAATTAAAACAGGTCGCCTGAATAGGCAAGAAAGGATAAAAAATGACAGATAATATTCAACAAGCAGAAGCGAAATATAATGCTGATTCTATCAAAGTTTTACATGGACTGGAGGCTGTTCGCAAACGCCCAGGTATGTATATCGGTGATACGGATGACGGTTCAGGCTTGCACCACATGGTGTATGAAGTTGTGGACAATTCCATTGATGAAGCTTTGGCTGGATATTGCTCACGCGTGGATGTCATTTTAAACAGTGATGGGTCTGCCACCATTATTGACGATGGTCGTGGTATGCCGGTGGATATGCACAAAGAAGAAGGCGTTTCTGCCGCTGAAGTTATTATGACCCAACTGCACGCTGGTGGTAAGTTTGATAACAATTCCTATAAAGTTTCCGGCGGTCTGCATGGCGTGGGTGTTTCCTGCGTAAATGCGCTGTCCGATTGGTTGGATTTGACCGTTTGGCGTAATGATAAAGAATACTCTGCCCGCTTTGAAGACGGTGTTACTGTCAAGCATCTGACAGAAGTGGGGGAAGCCGTTGGCAAGCATGGGACAAAGGTGACCTTTCATCCATCAAGTGAAATTTTTACACAAACAGTTTTCAGCTTTGAAACTTTGGAACACCGTATTCGTGAACTGGCTTTCTTGAACTCAGGTGTTCATTTGCGTTTGATTGACAATCGTGGGTCAGAAACAAAAGAACAAGATATGCAATATGAAGGGGGTATTCAAGAGTTTGTGAAATACTTGAACGAATCCAAAAATTCCTTGCATGGGGATCCGATTTTCTTAACCAAAGAAAAAGACGGGATGACAGTGGAAGTTGCCCTGCAATGGACAGATTCTTATCACGAAACTTGTCTGTGCTTTACCAACAACATTCCACAACGAGACGGCGGGACTCACCTGGCCGGTTTCCGCGGGGCTTTAACCCGCACCGTCAATAATTATGCGGTGGCCAGTGGCATTGCCAAAAAAGAAAAAGTGGAACTGTCCGGCGAAGATATGCGTGAAGGATTGACTGTTGTTTTATCCGTCAAAGTCCCAGATCCAAAATTCTCCTCACAGACAAAGGATAAGTTGGTGTCCAGTGAAGTGCGCCCTGTTGTGGAAAGTATTGTCGGTGAAAAATTGGAACAATGGTTTGAAGAACATCCGACCGAAGCCCGTACGGTGATTGGCAAGGTGGTAGAAGCCGCCACAGCACGCGAAGCCGCCCGTAAGGCACGCGAACTCACGCGTCGTAAAGGGGCTTTGGATATGGCATCACTCCCTGGAAAATTGGCCGATTGTCAATGTAAAGACCCTGCCGAATCTGAAGTCTTTATCGTTGAGGGGGACTCCGCTGGTGGCTCTGCTAAACAAGGACGAGATCGTGCTCACCAAGCCATTCTGCCTTTGCGTGGTAAAATCTTGAACGTGGAACGGGCCCGTTTTGATAAAATGCTCTCTTCTGCCGAAATCGGAACAATTGTGACTGCCCTTGGTACTGGCATTGGACGTGATGATTTTAATGCCGATAAATGCCGTTATCACAAGATTATTTTCATGACTGATGCTGATGTGGATGGCGCCCATATTCGTACATTGTTAATGACTTTCTTCTTCCGTCAAATGCCAGAATTGATTGAACGGGGATATGTTTATATCGCCCAACCACCTTTGTACCGCGCAAAAAGGGGCAATTCTGAAACTTACCTGAAAGATGATGCCGCTTTGGAAGAATATTTGATTCAAGCCGGTACAGACGGGGCAGTCTTACAAATGGCCAACGGTGAACAAATTGCAGGGGCTGATTTGGTCGCTCGCGTGGAACAAGCACGTGAAGCACGCAACCTGATTATGTCTATGTCACGCCACGTTCCCTATCGTATTATCAGTCAAATGGCCATTCAAGGCCTGTTCCATACAGGCAAAGTTTATGATGATACCTTTGTGCAACATTTGGATGCCATGGAGCCCGAATATGAACGGGGATGGCATTGTGCCTTTGATGATGAAAAACAAGAATTTATTTTAACCAGAACTTTACGTGGTGTCACCGAAAAGTATGTAGTAGACCAAACTTTACTCAACTGTGTTGAGGCGCGCCAACTGGATAAGATGGCTGATGAATTATTGGAATTCTATGCTAAACCAGCCACACTAAAAGTCAAAGATGAAGAAATTTCTGTTTATGGCCCTGTGTCATTGGCTGAAGCTGTTTTCCGTATTGGGCGTAAAGGGATTGCCATCAACCGCTATAAAGGGTTGGGCGAAATGAACCCTGAACAACTTTGGGAAACAACTTTGGACCCTAACAATCGTCGCTTGTTACAAGTCAAAATCACTCATCAAGATGAAGCTGAACAGGTGTTCTCAACACTGATGGGGGATGTGGTTGAACCCAGACGTGATTTTATTCAAACAGACGCCTTGAACGTTGCGAACTTAGATGTTTAAAATATGTCTATTTAATTCTAAAACACTGGCATTTTGCCAGTGTTTTTTAATGATTCTTGACTTTTGTCAAGTTTTAACGTATAATATAAACTGTTTTGTAAAAGGAGAAAACATGAAACAAAATTTAAAATCAAAAAAAGTCTTGTATTCTTTGTACACTATAGGGGCTGTTTTAGGGGCTTCTTTGGTATCAGGTTGTACAACAACACGTTATGTTTATTTAAATGCTGATGGCTCACCTGCTTATACATCACCAGCACGCACACGTAGTTCATCTTCAGGAAGTACTGTACCAAGCCAAATTTTATCAGGCATTTTGATGGGACTTGGTGGTGGTTTATAAAAAAGTCCCCGTTTGAATTATGGGGCTTTTTTTAATAAGAGAATCCTTTTTGACGTTGTAAAATTTCGGCATTTACTATTTGACGAGCCTGTTTATGAGATTCCTCAAATCGTTTCACCATAGGGGCTGCCCCTTCTCGTATTGTACTAATATTGACATCAGGACCCCATCCACGACGATATAAATGATTAGCACTACATCCCACAACAGACAAAGCAGAATTCATATCTACTTCTGATTTTTCTCCTATTGCAGAAAAAGCAACCTGATATCCACTACTCGATATTTCAAGTCCATTTCTAAATCTTAAAACAACCTTTTCACTTCCTTCAGCTCCCTCTACATAATAAGATGTCAACGGTAAACTGGTCTCTTGACACAATTTTAACCAACCATTTTCTCTTTCTTGATAGGATTTTGACTTTTGAAAAGTACCTATCGCAGGTTCAACCACAAAAAATTCATGTTGTTTTTTATAATCAGAATTTTCTTGGATTTGTTGTTCAATTGTTTTTCTTAAAGTCATCTTAACCTCCTAGTTTTTGATTTAAAATTTGATTGGCCAAAGCAGGATTTGCTTTTCCTTTGGAAGCTTTCATAATCTGACCAACCAACCAGCCTTTCAACTTGTCTTTTCCAGCTTTAATTTCAGCCACTTGCTCAGGATTGGCTGCCAATACTTCGTCCACAATTTTTTCAATGGCCCCAGTATCTGTTGTTTGCTTCAAGCCCTTTTCTTCCACAATTGTGGCAGGATCTTTTCCTGATTCAATCATCAATAAAAACACGTCTTTGGCAATCTTACCAGAAATAGTATTGTTGGCAATTAAGCCCACCAAGGCCCCCAAATTTTGGGCACTGACAGGACTTTTTGAAATAGGCAAACATTCTTTGTTTAAATAGGCAAACAAGTCCCCCATCACCCAGTTTGCCACCTTTTTGGCATCTTGTCCTTTAGCCGCCGTTTCAAAATATTCGGCTGTTTCCCTGTCTGCTGTTAAAACCGAGGCATCATAAGATGTCAATCCCAGTTCGGCGATATAACGGGTTTTCTTGGCCTCAGGCAATTCAGGTAAATTTTTCCGGATATTATCAATATATTCATCAGTCAAGACAACTGGCAACAAGTCTGGGTCAGGGAAATACCGATAATCGTTCGCATTTTCCTTACCACGCATGGAACGCGTTTCCCCGTTATCTGAATCATACAAACGTGTTTCCTGTCTGACTTGTCCGCCGTTATCATAGATTTCAATTTGGCGTTTAGCCTCAACTTCAATAGCATGCATCACAAAGCGTACAGAGTTCACATTCTTCGTTTCGGTACGTGTACGAAATCCTGATTCCCCAACGGGACGCACAGACACGTTCACATCGCACCGCATAGAGCCTTCATCCATATTCCCATCACAAGTCCCCAAAGCCCTGACAATCGCCCGTAATTGACGCAAATACTCACCAGCTTCTTCAGGGGAATGCATATCAGGCTTTGACACAATTTCCATCAAGCCCACCCCTGCCCGATTAAGGTCGATGAAGGTTTTGCGGGGACTCATATCATGGATAGATTTTCCGGCATCCTGTTCCAAATGCAACCGTTCTACCCCAATTTTACGTGTCCCTTCTGAAGTTGTAACTTCAATAAATCCTTCCCCAACAATCGGATGATAGAGCTGAGAAATCTGATAGCCCTGTGGCAAATCGGCATAAAAATAATTCTTGCGATCAAAACGGGAATATTTATTAATTTTAGCATTGAGTCCCATCCCTGTTTTCACGCATTGTTCAATACATTTTTCATTGACTTTTGGCAACATACCTGGAAATCCAGCATCAATAAAGGACACATGTGTATTTTGCTCACCCCCAAAAACAGCGCTAGCCCCCGAAAAGACTTTAGCATTTGATAAAATCTCACAGTGGACTTCCAACCCAATCACCAGTTCCCAATTTGCTGTTTTACCTTGAATTGTGTACATTTTTTATCCTTTCACGTGATGAGGTTTTTGATCAAACTGTGCTAATTTTTCCAACACATTTGATACTTGAAAAACGGTATTTTCGTCAAAGTGTTTTCCAATAACTTGCAAACCAATAGGGAGTCCATTTTTGGAAAGCCCAACAGGTAAAGAAAGGCTTGGAACACCTGCTAAACTTGCTGGCGTTGTGAACACGTCCCCTGCATACACATCAATTGGTTTCATGGTCTTCATTTGAGCTTCAGATAAAGTTTCTGTCGGGGCAGCTGGCGTCAACAAGGCATCCACTGTCTTAAAGACTTCCATAAAATCATTATAAATCAAACGGCGTACCCGTTGAGCCCGTGTGTAATAAGCATCATAAAATCCAGCTGATAAGACGAAAGTGCCCAACAAAACACGGCGAACAACTTCATCCCCAAAACCATCTGTACGGGAATTTTCATACAATTCATCCAAAGATCTGCCCTCTACACGTGTGGTATAACGCACCCCGTCATAGCGTGATAAGTTGGAACTGGCTTCTGCACAAGCCACAATATAATACACCGGCAAAGCGTATTTTGTATGTGGTAAAGAAACTTCCACAATCTCTGCCCCCGCCTCTTTTAATAATTGAATACCTTTATCCCAAGTAGCTTGTACATCTGGATTTAACCCGTCCAAGCGATATTCTTTTGGAATACCGATTTTTTTACCACGAATATCCCCCGACAAAGCTTTTGTAAAATCTGGTACAGCCACATTGGCTACAGTGGAATCCTTTTCATCAAAGCCTGCCATAGCATTCAACATCAAAGCACAATCATTGACGGAACGGGCCATTGGACCTGCTTGATCCAAAGAACTAGCAAAAGCCACTATTCCGTAACGTGAACAACGTCCATAAGTGGGTTTAATTCCGGTAATACCACAAAAACTGGCTGGTTGACGAATTGATCCACCCGTATCAGAACCAGTTGCCGCCATACAAAGTCCAGCCGCAACAGCTGCAGCAGAACCACCTGAAGATCCCCCTGGCACCAAATCTAAATTCCATGGATTCTTGGTTGTCCCAAAGAAACTGGTCATTGTTGACCCACCCATTGCAAACTGATCCGTATTGACTTTCCCCAACATGACAGTCCCTGCATCAATCAATTTTTGAGAAACAGTGGATTCATAAGGGGGTACAAACTTGGATAGAATTTTACTGGCAGCTGTTGTCCGAATCCCTTTAGTACAATATAAGTCTTTATTAGCAATAGGAATCCCATCCAAAGCCCCCAAGCTTTCCCCTGAGTTACGACGAGCGTCTGATTTTTCCGCATCAGCTAAAGCACGTTCTGGTGTTTCCGTAATAAAGGCATTTAAAACACGTGCGTTTTCCATTTCAGTCAAATGAGCCTTGGTCAATTCAACCGAAGAAATTTCCTTATTGGCTAATTTTTTGGCCGCTTCTGTAATTGTAAGATCTGTTAAATTTGTCATTATTCCACCACCTTTGGTACAACATAAAAACCCTGTACTGATTCAGGGGCGTTGGCCATTAAATCCGACTGCTGATCACCCTCTGTCACCACATCTTGACGCATAGGGGCAATCCCATCTGTCACAGATACCAATGGTTCAACCCCTTCAACATTGACTTCTTTTAATTGTTCTACCCAATCTAAAATACTTTGCAGGTCATTTAAAATTTTACCTTCACGTTCCGCTGGCAACTTTAAACGTGCCAACCATGACAAATTTTGAATTGTTTGTTGATTTAAGGCCATTTTTTTCTCCTTTTTGAATAAGGGAAATAATAGCTTTTTTTACACAAAAAGTCAAGAAATTTAATCCTTTAAAAACTCTTTGTACACTGCCAAAGTCTTTTCACACATTTTTTGAATCGTAAAATTTTGATGCACCGACTGACAGGCTTGTTCTTCAATTTTCTGACGTTCAGAAACAGGCATATCCAGAATCACATCCAACTTTTCAGCCAAGGCTTTTGCATCCCCAACTGGTACCAAAAATCCAGAAACACCATCTTGAATGGATTCGCATGCCCCCCCATGGGCCGATGCCACAACGATTCTTTTCATGGCCTGAGCCTCAGTAATCACCCGTCCAAAGGCTTCAGGATACAACGAAGCAGATACCACTATCGTACTTAATCTGTAAAGACTGGGCATATCCTGACAGGCTTCAATAAATCCAACACTTTGGGGTATTTTTGGGACCATTTCTTCCAACTCTTTATGATATTCTGTCCGACCTTGATCTGACCCAACAAACAAACAAAAAAAGTCTTTATGTTTCATCAGGGAACAAGCCTCTAATAAAACCTTTTGCCCTTTCCACGCCGTCAAACGCCCCACTAAAGTAATAATCGGTTTATCTGTCGGTAAATTGTATTTTTGAATCAAGGTCGTTATTTTATCCTCTGTCACATTTTCCAAATTGAATTTTTGGACATTTGCGCCCCGATGAATAACGGTAATTTTATCTTCAGGACAAGCATAATTTTCTAAAATATGTTTTTTAATAAAATTGGAAACCGCAATGACTTTTTTACCCTGTAACATAACTTGATTGTAAAGTTTTTTTATAGAAGGATTAACACCATAGCATCCATGAAAACTGGCAATATAGGGAATTCCCGTTTTTTGTGATGCCCATTTAACTGGCCAAGCAGGAGCCCGAGAACGCACATGAATTAAGCCAACATTCTTTTCTTTAAAAAGTTTCGCCAATTTTTTTGCATTCAACCACATCCGAATGGGATTTTTGGAATCTACTGGCATCGTAATGTGTTCCACCCCGATTTTTTCCAATTCGGGGACCATTTTTCCACCAGCTGAAACCACATAATTAGGAATCCCCTCTTTTTGCAGGGCTGTGGCAATTTCAATTGTTCCACGCTCAACACCCCCTTGATTCAAGGCCGGTAAAACTTGAATGATGCTTTTCATAAAAACCTCCTAAAATATTCAGTGAAATTTATTATTTCTGGGGAAACCAACGGGTGGAAATTTTCCCACCGTTGCCCGACGTCCCAACCAATTGGACATATCGGGTTCAACATGCATGCCATTTCCAGATGGATAAGTCAATCCTTCTGCCCAGTTAAAGAAACGCACATCTGAGAGTTTTGCTTCTGCATACTTTTGCAAAATAACACCACTGCCACGCACCATTGTCGGAATTTCCTCAGCCTTAAAGACCAACAACTTGCGATTATTACCCATTACAGCCACCGAATCTCCTTCAGCCGGCTCACACACCCAGGCTTTATCCCCATCGGCCAAATTCAAGATAATCTTACCGGCACGTGTTTGGGCGATGATATTGTTTGTTTCAACGATAAAGCCTTTTCCGTTTCGTGAAGCCACTAACAACTTTTTATCAGGTTGGAAAATGAACATAGACAAAACATCAGCATCTTCAGGTAAATCAATCGCCAAACGCACAGGAGCCCCAAAGCCACGTCCCCCCGTAATATCGTTTCCTAAAATAGAATAGAATCGGCCATTTGTGGCAAACAACATGATATGATCGGTTGTATACCCTTTGACCAAACAAGAAAGAGCATCCCCTTCCTTAAACTTGATATCTTCCTCTTCCACTGTTCCCTTAAGGGCACGAATCCATCCTTGCTTAGACAACACCACCGTAATAGGTTCTTTTTCCACCATCGTTTCAATGGACATTTCCACCATTTGCACAGCCCCAGCAATTTCCGTTCTGCGTTTTCCCAGCTCTGTTTTTTGTCCAAAATCTTGTTTGATTTTTTTGATTTCTTCAGCCAATTTACCTTTACGTAATTCCCCATCAGCTAATAAATTTTCTAATCCAGCTTTTTCCAAAGCCAGCTCTTCAAATTCATTCCTGAGTTGCATTTCTTCCAAACGGCGCAGTGAACGCAATTTCATATTCAAAATGGCTTCAGCTTGCACATCTGTCAGTGAAAATTCCTGCATCATAATGGGCTTTGGCTCATCTTCGTTCCGGATGATTTCAATGACTCTGTCCAAATTCAAATAGGCCGTCAAAAAGCCTTGCAATAATTCCATTCGATGCGCAATTTTATCCAAACGAAATTTTGCACGCCGAATTAAGACCTCTTCACGATGCTTTAAAAAGGCAGTCAAGACTTCAGCTAAACTCATCACTTTTGGTGTGTGGTCTGCATCCAACACATTCATATTCATATTGAAGTTAACTTGCAAATCTGTGTTTCGGAACAGGTGTTCCATCAGTTGTTCAGGTACGACAGAACGAGATTTCGGCTCTAACACAATCCGTACATTTTCTGCCGATTCGTCCCGGATATCATTCAGTAACGGCAATTTTTTCGCCATCAACAGCTTGGCTATTTTCATAATCAAATCAGACTTCACAACCCCATAAGGAATCTCGGTCACAACAATTTGATATTGACCATGTCCTAAATCTTCTTGTTCCCATTTGGCCCGCAGTTTTAAAGGCCCTTTTCCTTCGGTATAAACTTTAACAATGTTTTCCTTACTTTCCACCAAAACACCACCCGTTGGAAAGTCAGGTCCCAAAATAAAGTCTGTCAATTTAGCCACCGAGGCTTCTGGATGCTGTAACAAATACAACAAAGCATCACAAATCTCCCCAACATTATGCGGGGCAATATTCGTTGCCATACCGACCGCAATACCACTGGACCCATTTGCCAACAAATTCGGGAACATGGCTGGCATCACGACAGGTTCATCCTCTTCCCCGTCATAGGTTGGTTCAAAATCCACAGCATTGTCATCCAAACCTTCCATTAAAGCCAGTGCTACTGGGGTCAATCTGGCCTCAGTATAACGCATGGCTGCCGCCCCATCCCCGTCGATATTACCAAAATTGCCTTGTCCATCGACCAAAGGATAACGCACAGAAAAATCTTGCGCCAAACGCACCATGGCTTCATAGACAGAACTATCACCATGCGGGTGGTACTTACCAATTACATCACCCACCACGCGCGCACATTTTTTAAAGCCTTTATCGGGATCCAGTTTCAACTGACGCATAGCCCACAACAAACGTCTGTGCACAGGCTTTAGCCCGTCCCGCACATCAGGCAAAGAACGTGCCACAATTGTTGAAAGAGCATAAGCCAAATACCGTTCAGATAAAGCATCCGCCAGTTGTTGTTCTTGAATTTTATGTTGTACTTCTTCCGTCATAATAAGGTATTTTAAGGAACTTTCCCATAAATTGCAAGTCTTTTTTCACATCCAAATGGACGGAAAACCACCGCTACACAGAACACCTTTTTCCTTAATCAAACAAGGCTTTGTATTTCTTAAGCCTTTGATAAACTTTACTGTCAGGATTGGTCATCAGCTTTTTGGGATTTCCATCTTCCACAATTTGCCCGTTTTCTAATAAAAGGATTCTGTTGGCATAGGCAATTTCTGCCGGCACATTACTAGCAAAGATAACCGTTGGTTTGATACCCTTTTGCACAGAAAGATTCTTAATGCCATCCAACACTTTCTTTTGGGCTGTTGTATCCAAGTTGGCGGTTGGCTCGTCCATAATGATAATCGGGGTTTTCCTGAGCAAAGCTCTGGCCAATGCTAAACGTTGCTTTTGACCCGCCGACAAAGACGTTACTTTGGATTCAATTCCTTTGGTTTTCTTGGTAATTTCCTCTAAAAGATTAGCACTTCGTAAGGCCTGCATCAATTCTACGTCAGTGGCTTTTGGATTAAACATCAGCAGGTTTTCCTTAATATTCTTTTGATTCCAAAAGGTCGGATGTTGGTCAATAAAGGTTAAGACCTTCCGCAAAGACTCTGTTTTTACCTTTTGCAAATTCTTCCCATCAATTTTAACAGTACCCGCCTGCACTTCAAAGGCATGTTGCATCACGTTAATCAGGGTTGATTTTCCCATACCACTATTACCGATAATCGCTACTCTTGAACCTGCTTTAATTTTTAGGTTCAAATTGCTTAAAACGGGTTCTTTTTCATTGGGATATGTAAAGGATACTTTCTCCATTTCAATATCCCCAGTTCCTTTAATTGTTCCTGGACCAGATTTAGGAGTAAGTGTGGTATCATAGGTTAATTCCTTATTTAATTTCATATAATCAATAGAGTGCATGTGTAACCATTTAAAATGAGAGATAACTGTTTGTGCTTTTCCCAATACTGTCACACCCAAACCACTTAACATCACATATAAGCCCATGTCCTGTTTTTCTATTGCCAAACGAACAGACATATAGACAACAATAAACTGGCTAATAATCGTTAAAAAATTCGGAATTAAATCATACAAAACTCGCTCAACCTTATATTTTTGCATAATCCTAAAATAGTTATTTTCTTTTTCTTGGATTTCAGCAATTACTTGACGAGAAATCCCTAACATTTGTACATTAGAGAGATTTTCCAATGCATCTTGCATTAAGGTTTCGTTTGCCACTTCTGCACTTGTTAAATTTTCCGATTTTGTCTTTAATAAAGTGTTAATTTTAATCATCAAAAAACATTGAATTAAAGCAACAGCTAAAATAATAAGTGAAAAGACTGGTGCAAGAAAAAATAAGATAATATAAGCACTGGCAAACCCAAAGAGATGAAATGGATACCAAATAACATTATAGATAGCATTCTCACCAACCCTCCCCAATCTGGGGATAGAAGCCACCATTTTTTGTTTAAAATCGGAAGATGCCACTGTGGCCGGCATTTTAAAGGCAGATTGTAATTTTTCCAAACGAAATAACACATTATATTTTTGGAAAACAACATCTTGGAAAATTTCAACTAAATTTTCAAACCATTCACTAAAATGTTTGATTAAGACATAACAAATTGTCCACAAGATTAAAATGCCTAAAATAACTTGGGAGGAAATCGATTCTTTTAATGAATTGATTAAATGACCAGATACAACAGGAATTATTGCAGAAAAAATGGAACTTATCCCCAAACAGCACAAACAAATAATTAATCCCATTTTTGTCTTTTTGGGGGCATGCCAACAAATATGAAACAGTTTTTTAATAAATTCTTTAAAAAGCATATTTTCTTTGGATTTTTCCGTCATTTCCTACCCCTCAAATAATACCCCATTATACATAAAAATTATACTAAAAGCAATAAAAAAATCCCCGTCCAAAGTGGGCGGGGCAAAATGATAAAACGGTCTTATTTTGAAATTTTTTTTGTTGGATAGAAAGAGGAGAAAATAGCACAAATAGCCGCTATTCCCACCACAATATAGACAATCCGGCTGAGCCAACTCATCGGGCCAAACAAGAACGCCACCAAATCAAAGTTAAACGCTCCCACCAATCCCCAGTTGATACCACCGATAATAACTAATGTTAAAATAATTCTTGAAATCCAATTCATTTTTTCTCCTTTTGTTGAACTACATTTATCTAAATGGATTTTCTTTGGTAAAATGCAAGTCTATTTTTCTTGTTTTAGTTGTAGAATATTAAAATATTCTTGCTATTGGTGTATTTTTCTGATAAAAATCCCAAATTAAAAGAGGGGAGTAAAAAAATGACAACAAAAATTAAAGCAACTTTTAATGGGCCTTATATCGTTGAAGGAAAAGCACC
>JAZLIX010000062.1:0-2340 GCA_045617605.1 Alphaproteobacteria bacterium | reverse complement strand
TCTCATACTGTCGTAGAACTTTATCAATCTGGACATGAAGTCGTCATTGTTGATAATTTATCCAATGCCAATAGAAAAGTTTTGGAACGGCTTAAGGTAATTACAGGACGAGATATTCCTTTTTATCAAGTGGATATTCGTGATGAAAAAGAAATGGATAAAATTTTTATGGAAAATTCCTTTGATTGTTGTATTCATTTTGCTGGGCTTAAAGCAGTCGGAGAATCTGTACAAAAACCTTTAGAATATTATGATAATAATATCGGTGGGACTTTAACTTTATTGGAAGTAATGAAAAAGCACAATTGTAAAAATTTGATTTTTTCTTCATCTGCTACCGTTTATGGTACCCCCAAACAAATTCCGATTACAGAAAGTTGTCCCAAAGGGGAATGTACTAACCCTTATGGGTGGACAAAAAGCATGATTGAACAAATTTTGATGGATTTATATAAGGCCGATAGTTCTTGGAATATTGCTTTACTACGTTATTTTAACCCGATAGGGGCTCATTCAAGCGGTAAAATCGGTGAAAATCCAAATGGAACACCTAATAACTTACTTCCTTTTGTAACACAAGTGGCGATTGGAAAGTTACCTTGCTTAAATATCTATGGAAATGATTACGATACCCCAGATGGCACGGGTGTTCGTGATTATATTCACGTGGTGGATTTGGCACAGGGACATGTCAAAGCCTTGAATGTTATTCAAGAAAACCAAGGATTAAAAATCTATAATCTTGGTACAGGAAAAGGGTGTTCTGTGTTGGATATTGTAAAAGCATTTGAAGCTGAAACACAACAAAAAGTTCCTTATAAACTTCAACCACGTCGACCAGGGGATATTGCTACTTGCTATGCGGATAGCACAAAAGCCCAAAAAGAATTAGGTTGGTCGCCAAAGTATACGTTGGCCGATATGTGTCGGGATGCATGGCACTGGCAAAAATCAAATCCAAATGGATATGAAGAATAAAATTGCTTATTTCCAAGGTTCCAATGGTAGAGGGCAGTCGTCTAATAATTTCCCAACTTTACTACCCTTGACCTTAAAAAGTTGTCTAAGACCTTGACAATCATACCAACGCTTCACTTCCTCCTCATACTGCGCACAAGCTACAGGATTATTTTTACACCATTCGGCTTTCTTTTGCTCATCTAGTTTTTCTTTATGACAGCAAGAATATATAATCCATCCAAAGAATAAACAAATTAAAATGTTTCTAAGCATAATAGGTGTGTTCAAAGAAGCTTGTTCAGAAGAATTAAACGGTCCTTCTTTTTTATTCTGTTTTTTTGAACTAGTATCTATTTTACTTTGATTTAACTTATAGCCACAGTTGCTACAAAATTTATTGGTGCGACTAATTTGTTTTCCACATTCTGGACAATTTACTAATGATATGTGTTCTGACTTATCTTGCACTGGCATATTTGTCATGTTGTCAAATTCTTGTAAAGGTATTAAAATTTCACGTTTTCCCTCTGAATCTGGAACAGATATCACCCCTTTGTTCTCCATACGTTCAATTAAAGTGGCTGCCTCGTTATAGCCAATGGATAATTGTTGTGTGAGATGTCTGGTTGTCGTTTTTTTTATCTCGCAAGACAATTTGAACTGCTTTATCATACAGCTCATCGTTGCTAGTATGTAATTCACCTAAAACATCTTGTTTTTGTTCATCATTCCTCCATGTCATTAACCCTAAAATAAATACTCCTATGAGAAATCTGCTTCCTTGTTATGAGTTGATTGTCACATAATTCAATTATTAAATCAACATATTTTTATGTTCCGTAGTTAATTATTTTGGGAATCTTAAAATAGGTTAAATACATATTGAAACCCGAATTTGTCAGCAGAGCCTTTATAACTTAGCTTTCATCGCCCCATTTCAAGCACGAAAAAAGCCCGTTTAAAACGGGCTGAATCTTAAATTGGTTGTGTTACTGAATTTTCGCACGAAACACTGTATATTGCCATTTACTTGAGCGGATTTTTGCGAATGAATCGTATGTAAATTGAGGTAGTTTTGTATAACTTTTTAGGTTCATTGATTCCAAAATTGGTTTAAAACGAATAATATAGGAAAATAATCCTTGGCTTTTGGGCGAATTTATGCTATACTTTATTCAGTTAATAAGGGGCAGTCTTTCTGCCCTTTTTTGTTGCCCGTAAGGAATGAGCCTTTCGGGCTTTTTATTATTAAATGAAAGGAAAATAAATGAAATAAAATAAGGTTCAAGACCAGTTTAGCTTGACAAAGGAAGGAGAAAAGCTATACTGTGTCTATGATAAACCGCTATATGAACCGTTCGCACATTTCTGAGTCAAAAT
>JAZLIX010000061.1:0-23923 GCA_045617605.1 Alphaproteobacteria bacterium | reverse complement strand
AGGGGTATTAAATATTACAGATAATAGATTTTATATACCTGAAAATGATATTTTAAATAATAGATATAATCATACAACTCTAGATTTAACCACATTACATGGTACAGTACCTATTTCTTTAGATAACAAAGAAAAATCCTTAAAATTTTGACTTCCTAGAGTTAAAAAAGCTTTTCTGTAATTAGTAATAACTAAGTAAGGTTGAATAGAGCATCGTCTATCAATGCAAAGTGATTTGATTACCTACCATAAAACACCCTTAGTTACAAGTTCATCAAAAATACCTTAAAAAGTTCGAATGTCGGTATGAGTTTTAGAGTGCATTAAAAAACTCAAAAAATATGAAACATAATAAAATCAATCACTTACAAGATATCGAGTTCGATTGTTGTGAAAAACAGGCCTCTTTTGAAATGACGACAATCGAACCGCATTAAATCATTGAAAAGTAAAGAAAAAGTCGTCATTTTTGACGACTTGTTCACTTTGGCGGACAGGAGAGGATTCGAACCTCCGTTAGAGTTGCCCCTAAACACACTTTCCAGGCGTGCGCCTTCAACCACTCGGCCACCTGTCCTTTAAAACCTTGTCAGTATAGCTGATTTTTACCCAAAAATCAAGTCTTTTTTGGAAGGACCTTAAAAACCTCTTGCGCTTTCGGGCGTAGCGTGATATCCTATCCCCCAATAGAATGAAAGGAAAATAAGATGAAAAAATTTTTAATGCATCCTCTTTGTGCTTTGGCCTGTGTTAGTGTGGGAATTTTGCTTTACTTTGTTGTTTGCTATGCAATGCGTGCCAAGTATGGTCCTTTTGATTTGGATGCCTCGGGGGCAACAGATGCTTTGACCTATTTATTTTATGGCATGGCTTTTTCTGTTTTAATGTGTTTTTATGGGGACTATATGCATACGCCCCGTCAAAGCACTTATTTTGGTTTGATTTTTTTATGGATAATTACACTTTTGCGGGAAATGGGATTGCAACATTGGCTGGCCATCAATGATTCAACCGCCATTAAAATTAATTACTTCAAAAATCCAGCAGTTCCTTTTTACGGAAAAGTCATCTCTGCTGTTGTGATATTGACGGTTGTGTCTGTGATTATTTTCCTGTTATTTAAGAATTTGAAAAAAATGGTACGTGGTTTCTTTAAATTGAATCCACTTTACTGGACTATTGCCACTTTTGGCGGATGGGGAATGGCGACTCAAATTGCTGACCGCTTTAACAGTAATTATGCTAAATGGACAGGGGAACGCGTCTCCGAGCCTGTTTTATTCTTTATCACAATTATTGAAGAGGGGGGCGAATCCCTGTTGCCTTTATTGTTTATTTTGGCTTTAATACAATGCCATCTACAATTAAAGGAAAATCATTTATAAAGGCTTTTATCAAAGCGTCTGTGAATCCACAGCCATTGTTCCGGATTTTCACGAATCCAGGTTTCATAAATCTGATTAACTGTTGTCATCATTTGACGTTCTGCTTCGGCTTGGGGTAATCCAACTGGGATGGGTAAAGGTGGATAGATGCTGATCAAATAAGATTTATCCTTTTGCCGAATAGCTTTCATCATAATAACTGGAATATTCATTTTTATGGAAAGTTTTGCCATTGCTGTAGCTGTTTGCGCAGGCATTCCGAATAAAGTCAGTGTTATACCTTCACGAAATTTTTGATCACATAAAATAGAGATAAATTTTCCTTGTTTAAGGAGCTCAATCATCAAGCGAGCGCCAGTTTTTCCTTTGGGAATTTTGACGCCTTTACGTCTGGCAAATAACAGCTTATCCAAAAACCAGTTGTTGGCAGGACGATAAACAGGATTCATGATAAATCCGGGGGCAATTTGCTCAGTAATGGAAAGTTCCCAGTTGCCAATATGGGCCGAACATCCGAATCCACCCTTGCCATTCATATAAGCTTGACGTATGTATTCTGCACCTTTAAAGTGTGTTTTCTTTAGAACTTGACGATTATGGGGTAAGTCAGCCAGGACACGGCCAAAATGACGCCACATCTGATGCAAAATTTGTTGGCGTTCTTTTTCTGTTTTATCTGGAAAAGCAACACGTAAATTAAAAAGGCCAATTTTGTTACGCCGTCTGGCAAATACACTGACAATTGATCCTAAAGTTGCACCTAATCCTTCTGCTAAAGGAAGTGGTAGTAGGGCGAAAATCAATAAGAATATGCTGACCGCCAGTCCTTCTATTGGATATAAAATGACTTGTTTGAATCCTAAAACGCGTTGACTCATAAACTTTCCTTTAATAGTTGCCAAACTTCATCAGGAGAATCAAATTCAAAATGTCCACGAATTTGAATTAAACCTGAGCGCATTTCTGGTGGAATTTTGACCCAGTCTTTACTGGTTGTTGCCAGTTGAATCCCTTCTGCTTTTTTCTTTAAATCTTCAATGTCAAAGCGGGTATAAAAATAATGGTCAGGGAAACTTTGTGTTTTTGCCAATGAAAAGCCCATAATGGTCAGCATATCAAAAAATTTTTGTGGATTGCCGATTCCTGCAAAAGCAAAAACGGGCTTTTCTTTTTGAAGAGCGTTTTTATCGGGAATAAATTGCCCTGTCAAAATGGGTAAATCTACTTGATTTTCTTTCAGGTATTTTTGAACATTCCACGTGTCATTGCCTACTAAAATAATGGCATCTGCTCGTTTTAACGCTTTTAAAACGGGTTCACGCAAAGGCCCGGCAGGAAGTACACGTCCATTTCCAAAACCCTTTGTTCCATCTACCACAATGAAAGAAAAAGTTTTCACTAAAGTTGGATTTTGAAAACCATCATCCATAATCAATAAAGGAGCTCCTTTTTTTTCAGCCAATTGAGCCCCTCTAGCTCGTGCACTATCTACGATAGTAGGTGCATTCTCAGCCAATAACAAAGCTTCATCTCCTACATCCAAAGCAGAATGAATTTTTGTATCTACAAGAACACTTTGTTCAGTTGCATGATAGCCATGATTTAAGAACCACGGGGAAAATTGATGGGCTTTTAGTAATTCAGCTAAAGCCAGACAAACAGGTGTTTTCCCAGTTCCACCAACTGAAATGTTCCCCACACAGATGACGGGCATTTTGGCTTGATAAGGATGATGATGGGCTAATCTGTGGGCCACAGTCCAAGCATAAAAAGCTCCTAATGGAGACAGAAATTTTGCTAATTTACTTTCTTTTTTGTCCCAAAATTTCGGTGCTTGCATGGATAAATCCCTTTTGTTGAAGCAGTTGATATAAACGATCTAAAACAGCCATTTCTGAAATGGCCATTTTGTGGGCACGTTCCCCAATTTTTTGGGCATCTTCTGGATGCATTAAAAAATATCTAATTTGTTCTTGTAAGGCAGGGGCATTCGGAACTTCACGTAAAGCTTTTTGTTTTTTTCCTTCGCTCATAAATGAACGAAAATTAAAGGCATGAGGGCCTACAAAAACGGTTTTTCCCCAATACATAGGTTCCAACATGTTTTGTCCCCCAAATGGAATCAAACTGCCCCCCACAAAAACAATCGGAGCCAGTTGGTATAAAAGTCCCATTTCTCCAATTGTATCCGCCAAATAAATTTGAGTATCAGCTTTAATAGATTGGTTTTTAGAACGACGTGCAACAGTCAATCCTTTTTTGGAAAACATATCCTGTAACTTGTCAGCACGATCGGGATGACGGGGAATGCAAATTGTCAATAGATTAGGGAAATCATTTTTTAAATGTAAATGAATCTCAGCCATCATTTCTTCTTCATTGTTATGGGTAGATGCTCCACACCAACAAGGACGTTTTCCAATTTGCTTTTGTAATTTGGATAATTCTTCTTTTGAATAAGGTGAAGCAGGGGCCGCACACTTAATGTTGCCAACACAGGCGGTGGAATGACTTCCTAACTTTTTTAATCTTTCTTCATTTTCAGGAGATTGACCCAAAGTAAAAGTAAAACAAGAAAGAAGAGGTTTAATGATAAATGGTAATTTTTTCCAACGTCTAAAGGATTTATCTGAAATTCGTCCGTTTAACAGGATTAAAGGAACTTTTTCTTTTTTAAATGCACAAAGAGCATTCGGCCAAAATTCTGATTCAAACCAAAACACTGCATCAGGTTTAAAATGACGAATCAGACGACGTGTAAATCCCATAAAATCAATTGGGAAATAATGATGAAAGGTACGTTCTGGTAATCGTTTCGCCATTAAATTTGCAGAAGTAACTGTGCCAGAAGTAACCATAATATGAAGTTCTTTGTCTTCATCTAACAATTTTTGAATCAAGGGAAGCATAGATAAACATTCTCCTACACTGGCTCCGTGCATCCAAATCAAACGACCTTCTGGGCGTTCTTTTCCTGCACTCCCCAAACGTTCTTTGAAACGCTTGTGATCTTCTTTCCCTTTAAACCAACGAAAAACAAAAAGCAAAATCAAAACAGGACTTAATAAAATCCAGAAAATTTGATATAAAAATAAAAATACCATTTTTACTCCTTATACAAGAATATTAACTTTTTTTGATGAAAAAGGCAAGAGATGTTTATATAAAAATTAAAAAATTTGAGACAAAAAAAGTCAGCTTAAAGCTGACTTTTACGAACAAAAAAGCATTCTAATTTGTTGTTGCTTCCACAACAGATGCTTTGGGTTGTTGAGGTTCTGTTTTTTCTGTCGAAACAGGAATTCCTGTTGGCATTGCATTTGTCTGGACCGTTCCTCCAATTGGCATCATAGGACGATTTTGTTGTGTTGGGACTAAAGCTCTTAATAAATTGTTATAAAGCTGGTCATATAAATCTGTATTTCTCAAAACTGGATTTTGATCCATATACCACAACAAATTACGACCTTGAGAATCTGTCTTAGAAATATCAGCCCCAGCCTTCACTAAATTGATAATCATATCTGGATTTGGGGCATAATAAGAAGCAAACAAAATCAATGGAACTTCTTTAGAAGTACCTGGAATGGAAAAGCCATTTAAGCTGACAATTTCATTAGCACGACTAGGATCTTGGTTAAGAAGAGCAATTAAAACATTGGAATTTCCCCGTAAAATAGCCAATTGCATTAATGAGCCTCCACAACGATTTTTTTCACTAAAAATAACACCTTGATTTATCAAATTTTCAATTTCTTTTACATCTCTGACATTACGGATTAAATTTTGAAGTGGTGAATAAGCACAATCAACAGCAGCCAACACAGGTGTTGCCAACAATAAAGCCATTACAGAAATAAGTGTTTTTTTCATTTGGAAACCTCCCCCTTTTCGGTTTTCTTATAAGGATTATGAAATAAAAAAATCTGTTTGTCAATAGGAATATTTTGTTTTATGTCAAAAAGCGAAACTGTTGATTTAATTTTTTGAACATCCAAGACATCCCATTGCTTTAATTCTAAAGTATTTTTATCAATGACCAAAGTCAATTCGCCCAATTCTTTTGCCCCTTTTTTGTGGGCTGTGATAAAGTATTCATCTAATACTTCTTTGACATCTGTTACCAAAAATCCCTCATCATCAAAGACCAACTTGTCGCGCAAAATCCATTCAACGGGTGTTGAATCCAGCTTGAAATAATTGACTTCTTCTAAATCTTTATCGTGATAGATGAAAGTGCCCTTGGTTGCCACAAATTCCAGTGGCGAGCCTTGTTCATAAACTAACCTCATTTGACCAGGCTTAGAAATATAAATAGTGCCTGTATGCAGTTCGTCTTTCATTTTGGAGTTGAATTGAGCAAATTGGGCTTTTAAAGTCCGCATTTTATTATAGGCTTTTTCCACTTTATTTAGAATAGCCCTTGTTTCAGGTGTATCAATTTTCTTATCCACCATTGCATATGAGGAAACAGAAAAAGTCAGAAGTAAAAGTAAGAGTAAGAGTAAGTTTTTCATTTTAAGTTGTATCCTATTCACTCATTATCTTACCAAATGAACTTAAAACCATACCCAATGGAGATTCTGGATGTTCTTGTAGATATTTTAACGTTTCTTGATGAGATTTTTCTAATTCCGCTTGACGTTCTTGTAAGTATTTTTCAGTAACACATAAACCTTTTGTATTATCCTCTTCTTTTATGTAGTGTCTATCTGGACATTTATCGCAATCTTCTTTAATCACATGATCCAAATAATCGCTGTTAATATCATTACACTCTCGATCTCCCCAAAATCGAGTCATTATTTCATTGTCTTTAGTATATCTTTTTTGGGGAATACATAGTCCATTTTTATATTTTCTGTCAGGGCATTGAGAGCAATTTTCTTCTGTTGTATCAATATTCTGATAAATATCACAAGGAAGACAAGACATGGTTTGTTTATTTCTTAATGGATTTTCATCAGGGCAGTCTGTCAAATAGCTCACTTTTCCCCCTTTATTTGAAATTGTCATGCTTCTATTTTGACATTTCTCAGCCTCCTGCTCAAAGCCTTGCGCAATAAAAACAGAATAGGGGGTACTACACGATCTAAATCTGATTTTTTTCATTTCGTATCTTCTTGGATCCATTCCCCACATATACGAACTTCCCATATCAGGATCCCTATACAGCCAGTGAATTATATCAACTAAAGGACCTTCTTCGCCATCATCATCGGGAACCTCTTTAAAAAGGCACTTACCGTCTTTAAAAACTCTATTGGAACATTTTATACAATCTGATTCATAAAATCCAATACTCGAATCATTACAGGAAAAGCATCTTTGAACTTTTTCTGTTGGATCTCGTTTTTCTTCTGGTTCATATTCATCAAATATGCCTACATCTGGCATAGGAAACATCCCAGAACATACATTTAAACAATCCTCTCCATTTAAGACAAGACTTTTATGAGCATTTTTACACTCAATACATCCATTGATTGTTCTGAGTGGTTTATCGGTCGGACATTGTTTTAAAATACTTTTTTTATATCCTCCACTGTTGATGATTTCTCTTTGTGGACAAATAGCATTATCTCTTTCATCTTTTAAAATGACGAATCCAGTATCATCACAAGCATAACAACCATTATCAGATTTCAAAGGTTTGTCATCTGGACATTGTTTTAAAATGCTGTCTTTATAGCCATGTACAGTAATTATTTCTCTTTCAGTACAAGATGTATCGTTTTCATCTAATACTCGAAGTGTTAAGGGATAATTACAAGGAAGGCATTGAAAATTTTCACCCCAACCATATTGTGCACCTACAAAAAATCCTTTCTTACAAGGATTTTCCTTAAATAAACATGTTTTATCTTTTTCGTTCCAAATACGATTTTGGGAACATTTAAAACATTCTTCGTACATTCCAGATAGTAGCAGTAGCATTGCATCGTTTGAATCAATAAAACGTCTGTTCCCATAATTTGGATCATTACACAAATCTTCTGCGGAAACAGAAAGTGATATTATTGCTAACATACTTGCTAAAATTATTTTTTTCATTTATTCTCCTCCTGGGACTAGGATTTCCCGTTTGCCGGCGGCGTTAGGGGCGGAAATAACTCCTTCTTGTTCCATTTTTTCAATCAAAGTCGCTGCTTTGTTATAGCCGATTGACAAACGTCTTTGAATATAACTGGTGGTTGGTTTCTTATCGCGCAAGACGATGGCCACCGCTTGATCATACAGGGAATCGCCCGAAGAAGCTCCTGAACCACCACCCATAACACCAGCTGATTCTGTATCAGCAGTAACGGCTTCCACATAATGGGGTTCGCCTTGTTCTGACCAATGCTTGACGACAGCCCCTACATCTTCATCCGATACAAAAGGCCCATGCACACGTACAGGTTTATTTCCAGCAGGCATATATAACATATCGCCTTTACCCAACAACTGTTCGGCCCCTTGTTCATCCAAAATGGTACGAGAGTCGATTTTATTACGTACCTGGAAAGAAATACGGGACGGGAAGTTGGATTTAATGGTGCCGGTTACTACATCTACGGATGGGCGTTGAGTTGCCAAAATCAAGTGAATGCCGACTGCACGTGCCATTTGTGCCAAACGCTGAATCAGTGGATCAGCCTCTTTCCCACATTGTCCCATTAAATCTGCCATTTCATCAATGATAAAGACGATATAGGGAAGCGGTGTTAAATCAAAGGCTTGTTCTTCCATAATCGGTTGTCCTGTTTCTGGATCAAAGCCTGTCTGTACTCGACGTTTCAATGTTAAATTCTTTTCTTTTGCCTTGCGTAATTTTTCGTTAAAGCCCTCTATATTACGGACGCCCAGCTGGCTCATATTCCGATAACGGTCTTCCATTTCATGGACGGCCCATTTCAAGGCCATTAAGGACTTGGCAGGTTCGGTAATCACAGGAATCAGTAAATGAGGAATACCATTATAAACAGACAATTCCACCATTTTTGGGTCCACCATAATCAAGCGACATTGTTCGGGTGTAAAGCGATAAAGCAGGGACAAAATCATCGTGTTGATACCGACAGATTTTCCTGAACCAGTTGTACCGGCCACCAACAAGTGAGGCATTTTGGCTAAATCGGCATAGACAGGTTTGCCCCCGATATCTTTACCCAAAATAATAGGCAGAGCCCCCTTATGCTCCTTAAAGTCTTCATCTTCTACCAATTCACGTACATAGACCATTTCACGTTTGGGATTAGGCATTTCTATCCCAATGACGTTACTGCCTGGGACTAAAGCCATACGCACCGATACAGCACGCATTTCACGCGCCACATCATCAGCTAAAGCAATCACACGAGAAGTTTTAACACCGCTGGCCGGTTCAAATTCATATAAAGTAACCACAGGCCCTGGCTTTGCCCCCACCACTTGACCTTGTACACCAAATTCAGCCAAAACACTTTCCAAAGAACGGGATAGTTGAAGCATTTGGTCTTTTGAAAGTTGCGGGCCACCACTGGCCTTGGGGGCTGTCAGTAATTCAGTGCTGGGTAATTCCATTCCTTCTTTATTTTCAACAAGTGGTGCTGGATTGGATTTAACGACTTTAATTTTAGCTTTCGGGGTAGTCTTCTTAATCTTTTGAATTTGATGATGAACGTGTAGAGCCGTAAATGGCTTTTTGACTTTTTCTGGAATACGAATGGGTAGTTTTTTAATGCCCCACCAAGCTCCTTTACCTGTTAAAGCGGTGATTTTGATGACTGGAATTTTGAAAGAAAAGATAAATAAAACAACACAACATATCCATAATAAAACCAACCAAATGCCAGTTGGCACAGGAATCCACGATTTTAAATAAGTACCGATAAATCCGCCCTTTCCAGCCTTAAACCAATGAGCATATTCTTCTGGAACTGTGATGGTGCTGGAAAGCCACAGACTTAACAAAAAAGCAACCACTAAAACAAGACTGCGTGTTTTTATCCAGTTTAGATGAATCCATAAAAAAACAGAAAAGATGAACAAAGCGAATGGAACTAAAAAGGCGACTTGTCCCATCAATTGTAATAAAATATCAGCACTCCAAGAACCAATAGGCCCCAACCAATTATGGTAGGCTTCCCCTGAGGCTGTATTCCAAGCATTGTCGGTGGGAGAATAGCTGGCAAGGGACAATCCAAGGACGATAGCCAAAATACCAAAAAAAACAGCTTTGACACGTGGGTGTGCCCACAATTTTTTGATCATAATTCTTGCTCCTGTTTAATTTCATCTAGGACTTGCTTTAAAATAGGAATTGTAATTTTTCGCCCCGCAGAGAGTGATTTTTTATCTGCCAATTCGACCACTTTTTGTACGATAGTAAAAGAGCGGTCTAAATGCGTTGCCAGATAATTTAAGACACTTTCTTCCACTAAAATATGTCTATCTTCAAAGGCTTTTTTTGCGACCATTTGAATAACTTGCTCATCAGGCATTTCTATTTCAATTTTGGGGACCAAAGCCATACGTGATTGTAAATCGGGTAAAGAAAATCTGGGAATTGTTCTGCCAGTTAGCAATAAGTTTCCCCCTAATTCTTTAATAAAATTAAACAGGTGTAACAGGGCTTCTTCACTGGCCAATTTATCCACATTTTCTACGGCTATTTTTTTCTGGAAAGGGGGACGATAATCGGATGTTAAAGTCCGTCCATCAATGGCATTATCTGTGAATAAATGAACCAAGTGTGTTTTCCCAGATCCAGCAGGACCATAAATAAAAACGGCAGGAACGGGCCAATCAGGATATTTATCAATCCAAGCAACAGCCTGACTGTTACAAGGGGCTACATAAAAAGCCTCTCGCCCATAAGCCGTTCGAACTGGTAAATCAAGTGCAAGTTGTTCGGTCATTTGTCCCCTTTATAAAAGGATGTTGATTGATAAAATTTATTCAGCCACCGTAAAACAACACCAATGATAGCTGCCACAGGAACAGCGACTAAAACACCTAAAAATCCTGCTAAACAGCCCCCTGCTAAAACAGCAAATAAAATCCACAACGGATGCAAGCCTACCCGTTTTCCTACTAAACGAGGGGTCAAAATATATCCTTCTAAAATATTACCAATTAGAAAAATACTTGCTAAAGCGCCCCATTGTCCTAAGGTAGCTCCTCCAGCTAAAGCCAATAGAGAAGAAATCACTAGTCCTGTAAAGAAACCAACGTAAGGGATAAAGGATAGGATACCTGTTAGAATACCAACGATAGCCCCTAAATTAATGCCTGTCAATCCTAACGTTAGTCCATAATAAATGGCTAAACACACACATACACTGGCTTGTCCGCGTAAAAAGCCGGATAGAGTTTTGTTTAAATCAGATAAAAATTCCTTAAAAGTGGGACGGAAACGTTCTGGTAAAGCTTCTTTTGATTTTTCTTTCATTTTGGGTAAATCCTTTAAAACATAAAATAAAACAATAGGACTGATAAACAGTAAGGCCAATAAATTGACGATAGCTAATCCCCCTGAAATAACGTGGTTAAGGCCGGCTCCCAATCCATTTAAAATACCAACTGCTGCTTGAGTGGCAGAATCAGACAATTGGTAAAGTTGTTGATGATTCATATGGGGACGTCCCCAAACAATCATTTTTTGAATATAACTCCACATCTTATCTGCCATTAAAGGAATTTTTCCAATAAAGTCTGTGATTTGTGCTTGAGCAATAGGAATTAACAGTAAGACAATTAAAATAAAAAACAATAAAGCCAATCCAACAATGATGGCAGAGGCAATTGAACGTCCAATTTTTCCAGATAAACGATTGACTAATGGATTGAGTAAATAAGCCAATACAAAAGCCAATACAAAGGGTAATAAAATACTTTTTATTTCCACTAAAAAGGAAATTAAAACTAAAGCAACTATTCCTCCAATCAGAGCATATTTATAAGGTGTTTTCATAAAGTCCCCTTTCGTTTCAATGTTCCCAAAGTTTCAGAATTAATTTCCCATGTCCATCCTGCTTTATCCAATTGATTTACCAATTCATCTACTGAATGGGAATAATCAAACCGAATCAATAATTGGCCAGGCATCGCTCCTTGTAATTTCAAGTTTTCTAAAAAGCCTAATCTTTTTAGCTCTTTTTCTAAATTTCCCCAAGTACTTATTTGGGGTAAGTTAATGCGAGCATAATAGATATTATTGGTACTTTTCGAAAAGGTGTTTTTATTTTGCCACAGAAAACTCATTTTTTTATTCAGCTGATTCCATCCATCCAATAAAGAATTCCTCCCCATTCCTTGAACAGTTAAGTCATCAAAATTGTTCTCTGTATTATAATAAGAAACAGGTTTCATAACCCAAGTATTATCAGGAAATGACGTTACTTCTATGACTAAAATTTGTTCAGCTTTGTTTTGAAAAACGGTTGTTTCCATCCCAGAAAAATCACCCTCTGCTAAAGCATGTTCTACCTGGATTAATTCATTAACATCTCCATTTGGTAAAATTATTTGAAAGCTATCAGATAGTTTATTTGTTGTTTTTAAGGCTTGGTAAAAAGGATTTTCATCTTCCAATGTTTTAACATCAGTACCTTGCTTCCAAACAGGAATCAGCCAATAAACAGGGGGGGCTTTTTTCAAATAAGTGATATTGTTTTTTTTCAGCAATTCTTGAACATCTATTTCTTTGAAACGAACATTCATCTTTCCCCAATAGGAAGTGCCTGTATTTTTTTCTTCCAAAATAGAAATATCACGCACCATGGATAAGATTTCATCATCTGTTGGTCGTTCTAAAAATGGCGTATTATTTGTTCCGACTAAAGCGGATAACATTTGATCAAATCCGGTAATTTCCCCAGCAGTTAAAGCATTGTTTTTTGCTTCCACAGGACTGTTTCCTGTTCCTGACATTTCTACATTAGTGGCTGTATATAAATCAGCCTTTGCATTAAATGCACCAAATAAAATAAATATACAAACGAATTTTAAAATCTGTTTCATTTTTCTTGCCTTTTTTTTAAGATAAAGGTATTCTAGCATAAAATAAAAAAAATACAAACAAAAAAGGAGAATAAATGAACCAAAACAAAAGAAAAAGTTATTGAACGCCGTTGTTAGGCGTGAAATTAGTTTTTCTTGTTTTGATGCATTGAGTGTCTACTGAATATCAACAAAAGGAGAATGTAAAATGAACTATGATTCAACAAATGTTTTTGCCAAGATTTTACGTGGAGAAATTCCTTGTAAAAAAATCTATGAAAATGACAATGTATTGGCGTTTTACGATATTGCACCTAAAGCCAAAATTCACGTTTTAGTTATTACCAAGGGAATGTATACAGATTTTCAAGATTTTATGGAACATTCTTCAGATAAAGAAATTTCTGATTTTTTCCGTAGCATTTTAACAGTCGTAAATTTATTGGGATTAAAAGAAGATGGTTATCGGCTGGTGATGAATACGGGTAAAAATTCAGGTCAAGAAGTCCCTCACTTACATGCCCATATTTTGGGTGGTGAAGTTCTATCAACTGACCATATTTAATTATTGAATAGGTTTTAATGCCTCATAGGAAAAATCTACTTCTGATTCATATTCGTACCATGGATTAGCGATAAGAACAGATGGAATTCCTATAATCAGGTTGTATAAATCAATTCCAAGGCCAATCCCTGTTCCAATAACAGCTCCAACCGGAGCTGTTATTAGTTTAAGGGGGCCAATAAATACAAGTGAAGTTCCAACATCTAATCCCTTAACAAAACCTTTTAAAGTGTTAAAAGGGGGAGACAGGAAAAATCCAGATCCATTCGTTGCCCATTCATCACTGGTTAAAGAACTTTCAATTTTTATTTCTTTATCTTCAAAACCTGGCTTGGAAAGTGTTGCAATTAAAGGATTAGCTGAGCGAACGGTCGTATAATTTTCTCGAATTTCTTGCCCGTTTACCTGTAAGGTCATTCCTTTGGGATAATCAAAAACAATTGTTTGTTCTGAATCATAATATTTAGGAAAAGAAAACTCTGTCTGACACCCAGTCAAAAACAAAAAAGCAATCAATAAAAATTTTTTCATTTTATTCCTTTCAAATCTTTTGCGCGGGCAAAGGAAAAAATCATCCCTCCAGTAATGGGATCACATTCCCTTAGAATGACAGGGACTTCATCCCCCAGTTTATAGACTTTCCCTGTATGGCGACCAATTAAACGTGCCCCTTTTTCATCTACTTTATAATAATCTCCGTGCATTGTACGGAAAGGAACAAATCCATCTGCCCCTGTGTCGTTCATCATTAGAAAGCACCCAAAGGCTGTGACAGAAGAAATCCGTCCATAAAAAAGTTGGCCGATTTTTTCCCGCATATAACCTGCCAAGTATTTATCTGAGGCATTTTGTTCTGCCGAGGCGCTGTTTCTTTCTGTAAAAGAAATATGTTCGGCAATGTTATCAAAGTTCTTTTCTTCCTCTTTTGTAAGGCCTCCTTTTCCTAATTTTAGGGCACTGACTAACGCCCGATGAACCATAATATCTGCATAGCGACGAATAGGGGAGGTAAAATGGGCATATTTTTGTAAGGCCAATCCAAAGTGGCCAATATTTTCGGAACTGTATTCGGCTTGAGCCTGCGTTCTCAACACAAACGTATTCATGGCGTAATCCATTTTTTTACCATCCATACGACCTAAAATTTCATTAAAGGCATTTCCCGAAACTTCAGCCATTCTTTTTTTAAAACCTAACGATTTTAAAAAGTCATTAAAGCGTGTTAATTTTTCATCTGAGGGCCTGTCATGCACACGATACATTGTGGCAATGCCAGCTTTTTCCAAAGTTTCCGCTGCCGATACATTCGCCAAAATCATCATTTCTTCAATCAGCTGATTACTTTCTGTTTGAATACGTTGTGAAACCTCGACGACTTGTCCTTTGTCATTCAGGGTGATTTTTCTTTCGGGAACATCTAGCTCCAAGACACCTCGTTTTTGACGTAAATTTTTTAAATGACGATAGGCTTCAATCAAAGTAGAGAGTGGTTCTTTAACAACCTCTAGTCCTTCGCCAGAATTTATAAAATCTTGTACCTCATCATAGGTCAAACGTGCTTTTGATTGAATCAAAGCCCGATAAAATTTATGCGATAGTTTTTGTCCTTTTTTATTGAGCTGAATATCACAGACCATTGCCCCCCGAACTTCGTTGGGATTTAATGAGCACATCCCATTGGAAAGACTAAAGGGTAACATTGGGACAACTCTGTCAGGAAAATAGGTGGAATTACCCCGCCGAAAGGCCTCTTTATCCAAGGCGGATTCAGGTAACACATACCAAGAAACATCCGCAATAGCCACCCGAATGTGATAGCCTTTATCTGTTTTTTCTGCCCAAACCGCATCATCAAAATCACGGGCATCAGCGCCATCAATTGTCATAAAGGGAATATCCCTTAAATCAGTTCGTTTTTCAAGTGGAGGTATGACAGCTTGTTTTCCTTCCTTTTCGGCATTTTCCAAAAAAGTGGTGGGTAAATGCGCTTGGGCAATCGCCAACAAAGTGGGGGCAAAAGGCTCATTGATATTGCCCAACTTTTTTTGAAATTCACCGGCGGTATCGGATCGCACAAAACGGGGTACTTGAATTTCCACAATATCCCCTTCTTTCAATTTCACTGAAGGGGGAACGTGGCGCACATAAAAAGTATTTTTGATTTTTCTGTCAGCAGGCACTATTTGACCGCTTTGCCAAACCCCTACTACAAAAACAGGCTTTTCTTCGGGTTCTTCCACTTCCCGCCGATGATGAATAAAATGTTTAAAATTCTTTCGCATAAGGTTAGTGTATCGTGATTTTCCTTAAAAAGCAAGTGGACAATTTTGAAAAAATCGGCTAAACTCATTTTTATGAAAATTGGTGTTTTTGATTCGGGGCTAGGGGGATTGGTTATTGCAAAAGCCTTAATGCAGGCTTTACCGCAATACGACTATGTCTATTATGGGGATACAGCGCATGTCCCTTATGGCGAAAAAACACCTGGGCGTATTTTGGCTTACACTTTGGATGCTATGCGCTTTTTGATTGAGCAAAAATGTAGCCTGATTATTATCGCCTGTAATACGGCCACCGCCATTACTTTACGTTATTTACAAAAAAGATTTTGCCCAAAAGAAGCCTCAGATGTTAAAATTTTAGGTGTTATTATTCCAACGGTGGAAGAAGCTCTTAAAAACGGGGAAAAGAAAATAGGTGTTGTGGGAACACCGACCACTATTCATTCAGATATTTATGGAGTAGAATTGAAAAAAATTGATTTTTTAGTTCAGGTGGTTTCGTTGGCGACTCCTCGTCTTGTTCCCGCCATAGAAGCCAATGATTTTGTAATGGCAGAAAAAGCGATTGCCGAATATACTTCAGGATTTAAAAATATCCCAGCTTTAATTTTGGGCTGTACCCATTATCCGTTGGTAAAAGACCTGTTTCAAAAATACTTACCCAAGACACGTCTTGTTTGTCAAGATGATTTAATGGGGGAAAAATTACAGGACTATTTGAAACGACATACAGAAATAGAAACAAAACTTTCCCGCGGGGCGACCCGCCAATTTTTTGTCAGCTCCCTATCACTCACTTATACCCAAGTGGCACAAAAATTATTTCCGAATATTCAGCTAAGAGTCGCTTAAGCAGGCTTTTTTTGTAGAGCTTCTTTTTGCTTCATGAAAATCAACTGCATGACATTTTGCGCCATCTTCATCATGGTGGTTAATTCATCAGGTGTAAAGGGTGCCCCTTCGGCTGTACCTTGTACTTCTAATAACTGACCTTTGTCATTCATCACAAAGTTGGTATCTGTGCCAGCATTAGAATCTTCAACATAATCCAAATCCACCACAGGGGTCCCTTGTACAATACCACAGGAAATGGCAGCCACTTGTGATACAATGGGGGAACGTTCCAATTTACCGGATTCCACCAAAGAATTAATAGCTTGTACCAAAGCCACATAAGCGCCATTGATACTTGCCGTACGAGTACCACCATCCGCTTGTAAAACATCACAGTCAATTTTAATGGTGATATTATCCATTTGATGTAAATCCACCGCTGCTCGCATAGCCCTGCCAATCAGACGTTGAATTTCTTGAGTCCGTCCGTCTTGTTTTCCTTTAATGGCTTCTCTATCCACACGAGTCATATTGGCACGTGGCAACATACCATATTCTGCTGTAATCCAACCACCCCGTTTGCCTTGTTGTTTCATCCAAGCGGGGACTTTGTGTTCCACAGAGGCGGTACATAAAACATGGGTATCACCACATTTTACTAAACAAGAGCCTTCAGCAAATTTATTGGCCCAAGGGATTAAAGTCATTGCGCGCATTTGTGTATCAGCTCGTCCAGAATGTCTGGTCATTTTGAATCCTTTCTTAAAAATTTGAATACCAAAAGAGTACCATATTTTTCTTTAAAATGCAAGGTTGGACTTGATTTTTGACTGAAAGATGACTACATATGTATTATAAAACGAAAGGATCCAAGATGACAAAAAAAGAAAAACCAGAAACCGAAAAAGAACCAACTTCTGCTCCAGCACCAGTGGTCGAAGATCAAGTTCAAAAGTTAGGTCAAGAGGTCTTGCACTGGAAAGATTTAGCTTTGCGTTCGGCGGCAGAATGTGAAAATATCAAAAAGCGGTGTGCGCTGGATATGCAAAATACGGCACGCTATGCGACCAAAGATTTTGCAAAAGATTTGTTGCCTGTGGCGGATAATCTGGCTAGGGCTATTCATCAAGCAAAAGTGGAAATGGGTAAGTCCGATAAACCTTGTGATTCCTTTTTCATCAATTTATTGCAAGGGGTAGAATTGACGCAAAAGCAACTGACAGATGCCTTGGGTAAAAATCACATTGTTCAAATGGATGATATGGGAAAAGTTTTTGATCCAGAAAAGCATCAAGTGGTACAACAGGTGGAAGATCCGTCAAAGCCTAATGGTACAATTATTGAAAACTTGCAGACAGGGTATATGATTCACGATCGTGTGTTGCGTGAAGCAATGGTCATTGTCACCAAAGAACCACAGGAAGTTAAAAATTAAACTTCCAATTTTTCAATTACAGGCATAAATTCGGCCAGTACCTGTTCATAAACTTCCTTTTTGAAGGGAATGATAAGGTAGGGAGCTTTTTGGGGTTCTGCCCAACGGAAACGAATAAATTCAGGTTTTTTCTGAATCTTTAAATTGACATCTTTGTTGGTTCCCTTAAACAAAAACAAAAACCATTTTTGACGTTCTCCAGCAATTTTGCTTTTTATATTGGGTGGAATATCATAACTATACCAATTTTTACTTTCTCCAATTAATTGACAAGTCTCTTTTGTCAGTCCTGTTTCCTCATACATTTCACGCCATACTGCTTCTTCGGGGGTTTCGCCAGCATCAATTCCACCCTGAGGCATTTGCCAATGATACTTTGATGTTTGTGTCCATGCCCGATACCCCAACCATACTTTCTTTTGATTGTTGATAATCATTATTCCAACGGCATCACGATAATGGGGCACTTATTTTTCCTCCTGTTGTTTGGCAATCCATAAAGCTTTGACTAAGTCTACAGCACGATCTAATTGATAGTCTTTTGGTGTTTCATCCGTTTTTTCTTTATCTTCGGTCAGGATTTCTTCAGGTGTCTTTTTTCCATCTTCACTTTCCAAAGCATTATCTAAATTTTCCTCTCCCCAACCAGTTAAGCGTGGATATTCTTCCAATTTTGCCCTTGGAATTTCGACATCAGGTGTAATGCCTTTTGCTTGAATGGAATGGCCAGATGGTGTGTAATAACGGGCAGTTGTAATTTTAATGGCACCAAAATCAGGAATTTGACGCAGTGTTTGAACAGATCCTTTTCCAAAAGATTTAAGTCCTGCAATCACGGCACGTTTATGATCCTGCAAAGCCCCAGCCACAATTTCCGAGGCACTGGCCGAACCTTCATTAATTAAAACGACCAAGGGTAAATCATTTGTTTCATCACCAGCTTTGGCTGAAAAACGAACAGTTTCTTCTGGTTTTCTGGAACGGGTGGAAACAATTTCCCCTTGTGTTAGAAACAGGTCAGAAACAGCAACGGCTTCGTCTAATAAGCCACCAGGATTATTACGTAAATCCAATACAAAACCCTTTAATTTATTCTCTCCAATTTCTTTTGTGAGTTTTTGAATGGCTTCTTTCAATTTATCTCCGGTATGGTCGCTGAAAGTAGAAATACGTAGGTAACCGATTTCACCCTTTGCTTCAAATTTAACAGGATTGACTTTAATAATATCTCGTTTAATGGTTACATTGAAGGGCTTTTTTCCTTGACGGAAAATGGTTAGTTTTACCTTTGTTCCAGGTTTTCCACGCATTTTTTTAACAGCGTCATTTAAACTGGTTCCCATGACGGCTACATCGTCAATATGGGTAATATAATCGCCTGTTTGGATGCCGGCTTTAGCCCCGGGTGTATCATCAATAGGGGCGGTTACCCGTACCATGTCTTTATCCCAACCGACTTCCAATCCCAATCCGCCAAATTCACCTTTCGTTTGTGTGTCCATATCGGCCATTTCTTCGGCATCTAAGAAACCAGAATGGGGATCAATAGATGTCAGAACACCATTGATAGATTTTTCCACCATTTGACGATAGGATATTTCTTCTACAGCTTCATCACGAATTGTTTGAAAAGTTGTTCCCAATAAATCCATCAACAAATAAACATCTTCTTGTTGGGATTGCTTTTTATCTTCGGCTAAAACAGGATTTACCAAAAAAGTTCCCAATAATAAAGTACATAAAAATTTCTTCATTCCTATCCCTTTCATCTAAACCATTCTTCCGGATTTTCAGGTGTTCCTTGTGATCTGACTTCTAAATATAAATCAGTGTAAGTTGTTCCCATGGCGCCCACAGGCTCCCCAGCCAATAATTCTTGTCCTACACTGATATTGATAGAGTCCATACCAGCCAACACCGTTAAGTATTCATTTCCATGATCCACAATCAATAAACGTCCATAATTTTGGAATGGGCCAGCAAATAAAACTGTTCCATCAAAAGGTACTGTAATCTGGGCATTCGGACGTGTCTTAATGATGATACCTTTAGCGTGTGCCCCAGAAACACTGGTATCCCCAAAATGTTGCGTAATCAAGCCATTAGCTGGCAAGGAAAGCATTCCTTTTGCTTTTCCAAAAGCACCTGATGCTATACGTGGGGCAGGTTGCAGACGTTGTTCTTGCTTTTTCTGGGTGGCAATACGTTCTTGTTCTAATTGTTTTAATAAGTCTTTTAAATCTTGTGCTTTTGAGGCCAGTGCATCTGCTTTTTTCTTGGCCTCATTATAATAGGTTGTATATTGGGCTTGCATCACTTTTTTTTGCCCCACCAAATAATTCATCTTTTCCCGTTGGGTCATTAAATCAGAATACGTTTGTTTTGTTTGTTCTTTTTTATTCATCAACTCTTGACGGACATTGGCCAATTTTCCTAAGTTTTCTTTTGTTTCAGTTTGCATTTGCCCGATAATGGGTAAGCTATAACGCATCAAATCACGACTTCGCAACATATCCACAGGTTTTTTAGATTGAAAAATCAATAACTCTGTTGGACGCAAGGCCAAGGTTTGCAAGCCTTTCATCACACGAAATAATTGTTTATTGGACAATTTTAATTTTTCTTTTAGTTCAGCCTCTTGCTGTTCTAATTCTCTTGTTTTTTGTTCCAACAGGGATAACTTTCCCTCTTGTGATTGAATTTGTTTGGCTGCATTGACTAATTGACGTTGAACGTCTTTAACTTCTTTTTCTAATTGAGTGGCTTTTTGTTTAGATTCACGTTCTGTTTGACGTTCTTTTTCTAATTGAGTTTCTACTTGTTTTAAATCCTGCGTTGTCGGGGTGGCTGCTATGGCCCCCCAACTGAATAACGCAATCATTGAAACACACAAGAATTTCACTTTACCCCCGAATCAAAAGAGATTGTCCATCCATTTCTTCAGGTTTTTTTAATCCCATTAAATCCAATAAAGTAGGGGCCACGTCTGCTAACCGTCCTTCTTTCAATCCTTTGACTCCTTCGGCATTGAACAGAACAGCTTTAACAGGTGTATTCGTGTGGGATGTTTTGGGGCGACCTTGTTCATCCACCATATCTTCACAGTTGCCATGATCGGCGGTAAAGAAAGCACAGCCCCCTGTTTTTTTCAGGGCTTCTACAATTCTTCCCACACAAGCATCCACTGTTTCAACAGCTTTGATAGCGGCTGGTAAAACGCCTGTATGACCCACCATATCCCCATTGGCAAAGTTGGCGACGATAACATCAAATTTGTCATTTTCAATGGCTTCTACCATTTTATCTGTCACTTCCACAGCACTCATTTCTGGTTTTAAATCATAAGTGGCAACTTTGGGTGACGGCACCAAAATACGCTCTTCTCCATCAAAAACATCTTCACGTCCGCCATTAAAGAAGAAAGTGACATGCGCATATTTTTCTGTTTCAGCAATACGTAATTGTTTTAATCCTGCGGTAGAAATTTCTTCCCCAAAAATATGTTTTAAATCTTCTGGTGGAAAAAGGGTGTGCATCCAAGCTGTGTGTTCAGAAGAATATTCTGTCATAGCCACAGCGTCCACGAAGGCTACCACACGTGAACGAGGAGCTAAAGTAAAATCAGGTTGCAACAACATTCTTGTAATTTCTCTTGCTCTGTCAGAACGGTAATTGGCCATCAGAACTGCATCTCCATCCTTCATGCCTTGATAATCCCCAATGACACAAGGAATGACAAACTCATCCCCCACTTCTTGATTATAGGAAGTTGTAATGGCTTCATCAGTTGTTGTGAATTTGGGGGCATCAGCGTTGACAATCGCTTCATAAGCTTTTGTAACCCGTTCCCAACGATTATCACGATCCATACCATAATACCGTCCGCCTAATGTGGTGATTTTGACCAATGACAAATCGTGTAAATCCTTTTCTAATTCAGCCACAAAACCTTTTCCGGACATCGGTGGCGTATCCCGCCCGTCCAAAAATCCATGAATATCTACACGAATTCCATTACTATTTAAAATACGAGCCAATGCCACAATATGATTTTGTTGAGCATGAACACCACCAGGACCTAACAGTCCCATTAAATGACAAACCCCATTTGATTTTTTTAATTCCTGAATCAAATGAAGTAAGACAGGATTTGTATCTAAAGTTTTTTCTTTAATCGCTTTATCAATACGTGGAAGATCTTGTAAAACAACACGTCCAGCCCCCAGGTTTGTATGACCGACTTCAGAATTTCCCATTTGTCCGTCTGGTAAACCTACATCTGCACCGGAAGTTGCTAGCATTGTACAAGGCCAATTTTTGACTAAATCATGCCAAACAGGTGTTTTTCCCATTTCAATCGCATTATTTTCTTTTTCTTGACGGTATCCCCAGCCATCCAAAATACACAATAAAATTGGTTTTTTCATTTTTTTCTATCCTTTCAAAATTTATCATAAGATGATTATAACGTTTCTTTTTAAAAAAGTGTAGCTTTTTTTTAAAAAAACGTGTATAGAGGTAGATATAAACAGAATTTTATCAAGGAGGATATATGTTTTTATTTAAGAAAAAAGAGGAAAAAAAGGTTTCTGAATCAGATTTAAAACGGGGACTGAAAAATAAAGAATTTGTTTTTTATTATCAGCCTGAATTTGAATTAAAGTCGGGTAAAGTGGTTGCTGTGGAGGCTTTGATGCGCTGGAATGCCCCCAATGGTATTATCCCACCAGATGAGTTTATTCCTGTTTTGGAAGCTTCTGGTTTAATTAAGGATTTTACTGAATTTTTACTGCGTCAAACTTTAACAGATTTAAAGACCATTCACAATGCGGGCTATCCAGATGTCGTTATGGCTGTTAATTTATCGGCAGTTCAATTAAAAGATTCAACTTTGATTGCGACAATTAAAAAAGTTTTAGAAGAAACTCAGACAGAAAGTAAATTTTTGGAATGTGAAATTACGGAAAGTCAGCAATTGGTTTTACCTGAAATGCAAGAAACTGTTTTTAAAGAATTAACGAATTTAGGAATTTCAATTTCTATTGATGATTTTGGAACGGGGTATTCTTCGTTTAATTATTTACGTCATTTAGATGCCAGAAAATTAAAGATTGATTGTGATTTTGTTCGTACCTTGGAAGAAAATCCCAAAAATAAAAAGATTTTACCAGTCATTATTAAGCTGGGACATGATTTACAAATTCCAGTGCTGGCTGAAGGTGTTGAAACAACAGAACAAAAGGAATTTCTTGAACAAAACGGATGTGATTTTGGGCAAGGTTTTTGGTTTTCTAGACCTTTGCCAATGGATCAATTATCTGCTTTTTTAGAAAAAAAGAAAGAAAATTAAAAAAATAGTTGCAAAAAGTTTTTTTTGGTTTTATAGTAGATGTGCGTTTAAATATAGAGGAGTATTAAAATGGTACAACAAATAAATGAAAATATGATTCGGGAGGCTGCTTATTTTCTTTGGGAAAAGGCAGGGCGTCCAGATGGTTCTGCAGAATTTTTCTGGATGAAAGCATGTGAACAATTCTTTAAGCCTGCTAAAGTGGCAATTAAAAAGCCAGCTAAAAAAGCTGAAAAAAAAGTTGCTACTTCTAAAAAAACAGTTGTTGCAAAACCTGTTACAGCAAAGGTGGCTCCAAAAGCGACAGCTAAAACTGCTACTAAACAGGCAAAAAAAGTTTTCGCTCCTGTTTTCTACGGAACTCGGAAATAAGTGATTGGTCTTTGATAGAACACCCCGTTCGTTGAAAAATGAAAGGGTGTGTTTTTGTATTGATTTTTAATGATCAATGTGCTATACGAAAACAAAAAAAGGAGAGTTTATGAATCGTTTGCGCCAACAAAATTTGGATTTTTTAAGAATATATTTTACGCTTGTTGTTGTATTTGGACATCTATATACATTTAATTTTGGATTGGGTATCCCCTTTTTTGGGCCAGTTGCGGTTGAATTTTTCTTTATTTTATCTGGTTATTGTTTGGCTAAAAATTATAATCCCAAAATGTCTGTTTCCACTTTTTTGAAAAAGAAGCTTATTCGTTTTTTACCTTTGATAATTTTGGGGGAATTATTATGTGGTTCAATAAAGACAATACCTTTTGCCATGTTTTTTATTGAGGATACTGGATTTGCGGGAAATCTTTTTGATGTTTGTAAAAATGCCCCAGTTTGGTATCTTAGTGTTTTATTTTGGGTTTCTGCTTTTTATTTTTTGCTCCTCAAATGTTTTCCAAACAAAGATAAAAGACTTCTTCTAATTGGGACAATAGTTTTTATCAGCCTAATTATAATAGGAAAAATTCCCGGGGATAGACATCAAGCCTTTCTTGGTATTTTTCAAAGGGGCCTATTAAGAGGGGTGGCATGTATCGGTTTAGGAACAATTCTAGGATTGTCAATTCCCCCCCCCCACACACAAGGGATATCTACTTGATTGGAAAAGGACTT
>JAZLIX010000060.1:0-7793 GCA_045617605.1 Alphaproteobacteria bacterium | reverse complement strand
TAAATTAGTTCCTTATATTTTACAAAAAGGGAGAAATTAAAAGATGACAAATGAATTTTCATTGGATAAATTTTTGAAAATAGCGAATACATCTGTTCTAAAAGCTCAAAAACATCATCGTCAATTACATCTTCCTAACATCTATGTAAAAAATGAAAAAATAATTTACGAATATGATGGAAAAGAAACTTCAAAACCACCTCATGATTTTCAACTACATAGCAAAAAATCGAAAATACAGAAAATTGAAATCATCTAAACAAACTATTTTTTTTGCTTAAAAAACGACGAAAAAAAAGTTGAAGAGGCTTAATATTTGGGCCAAATTGACGAGCAAATATATTTCCATATGTCCTTTTTGAAATTTCACCTTTTTTGACTTTTTGATCAGTAATATTGCCGTTAGGTTCAATCAAGCAAGGAGCTACAAATTCAGAATCTGGAAAATGACTAACTTCCTTATAAGGTAAATCTTTAGCTCTACCCACAGCATAAATACCATCTTGTTCCAAAGGAAAATCACGAAAAACTTCTTCAGAAACTGTCGGCCCACTTTTAAGGTGTAAATGCATAACTGTGGGATTTCCAACCCTTTCTTTTACGGATTCCACAACATCCAAAGTTTGATTAAGTTGTTCAATATTACGCTTCATATTTTCCTGCGGGATATCAACAAAAGAAATTGCAATTGGAAGTCCAGATACCAAGGCCTTGGAGAGAGCCAATTTATTTTTGGCATTTTTAACCCCACGGGTCAAATATTGACAAGGGGATTTTTCTGCCGCTATCCACAACCCTACATCCCCAGAATCCACCTGCATAATCGATTCATCATAATCCAACATATCTGAATCAGCAAAAAATTGGCTGAAGTAATGATCACATTCGTTTTGAGGATAATAGCGATAGTATTGGTTAAGCCCTCGATGCAAAGCCACAAAAATTGGCCAAGGCATATGTGACAAATGAGCTTCAGCCCTGGAATCACAATGCGAACAATGATTCATACACCCTTTTGTCAATTGAATGGCTGGAAACTTATAAGCAACAATAGGACCATCTTTTTCATAGCGTATAGGGAATGCTAAAGCATCAGCTTTATTTTTAGAAACATGAATTGGTAAATAATACTTACTATCAAACAAAAATTTATGACTGGTACGCAAGGCTAAATTTGCCATTTTATCTGTATATTGTTTATTTACCAGCGCATTTTTTAAAATTAAAAGAGCCTTATCCCCCCGTTTAGAAGTCAACTTTAATCTATTTTGTGGAACGGTTGGATCAGTTGTTAATGGAACATCGCAGGACTGATAACTTTCTAAAACTGAAACAGCTTGAAAAATAGCTCTTTCATTTAATTTTTCTTGCAATACTTTATTGGATAAGTAAGGGGAATTTTCCATTAATTGAACAATATCTTCTGGAACATTATCCTTTAAATAAACTGGTAAAATCGGCCAATCCCGATACAATTGACGAACAACAACTGGTGAATAGATTTGATATAACAAAAAATCACCCAAACATTGTTGAACAAGTTTTTTATCGCTTGAAAATGAATAAAGATGGTCGTAACACTTCATTAGGGTAATTATATCACATTTACGATTATTTGTCAATTTCACATGCTATAGGAACGTGATCAGAAGTTTTATCCCATCCACGAACTTCTTTATAGATTTTGACTTGTTTTACTTTCTCAGCTAAGTCTTTTGTTGTAAAGAAAAAATCCAATAAAATACCATGATTTCTGGGCCATGCTCCCCCTTGAAAATCCCAAAATGAATAAGTATTAGGCATTGGATTAAAACGACGAATCAAATTTGTTAAAGGAAGATCATTTAGTTTTTGAAAGGCTTGTCTGACAGGTAAAACCATAAGACTACTATCCCGAAAATGTTCAGGATTATAAACATCTGAATCCCGTTCTATCACATTAAAATCCCCTCCAATTAGAACTTGCTTTTTTAATTGAATCAAAGTCGAAATGTAATCTGTAAAAACTTGCATCCATTTCAGTTTATGTTCTAATCTGGAAGTATCCATTGGATTATTCATGGGGGCTGTCCCATTGGGGACATAAACACTGATAACAATCGTTTCATCTGGAAGGGTCGCTTGAATAAAACGAGCTTGCTTTGGTTCTGTTTGTGGGGCATTAGGTAATTCAAAAACAACATCTTTAAGGGAAACTTTACTTAAAATGGCAACACCATTATAAGACTTTTGTCCTGAAATGATTGCATGGTAACCCAATGCCTTAAATTCTAAAAATGGAAAATTTTCTTCAGTCGATTTTATTTCCTGTAATAATACTATATCTGGTTGATTTTCCTGAAGAAATCGACTTAAAGCAGACATCCGTGAACGAACTGAAGCGACATTCCATGAAATTATTTGTTGCATTTTGTTTTCCTTTTTGTTAAAGTTGAAAATATGATAAAGAAAAGAGCCCTGTTTTTTGTATTATTATCCTTATTTTTAACCCAAAATGCAAATGCTTTTTGTGATTCGGCAAGTACACGTGTTTATATCACAATGAATCCAGGGGCTGTCAAATATATTACAACAAGATCTAAACATGATTTTATTCATTCTTCACCGACCCCTGTTTCTCCAAATACTTTAGGGTTGACAGTAGCTCATTTGAGTATTACAGGGGATGCAACACCTAATGTTGAAATTGAAGACGGAAAAACCTGTGTCAGCTTGGGAACATTGAATTTCAAGATGGGCTATGATGAATTGACTGTTTATATTGATAAGAAATATAAAACATCCAGTTGTGAATATAAAGTCATCAAAAATCATGAAAATTATCATGTAGCTGTAGCACAGCAAGCAATGACTTTCTTTAAACCAGATGTGGAAGCTCAAGTCCAAAAATCTTTACAGAACATAAAACCTCAAATTGTTAAAGATTCAAAAGAAAGAGATGAAGTTTTAAAAGCTCAATTCAATCAAGTAATGAATGACTTAAAACCTTTAATTGATCATATCAATAAAACGACTGCTAAAAAGAATTACCAAATTGATACACCTGAATCCTATGCCCGAACAAGGGCTTTGTGTAAAAATTGGTAAGTATTCAATTTTTTTCTTGTTTTTTAATTCAGTTTAACTTAAAATAACTGGTGAATATGGGAGTATTCCTGTGTTCTGAGTACCTGAAAAGGTGCAAGAGAGCTTTCAAAAGCTTGTCATTTTGGGTGAGTGACACCTGCCCCGAAAGGTGCACAAGTGTTTTAAACAATCTATAACAGATTGGCTCACTCTTTTTGTTTCCCGACTGTGGTCGGGGAGCCTTTGGTGTATGTTCAAGAAGATTTTATCTTCCAAAGACCATCGGAATCAAGAAAATGACTGATTTTTGAACTCTCCGACCACCTGAAAAGGTGGTGATTTTATTTAGTAAAAAGGAGGTTAAAAAAAATGAAAAAACAATTTGAAACGGGTCGAAGTCTGGTTGAAATGTTGGGGACATTGGCAATAATGGGCGTACTTTCAGTGGGCGGTATCGCGGCTTATTCTACCGCCATAAAAAAGCATAAAACAAATGAAATATTAAATGAAATTCAAAAACGAGCTATTGCAATTTCATCTTATCAAGGATTTCATGGAAACACAGCTGAAAACTTGTTGGAATATGAAGGAAATGATATTAATGGATTAACAGTTTCTTTATCTGAAATTCCCTATATTGGATCAGATTTTGCCATTCAAATAGAAAATGTTGATAAAACACTTTGTCAAAACATCAAAAATACAGGATTGGGGACGTCTGTTGGCATTTTACCAGAAACATGTGCCGATATCAATACAATGATTTTTAAGTTTAAAAATGATTTAAGTGTAGAAAAAAATAATTCAGGAACAGGTGAATTTACACCATCCACCCCCGGCGGTGATGATTCAAATATAAGAAGGTGTACAAGCTTGGGTGAAAAACAGTGCCATGGTATCACAGTTGAAACATGCAGTCCATGGTTTGATGATGGTTACTTTTGGAAACAGACTGAAATATGTGAGTATGGCTGTACAAATGGTGCATGTAATACTCAAGAATGTACAGGAACAGAAAGAAAATGCTGGGGAGAGATGGCTATTATGAGCTGTGAAAATGGACAATGGAAAGAATGGGGATATACAAGCCCATCCACAGGCAATACAAATGTACGCTTCAAAGAATGTTTGTGGGGATGTAAAAATAATGCCTGCCAAGAAGAATGTTCCACAACAGGGAAAAAAGCGTGTCGCAGTCAAACAATAGATGGGGTTGATTACTGGATAGTTTTAACCTGCACATCAGATGGCATTTGGGATTATGCTAAAACTGGTATAGCAACTCTAGCTTGCCGAAAAGCTGATTATGCAACTTGTGAAGCATGCATAAATCCATAAACGAAAAGTCCCCGCTGGTCAGCGGGGAGTTTTTATTTTAGGAAACATTACACGTTAGGAAGAGTATTTTCCAAAGAGGCACCTGTTTCGGCAGGTTTTTCTTCGGATTTTTCCTGTTTTTGTTTCTTTTCCTTCGGTGGAAGTTTAATTTCTTCCCCCGTTTCTTGATTGACACGTTTCATGGAAAGACGGATTTTCCCTTTTTCCATACCCATCATCATGACTTTAACATGATCACCTTCCTTGACAACATCAGTCACCTTTTCCACACGCTTTTCAGCCATTTCAGAAATGTGCACCAATCCGTCACGATTCGGCATAAAGGTCACGAAGGCGCCAAAGTCCATAACTTTAGCAACTTTACCATCGTAGATATGTCCAACCTCTGGTTCGGCCACAATGGATTGAATCCAATCAATTGCTGCTTGAGCAGCATTGCTATCATTAGAGGCCACAGAAACAAGTCCATTATCGTCAATTTCAATTTTGGCACCTGTTTTTTCAGTAATTTCACGAATGACTTTACCACCCGTACCAATCACATCACCAATCTTATTTTTATCAATTGAGAAAGATTGAATACGTGGAGCCAATGAGCTGATATCTGCACGAGGTTCAGCCAATGATTCAGCCATTTTACCCAAAATGTGCATACGGCCTTCATGGGCTTGATTCAAAGCAATCTTCATAATTTCAGGTGTAATAGATGTAATCTTAATATCCATTTGTAAAGCGGTCACACCATCACGTGTTCCAGCCACCTTAAAGTCCATATCACCCAAGTGATCTTCATCGCCTAAAATATCTGTTAGAACGGCAAACTTATCACCTTCCTTAATCAATCCCATAGCAATACCTGCCACTGGCTTTTTCATTGGCACACCAGCATCCATCAAGGACAAGGTAGAACCACACACTGTTGCCATAGATGAAGTACCGTTAGATTCCATAATTTCAGAAACAACACGAATCGTATAAGGGAAATCTTCATGTTTTGGCAACATTGGATGAATAGCACGCCAAGCCAACTTGCCATGACCGATTTCACGACGACCTGGGGATCCCATACGCCCCACTTCGCCCACAGAATAAGGCGGGAAGTTATAGTGCAACAAGAAAGTTTGTGAATATTCACCATCCAAACAATCAACTATTTGTTCATCATCGCCTGTTCCCAAGGTGGTAATAACCATAGCTTGTGTTTCGCCACGCGTGAACAAAGCGGAACCATGAACACGTGGTAAAAGCCCCACTTCTGTTTCAATAGGACGCACTGTTTTTGTATCACGTCCGTCAATACGGGGATTTCCAGCCAAAATAGAATCACGCACTGTTCTGGCTTCCAATTCATGGAAAACCTTTTCGTAAATGGCCAATTCTGCTTCATGACCTTCCCCGTCGAAGAGAGCTTTTGCTTTTTCTTTAATTTCAGCAATTTTATCTTGACGTTCCAACTTATTATGGATTTTATAGGCAGATTCAATTTCTGCACCCAATTTTTCCTTGATTTCAGTACGAACGGTCGCATATTCTGCTGGTTCGGCTTTCACTTCCCAAGGATCCTTGGCACATTCTTCAGCCAAAGAAATAATCAAATCAATCACAGGCTTTAAGGATTCGTGTCCAAATTCCACAGCCCCCAACATGATTTCTTCTGAAAGTTCTTGAGCTTCGGATTCCACCATCAACACACCTTCACGAGTGCCGGCAACCACCAAATCCAACTGAGTTTTTTTCATTTCACTGACTTTTGGATTCAACACATATTCACCGTCAATGTAGCCGACTCTGGCCCCTGCAATAGGTCCCAAAAATGGTAAACCAGAAATTGTCAAAGCCGCACTGGCTGCAATCATTGCAACAATGTCAGATTGTGTCTTTTTATCATAAGAAATTAAAGTACAAACAACCTGAGTTTCATTGTTAAAGCCCTTCACAAACAAGGGACGAATAGGTCTGTCAATCAAACGAGAAACCAGCACTTCGTGTTCAGAGGGCTTGCCTTCACGTTTGAAAAAGCCACCAGGAAGTTGTCCTGCCGCATAGGCTTTTTCTTGGTAATTCACTGTTAATGGAATAAAATCTTCAAATGTTTCGGGTGTTTTTTTGCTGGCACACACTGCTGCATGCACCACTGTATCGGCATAACGGACAATCACAGAACCGTCTGCTTGACGTCCCATTTTACCAGTTTCAATAGAAAGAGTTCTTCCTCCCCAAGTCATTTCTTTTTTATAGGTTTTAAATAAGCTCATTTTTTTCCTTTCATCTTCATACATATAATTAAAGGAAAGGGTGTCCCTTGACCCCCTTTCCTGAATCGAAACTATTTACGCAGTTTCAAACGTTTGACCAAATCATCATAACGCTTTTGATCTGTTTTTTTCAAATATGCCAATAACCGACGACGATTTGCCACACGTGCCAATAAACCACGAGCAGAGTGGAAATCCTTTTTGTTATTTTTCAAGTGTTCTGAAAGAGCCTTGATTTCTTCGGTTAATAAAGCCACTTGAACTTCAGGTGAACCTGTATCGCCTTTTGTGGTGGCATATTCAGCAATAATTGCTTGCTTTGCTTCTTTTGACATCGACATCTTTTTTCCTTTCGTTTTAAGTTGATGATTGCTTTTCTCCCACCCTTTCCAGCCATAACCGAGATATCGTTCAGCAAGGTTAAAAGGGCTTTCATCAAAAAGCAATGCTGATATTATAGCAGATTTACCCCCAAAAAGCAAGAGTTTTATATAAGTCCACAGCACTAAATTACCACTTGAAATATATTTTTATGTATGATAGTCTGATGAAAAAGGAGATTAAAATGACAAAACAGAAAAATAAAAACAGAAAAAATCTGATTATTAAAAGATCCTTCCTGATAATAATAGCGTTATTATTAATCATGGGTTCACTTGTGGGGGGATATTTTATACATCACAATAAAGTATATATTTGCGGGAAAGATGTTGATTGTACCGTTTCAGGTTTTTATACAGATATCAAAAATAAAAAGCCCTTTACAGGCTATGTAAAAGAATTTTATGAAGATGGCCCATTAAAGCAAGATGGTTTTGTAAAAAATGGCGTTGCTCATGGTTTGTTTAAAACTTATCATCCCAATGGACAGTTGGAATGGACTGGAACATATAAGAATGGGAAATGTGAAGGTGTATTTTTAGCGTATTATGAAAATGGTAACCTAAAAATTGAATACCCTTATACAAATGGAAAAGAGAATGGAACTGCAAAATTCTACTACGAAAATGGGAAATTAAAAAGTGAAGTCCCCTTCATAGATGGAAAAGAGAATGGCCTTGCCAAATTCTACTATGAAAGCGGTGAATTAAAAACTATAGATACTTTTATTAATGGGAAGCATAATGGTTTAGT
>JAZLIX010000059.1:0-2474 GCA_045617605.1 Alphaproteobacteria bacterium | reverse complement strand
GGTATTGTTTTGGCCGGGGCTGGCCCTGTTCAAAAAGGAACTTTAAAATGGACAAATCTTCCCAAATGGCGGGTGTCAGAAAAAGAACTCCAAAAGAAATATCACATTCAAAAAGCTATTGTCGTTAATGATGTTCAGGCACAAGGTGAAGGTCTGAAAACACTTTATAAATGTCAAAATACAAGTATTTTAATGACGGCTGGAACAGGACTTGGAGGATGTTTTATTATCAATGGTCAAGTCATTCCAGGGGAAGTAGGACAAATTCAAATTGAAAATAATTTAAAGATTGAAGATTTTATTTCAGGTCCTGGCATTGTTCGTCTTTATCACAATTTTGGTGGAAATAAAAAAATTAATTCTGCACGTCAAATAGACGAATTAAGAAAGATAGATAGAATTGCTCGCTTATCTTACCAAACTTTTTATCAAAAATGGGGTAAGTTTTCGGCAAACTTAGCAACAGCCCTATATGCCACGGGTGGCATTTATCTATGGGGGGGATTGATACCAAAAAATGAAAAGGACAAAAAAGTCTTATTAGATAGTTATAGAAAAAATTTACCGAACGCTCTAAAAAAAATTCCTTTACGTTTAGTGAAAGACAAAAATCTTGCTTTCAAAGGATTAGCTAGCTTATCACGTCACGAATTCGGGAAATCATAGAGATAAAACCATTACGACGAGTAGGGGATAAATTTTCCTCTAATCCTAATTGTTTAAAAATATTTTCTAAATCCAAATTGCGAATTTCTTCCGCAGTTTTATTATTGACAAAAGTCAGTAACACTGCTTCTAATCCTCTGACGATAATAGCATCTGAAGTAGCTTGAAAAATGTATTTATCCCCTGTTTTAGAATAAATAATCCATACTTGAGATTGACATCCAGTGACTTTATTGGTCTCAGTTTTCTGATTTTCTGGAAAAACTGGCATATTTTCACCCAGCTCAATTAAATAACGGTACTTGTCTTCCCAATCTGTTAAATAAGAAAAATTTTCTAATAATTCCTCTGGTGTCATTTTCAATCCTTATTAATAAAAACACTTGAAAGTATAATAATAATATGGTAAAAAATCAAGAAAATTTTGAAAGGATAAAGATGAAAGTCATTTTGTGGGATTGGGATAACACTTTGGCAGATACAATAGAGCCATTAAAAGAAGCCTTTAATGCAACATTTAAACATTATAATATGCCACTCATTACACGAGAACAGATGAAGTTTTTTATGAATTCTGCAGGCAGTCAATTGTTTAAAGACCTGTTCCCACATTTTGATTTAAATGAAGTTAAGCAAATTTACTTTAAAAATTACCAAAAAAATATCTTTAATTTGCGTTTATTAGAGGGGGCAAAAGAAATTTTAAAATGGACAAAACAACAAGGATTTATTAATATTTTAGCCAGTAATAAGCATTACCTAATCTTACAAAAAGAAGCTGAAGCATCAGGAATGGCTGAATACTTTTCTGATATTTGTGGAGCTGAACAGTTTGCTGAAAATAAGCCTAGTCAAGTTTTTACAGATAATGCCCTAAAAAATTATGCTGATTTTGATGAACTTTGGGCAATCGGAGATGGTGTTTCTGATGTAAAGATGGCTCATAATTATAAAAACGGAAAAGCTATTTTAGTGGGAACAGACCCCAAATTGGCAGAATTTAAAGACAATTCCCCTGATTTTTGGGTAAAAAATTTAAATGACATTCCCAAAATTTTAGGTTAAATTCCTTCATAACGACGCATAAGACCCGCCAAAATTCCTTGAACCTCTACACGATCTTCACTGAAAACACGTGTTTCATAAGCAGGGTTAGCGGGTTCAAGGGCAACGGAATGACCCTTTTTATACCACTTTTTTAAAGTGACTTCATATTCATCCACCAAAGCAACCACTATTTGTCCATTCTCTGCATTTTTAGCATGGCGAATAATAACAGTATCACCATTCATAATACCGGCTCCCACCATAGAATCCCCTTCCACAGTTAAAGCATAATAATCACCAGAACCAACCATAGAGGAGGGTACTGCCACTTTTTCATTCGGATCAGCTACAGCTTCAATGGGAAGTCCCGCTGCAATTTTTCCATAAAGAGGTAATTCAACCACATCATCATTAGAAATTTCCTGAGCCTTTGGTAAAATCAAGCCACGCGTTTGATGAGGTTGACGTGTTAGGATGTTTTGTTCTTCCAACTCTTTCAATAAGCGATGAATCCCAGATTTAGATTTTAAGCCCATAAATTTTTTCATTTCATCAAAATTAGGAGCATAACCATTTTGTTCTGTAAAATCACGAATAAATTGAAATAAAGTAAATTGCTTTGGTGTCATTTTTTTCTCCTTTTAGTTCTTGTTTTGTTCTCATTCTATCTTCTCTTTTTAGTTGTGTCAAGAGAAAAAATAAAAAAATAATTGACAAAAATAATATAACGTAATATAATATATAAAATTTAGAAAAAAGGG
>JAZLIX010000058.1:0-5279 GCA_045617605.1 Alphaproteobacteria bacterium | reverse complement strand
TTTTTAAATTGCAACAGGAATTTTTAAATTTATTTCATTTTTATTTTGTGGCAATATAGTACCACATAAAAAGTGCTTGACTTTTGGGAATGTTAGGTGTATAATGCGCTTGTTTTTAACAAAAAAAGGATTAAAAAATGACAACTAAACAAACAAAAATGGTTAAGCCCGCTGATGCAAATATCAAGTGGTACTTAATTGATGCAACTGATGTTGTATTAGGTCGTTTAGCCAGCCAGATCGCTACTATTTTACGTGGTAAAAACAAAGCTTGCTTTACACCAAACCAAGATTGTGGTGACTATGTGATCGTCATCAATGCCGAAAAAATTGCTTTCACTGGTAAAAAAGATGTTCAAAAATCTTATTTCCATCACACTGGATTTATCAGTGGGATTAAAGAAATCTTATTAAAACACCAATTGGAAAAACATCCTGAACGTGTTTTGATGGACGCTGTGTCTTGCATGATTGCTCGCAACAAATTAGGTCGTCAACAAATGACTAAATTGCGTATTTTTAAGGGTGCTGAACATCCTCATGCAGCCCAAAATCCTATTGTTTTGGACATTGCTGGTAAAAATCGTAAAAATAAGAGAGGTGCATAATGGTCGCTAAAGAAACAAAAAAAACAACTGTTAAAAAATCTACTGATAAAAAAGCCACTACAAAAAAGGCTGATAAAGTCACTAAAGTTGTTGTGGAAAAGAAAGTTTCCAAAGTGGCAAAAAAAGGCTTGGAAGACTTGAAGGTTGTCGCTCAAGAAGCTGAAGCTCCTGCCAAAGAAGAAGTGGTCAAGGAAGTAAAAAAAGAAGAAACTCCAGCTAAACGCGAACCCAAAAAGGACAAATTTGGTCGCAGTCAAGCTACTGGTAAGAAGAAAGACGCTATTGCTCGCGTGTTCATCAAGATGGGTAAAGGTAAAATTACCGTCAATGATCGTGATATCAAAGCTTACTTCCCTCGCCCTGTGTTACAAATGATTATCAATCAACCTTTTGTTGTCACAAATCGTGAAGGCCAATTTGATGTTGTTTGTACTGCCACTGGTGGTGGATTGTCCGGTCAAGCTTATGCTTTGCGCCATGGTATCAGCCGTGCTTTGGATTTGTTCGAACCAGAATTACATACCGCTTTAAAGAAAGCTGGATTCTTAACACGTGATAGCCGTGTGGTTGAACGTAAGAAACCTGGTCTTTCTAAAGCTCGTAAACGCTTCCAATTCAGCAAGCGCTAAACTTGGAAACTTCAAAAATTATTTTGGATGGGTCGCCTTTGGTGGCCCATTTTTTCATTAAAAAACGAATCGGAAATAAACTCTATTTTTTTATAATATAAAACCTAAAAGAAATCCCTCAAGGCGAACCTTGAGGGACTTTATTGCAGAAAGGCGAATAAAAAAAGGGGGAGGTTTCGCACTTTCCACTACAGATGTTCGTTATATAGGGAGACTAAATGACACAAACATCTGACCCTGCCAGGCAGGATAGCCCATATTTTATCACCATTTAATCTTTTTGTCAAGAGTTTTTTAATATATTTTTAACTTTTTGTAAAAAAGACTTGCTTTTTGAATAAAATAACGCTAGAATAGTGTGTAGTCGGAACGGAGCGTAGCTCAGCCTGGTAGAGTACTTGCTTTGGGAGCAAGGTGTCGCTGGTTCGAATCCAGTCGCTCCGACCATTTGACCGATTAAGCCTTTCACTTGAAAGGCCTTTTTTTTGGCTTTTTTTGGTCATTTTTGACTTTCCCGTACGGGTTACCCGTCAAAATACCCCGTAACATCCTGCCCTACTCCACCTTTCTTATATATTATAGAGTGGACAGATGGTTTAACATCCTTTTTATCCCTTTTATAGACCTGAAGACAACTGCCAATTACTCAAGAAAAGTCCTTTTGATAGACTGGAAGACGATTGCCTTAATCTCATAGTTTTTCCTTTTTATAGACTTAGAGACAACTGCTTTTTCATAATAATTAAATATGCATTGAATTTTTATTATTTTAATAGTAATATTAGATTACTTTTAAAAAAAACAAACAAAACAAAGGAGGTCCTATGGAATTTCCAGAACAAATTGAATCTGAGCGGATTATTTTAAAAAGACCATATCCTGCCACCTTTCAATTAGCGCAGGAACTCTATGAAGTCGTAGATAAATCCAGGGACACTTTGCGTGAATGGCTGCCTTGGGTGGATTTAACACATTCGGCGGAAGTGGAATACACAAACTACCTGATTGATTGGTGTCAAAAGCATTGGGAAGAAGAGTCTGGATTCGCTTTTATGATAACCTTAAAAGAAACAGGAGAAATCATTGGTTGTGTAGATTGTTGCCATATTTCCAAAGAAAACAAGTGTGGCGAAATTGGATACTGGCTATCTAAATTTTATGTAGGGAAAGGTTATATGCAGGAATCTGTTAAAGCATTACAAGCCGCTATGTTTAAATGGGGATTAAATAGGATTTATATTAGAAACGATACAGAAAACCTAAGATCTGTCCATATTCCTGAAAGATTAGGATATCATTTAGATGGCGTGATGAGACAAGATTGCTGGGATGAGGTCCATCAAAGATTCCGTGATACGAACTTTTGGTCTTTACTAAAGTCTGAATGGGAAGAGAAGTTTGGAAAGGAAAAATAAATGGCAACTATACGAAGAAGGTCGAAGAATGGATTATACCATATTGGTTAATAAGGAAAATTTGCTTGATAGGAGCTATGTTCCAGAAGATTTGGTTAAAATAGACGAACCTATGGGAACAAAATTGGACAAGACATACGTCAATCAGCTTAATTCAAAGGCATATAGAGCCTTCAAAAAAATGCAAAAGGATGCTTTAAAAAATGGCTATGAGATATTTATTGATTCCTCATATCGTACATATGAATATCAAAAAAGAGTATTTGATGATATTGCTTCCAAAAGAGGAGTAAAACATGCTTTGGCATTTGTTGCTCCCGCCGGAGGAAGTGAACATCAAACAGGATTGGCCGTAGACATTATCTTTAGAAGAAATAATGAAATGATAGAAGAACAAAAAGAAGATGATCCAGAAATCAGATGGTTGTTTTTTAATGCGTTTAAATATGGTTTTATTTTAAGATATCCTAAGGGAAAGGAAGAAATTACCGGTTTTAGTTTCGAGCCATGGCATTTTAGGTATGTCGGCAAGAATGTAGCAGAAAAAATATTCGTTTCAAAGATTACTTTGGAAGAATATTATAATGAACATAAACTTAATAAAGACAAAAACGATTCTATGACAAATTTTGAAAAAGTATTAGAACAACATAAAAGTGCCCCCCCCTCATCAGCGTGGATTAGAAAGTACAACAACTAGGTATAATTTTTTTTAAAGTGCTCGCATTTTAAGGAGAAAAGTGGCATATTAACCTAAGAGGAGAAGGTCGGTATGCATTTTCTTATTTTAAAGTGGAAAGATGACTAAAAGACAGAATTCGTCTAGTAAGGCGACTTTTTTTATTTACGTTATTTTCAATACTTGAGTTCCAAAAATTTTTAAAAAGTTAAATTAAATTCTAGAATTAAAAAGGGACATTTAAATGTCCCTTTTATTTATTCTCTTGGTTGACCAGCTGAATAACTACTTCTCATTGGTCGTTTACAATACACTTGAACTGTAACCGGTTGATATATTCCTGCTGTTAAAAAACGTAACCAACTTTGACCAGTTTTTTCTTTTTGTTCAACCATAGCGACATTCTCCGCTGAACCACAAACTTTAAGTGGTTCGATGGTTGCTTTTTTACCCCAAAAAGTATAATGTTCCGTTTGTGAATAAGTTGGTTGTGTAGGAACTTGATTGGAATATACAAACCTTGTTTGTTGACATGCTGTTAATGTCATCAATGTCATTGCTAAACACAGTATTTTTTTCATTTTTACCTCCTTATAGTAAGTTTACGAATTTTATTACTAGAACTTTTTTTATAAGAAATCAACAAATTTATTCAAAATAATGATAAAAATTATACCATTGATCAGGATACTTGATGATATTCTCTTCTAAATATTTTCCATAATCTTGCGCTATATTTTCAATGGTGTTTGCTATATTGAGTTGTTTTACCATTACAGTATAATGATATTTGCTACTTTTGCACAACAATATGACAGGGATTCAAACGACACATAAGTCTTTGGCCTCAATGTCCACAAGAGGTGTTGGACCAAAGTTTCAAAAGTTCGGAAGTCATGTCCTTTATGAAATTGCCGATATAGACGCTTGGATTCAATCTAAAATGTCGAAGAAAGTAGAAAAAACATCAGAACTGAAAGTAGCTTAATATGAATAAACAACAAATAAAAGAAGCTATCCTTGGAAAAGAAGGATGCCGGAAAGAAGAAACACCCCTGACACAATTTGCCACATTTCATCCCGATATGGAAATGGTAGAGTTATTATTAAAAGGTGCTGATATCAACAAATCCTTTAATAATCAACCTTTGGCTTGGGTCTATCAATTTTGCGAAGGAAATAGGGGCAAGATGCTGGAACTTCTGTTTAAGTACAAATACCATGCATTACATTTAAACAATAAGCGTGAGTTTAAATACCTTTTCCGTCTTTTAAATAAGGTTAGTACAGAAACCGTTATGTATGTGTTCAGAACAATGGAAAAACATAACTTTAAGGCTAATCTTGAGCAATATTACATACTGAGAGACATCAATGGCTCAAGAGTCATGAGACTCTATCATAAGGTATTTACAGATTATTTGTTTCATAAATAACCTTAAAAGGAGAATACTATGGAAGATTTACAAGAAAAGTTATGGAAAGCAATAGAGTCTAAGAATTTTAATTTAGTTGCCCGTTTGGTTCGTTTGGGTGCAGACCTAAACGAGCCCTATGGGCCAATTGAAACTACACCCTTTATGTATGCGTTGAATGAGTTTAAGAAAGCAGAACAAATTGAAATACTGATGGATTTAGGTGGCAACCCTAATACCAAGAACAAGCATGGGGAAACGCCTCTTATGTTTGCTGTGGATGATAAAGGTTGTGAAGCTGTTGTCCCATGGGTCATGGTAGATTGTGGATTAAAAACATTAGATACTCAAGACATTTGGGGAAACACCGCCCTTATGAGAGTTTTATTAAATCCTGAGATGAAACCGACCCTTCGTAAAGAGTTGATTTATACTCTTATAGACTATGGGGCAGACCTAACAAACCGTAAAAACAAGCGAGGACTCACCGCTTGGGATATTATTTGGAATCAAATGAACGGTAAAGGAATTTA
>JAZLIX010000057.1:0-17068 GCA_045617605.1 Alphaproteobacteria bacterium | reverse complement strand
ACATCTTGACAAAGATTTTAATATATACTATACATTATCAACTTTACAGGAGTTTATTATCATGATTATCTCATTTTCTGAAATTTTTAATGCCTTTATCGTTTTATTTGCAGTTATTGATGCTTTAGGAAGCATCCCAGTTTTCATCAATCTTCAAGAAGATGGTAAAGTAATATACCCACTTAAAGCCGCCCTGATGTCATTGTTCATTTTGGTTTTTTTCTTTTATCTTGGAGATACATTTTTAGGCTTACTGGGTGTTACAATATCCTCTTTTGCGGTGGCAGGATCTTTTGTTATTTTTTTAATCGGACTAGGCATGTTATTGAATATGAGTTTCTTTAAATCAAAAGAAAGTGTAACTCAGGATACAACATTTATGCCTGTTGTTTTTCCGTTGTTAATTGGTGCGGGAACATTTACAACTTTGATTAGTATGCGAACTCAGTACCAAAGCATAAACATATTGATTGCATGTTTTCTAAATGCGATTATTATCTTTATTATTTTAAAAGGCTTGAAGAAAATTAACAAAATTTTTGGCCCCAGTTTTTTGTATGCACTTCAAAAATTCTTTGGTTTAATATTGGTTTCAATTGCAGTTAAAATATTTATGACGAATATCGTTTTAATGATTAATGAAATTACCTCACACCTAAAATAATTTACACAGAAACCGGTCGCTATTTTTAGCGACTTGTCCAATTTGGCGGGCAATGCTGTGCATATTGGGAACTCGTATAACCATTCGTATTATAATAATTTAAAAAATGTTCCTTTCCCAATTTGGATATTGGATTTATCATCAAGTGGTGGTACAGCCTTTAAATCAGCAATTTTTTCACCATTTACTTTCACCGCACCTTGAATAATCAAACGTCTGATGTCCGATTTTGACTTATACTTCCCACAGCTAAACAGTGTTTCTATTAAAATTTGTCCATTATCCATTCCTTCAGTATGCACAACTTTCAAAATTGTTGCATTTTCTGGAACTTGTCCTTTTTGATAGGCGGTTTTAAAATACTCTTCTGCCTTGATTGTTTCATCCTCAGAATGATAAAGCCCGGTAATTTCTCTTGCTAAATCCATTTTAATATCCCGAGGATTTACACCAGAGTTTAATTTTTCCTTTATCTTAGCAATTTCATCTGGATGTATATCTGTCACCAATTCATAATACTTGATAATCATACTATCAGGAATTTTCATCACCTTTTCGTACATCACATTAGCCGATTCATTGATACCAATATAATTTCCTAAACTTTTGCTCATTTTTTCAACACCATCAATTCCTTCAAGAAGAGGCATAAAAAGAGTTATTTGAGGTGCTTGCCCATAATCTTTTTGAATGTTACGTCCCATCAAAATATTAAAAGTTTGATCGGTTCCGCCCAATTCCAAATCGGCTTGTAAAATAACAGAATCGTAAGCCTGCATCAAAGGATAAAAAAATTCATGTACAGAGATGGGCTGTTTGTTATTATATCTTTTTTGAAATTCATCCCGTTCCAACATCCTAGCTACCGTTGTTTTTGCAGCTAATTCAATAACGTCCTTAAAGGTCATCTTGCCCAACCACTCGCTATTATATTTCACGATTGTTTGAGCTGGATTTAAAATTTTAAAAATCTGTTTTTGATAAGTTTCTGCATTTGCCTTTACTTGTTCGGGTGTCAACTGTTTCCTTGTTTTACTTTTTCCAGTTGGATCCCCAATCATTCCTGTAAAATCCCCAATAACAATAATCGCCTGGTGTCCTAAATCTTGCAATTGTTTTATTTTTCGCAAAACAACTGTATGGCCTAAATGGATATCGGGAGCTGAAGGATCTAATCCCAGTTTTATTCGCATAGGTCTGTTTTCTTTTTGAACCTGCTCTAATTTTTCCGTAATTTCCTTTGGAGTACTACCATCCGCAGCCCCCTTTAACATTATTTTTAGTGTATTCTGTATATTCATTTTATTCTTATTCCTCCGATAATGCATCATAAAATGCTTGAGACAATATTTTTTTAAAGCGACAATAATCCTTTAATTTTTTAGTTGTTGGAATTTTATCTGTGTTCATTTTCCAAACCCACTTTATTACTTTGCACGAATCTGCCCAATCACAATCAATATTAGGACAAGTATATCGACTATAAGAATTTCCTATTTTTGTTTCTAATTTTTCAACCACAGCAGAATAACCATCTCTTTTTATGTTCATCGTATCCATCAACGGAAATTCTACCAAAAACTCTGTTTGTTCAGAATTATTTGGATAGTATTCTGGGATTATATACGGAAACAAGGAAATATTCGACTTGCCATTATATTCTTTTACAACTTGATATACACTACGGTATAAATCATTTAACTCCTCTTGTGTAGGAGACTGGTAAGGAAGAAAATTCACTTCACACATTGGAGGAATCATCTTTATTTTATCCCAAAAATAATCTGCGATTTTTTTTATATTCTTAAATTGATTATTAGGCAAGACCAACATTCCTAAAAACAACGGAACGTCCTTATTTTGAAGACGTGAAAATTTTTCAATCACCATATCCGTAGCAAATGCACCCTTAGAAATCAAAAAAGGATTCTCCACAGAAACAACAAAAGAGGAAACGTGAGTTTCTTTTGCGTGATGGATGTTTTCTTTACTCAGCAATTGCCCATTGGATAAAATATAGGGTTTTAATCCTGTTTGTTGGTATAGTTTCTCAGAAAGTTCAAAAACTCTCTTTCCCATAAAAAGAGGTTCCCCCCCTGAAAAACGGCAGGTTATATGGGGGGTAATTTTCTGTAATTCTCGTATAGCAAAAATATATTGCTGAAATAAATCATCATCAATATCTATATTGTATTCATTTCGATCATGATTTGCAAAAAAATGACAATACTCACAGTTACAATTACAACGTCCTGTTACAATAATACTTATACATAAATGAGTATCTTTAGTAATGTGCATCTTTGAACAATCATGGTGCTATGATAAAAATAGCAACAACAAAATTATTGAATATCCGTCGAATAAGCACAAGGTGCTTTAACAACTTTCTTTAATTTTTTTAAAATAATTTCTTTTTTCATGAGTATACTCCTTTTTGAAACAGAAGGATAACCACACCCTTCTTGGATATTATATCTGTATTTTTTCTTAAAAGCAAGTATTTTTATTGTTTTTTTATATTATAAGCACTAAGAGAAGTTAAAAAACAATAAAGGATCAACCATCTCTAAAGTTCGAATGTCGGTATGAGTTTTAGAGTGCATTAAAAAACTCAAAAAATATGAAACATAATAAAATCAATCACTTACAAGATATCGAGTTCGATTATTGATGAAAATAGCCAGTTTTTGAAATGACTACAATCGAACCGCATTAAGCCATTGAAAATAAAGAAAAAAGTCGCTATTTTTAGCGACTTGCATTGTGTGGCGGAGCGTAGAGGATTCGAACCTCTGCATCCCTTTAACAGGATGACGGATTAGCAATCCGCTGCATTACCACTCTGCCAACGCTCCTAAAGTGGTAATGGAATTTTACCAAACCATTTCACAAAAGTCAAGAATTTTTTAAAAATCGTAAGATCTTCCTGAACGACTACCGGCAGAATGAACATTATTACGATTGCCATTATACCCAACCCCCGAACGACCAGTCGTGGCATTAGCCCTATTTTGATTATCATTAAAGGCTTTTAATTTCTGCTGACCTGCTTCACTATAATAGGAAAAATAACTGGCCTTTTGTTGATTTTCTTCCAACTTATCTTCACACATTTCTATCAAAGTATCACTGGCATTTTGCGATTCCAATTGCTTCAATTGTGCTTGATAATGCTTGGCTAAATCCTGTCTAAGTTTATTTTCTTGTTTTTCCAAACGCAACCGACGAGTTTCATAATCAGAAACAGACTCACCAGCCAAAGGCATCAAAACACCTGCCCGTAATTCATAGGTATCCTTTGTGGTAAGTGTTGTTGTTTGATAATTACCTGGAACATCACTTTTTTCTGATTTCGACTGTCCCGCATGATAGGCACCAACTCCCGCTGCAAAAGTCATCCCTGCCAGTGCCATACTCTTAAGGGTCTTTTTTAGGTTCATATTTCAGTTTCTCCCTATTTCCAAAGTTCGAGTGATTGAGTATCGTTGACTTGTTTCACAACTTTGATAAAGTCATCCAGATTCATAGCATTCTTTTGAGTCCCTGTTCTGTCACGCACAGAAATCGTATTGGATTCAATTTCTTTATCTCCAATAATCAGAGCATAAGGAATCTTGGCATTATGAGCTTCACGGATTTGATAGCCAATCGTATTGGATTGACGTTCCATTTCGGTGCGAATGCCAAAACCATTCAATTTATCCATAATTTTTTGGGCGTACTCACGATGCTTATCAGAGACTGGGAGCATCCGCACTTGGACTGGACAAATCCACACAGGGAAGGCCCCCGCAAAGTGTTCAGTCAAAACGCCCATAAAGCGTTCCAAAGAGCCATACAACACACGGTGAATCACCACAGGTGTTTTTGCATTACCGTCTTTATCAATATACTTACATCCAAAACGACCTGCTAATTGAAAGTCCAGTTGGAAAGTACCTGTCTGCCATTCACGACCTAAGGCATCCTTCATGGCAATATCCACCTTTGGTCCATAGAAAGCCCCGTCTTTTTCTTTTAAGGAATAATTCCCTTTACCACAGTGCTTATCCAAAATACGACGTAGAGCATCTTCCGCCCGATTCCATGTTTCAATATCACCAATAAAATCATCTGGACGAGTGGACAGTTTCATTTCATACTTTAAGCCAAACAATTTATAGAATTGATCCGCCAAAGCAAACAGGCGTTCGTATTCTTCTTCAATCTGATCTTCAGTAATAAAAATATGAGCATCATCTTGGTGAAATTCACGTACACGGAACATGCCATTTAAAGCACCACTAGCCTCATTTCTGTGAATCATATCTACATCAGAAAAACGAATAGGTAAATCTTGATAAGAACGTGTTTTTAAATTAAAGAGCAACATGGTTGAAGGACAACTCATCGGCTTTAAAGCATATACCTCATTCTCGGACATTTCTGTAGCCGTTAAAAGATACATATCGTCTTTATAATGTGCCCAGTGCCCAGACGTTTCCCACAAAACTTTTGAGTTCATCAAAGGCCCTGCAAATTCTTGATAGCCCGCTTTTTCATGTTCTTTGCGCCAATAATCCAACAAAAGATTATACATCTTAAGACCCTTTGGTAACCAATAAGGGCATCCTGGAGCCGTTGGATCAAAATAAAACAAATCCAAAGCCCGTCCAATTTTACGATGATCCCGTTTTTCCGCTTCTTCTTGCAAAGTGAAATAAGCTTTTAAATCTTTTTCATTAAAAAAGGCTGTTCCATAAACACGTTGTAAAGATTCACGACTTGAATCTCCACGCCAATAGGCAGCGGCAACTTTCGTCAGTTTAAATGCTTTTCCAACACGTCCTGTACTGGGTAAATGTGGACCACGACAAAGTTCCACATAATCCCCTTGGGTATAGAGGGAAACTTCTTTAACTTCGGCGGGTAAATCATCAATTAATTCCACTTTAAAATTTTCACCCCGCTTTGTAAAAATTTCCTTAGCTGTTTCACGTGAAACAACGGAACGCACAATCGGTAAATCCGCCGCCACAATTTCCGCCATTTTGGCTTCAATTTTTTTCAAATCTTCTTCTTTTAAAACAATCCCATAAAAGTCATAATAAAAACCATTTTCAATAGCTGGACCAATCGTTGCTTTAGCCTGGGGATAAAGGGATTCCACAGCCTGAGCTAAAATATGAGCCGTCGTATGACGCAATACTTCCAAACTTTCGGGATTTTTCATTGTTAAAAGGGAAAGAGTACTATCTGTTGTAATAGGGGTTGTTAAATCAACTAAAGTATCATTTACTTTAGCGACAACAGAAGCTTTAGCTAAATTTGCACTAATTTTTTCGGCCACCTGTAAAGCATTTACAGACCCTTCAAAGGGCATTTTTGCCCCATCTGGCAACGTAATATTAATCATTTTCCTTCCTTTTTTTAATTAAACCTAGGCAACCCCTGCCTAAAACAGAAGATATTATAGTACTTTTTCATAAAAAAGTCAAAGATTTTATTTCCCGTAACCACGCCAACCTCGGCGTGGTTGACGTGCAATGATATGGACGACCATGTAAAGTCGGATATCGGTTACAATAATCACGCACAGCACGTTCTACAGGCATTAATCCTTCCTTATCTAAACAAAACTCTAACTCAGATATTTTTTGCATATGAGCCTGATAATCTCTTGAATCATCTTTCTCAAGCCACTGATAAAAAGCGTTGACTACCCACTGTTGTGGAACTTTTTGTTCGGACAAATTTTTTTGAACAATTTTAAATTCTTTTTCATCATAAAGTGATGGATTAATTTTACGCCAAAAGATAAATTTACATTCTTTGGGTAATTGATCTTGTTCCTTTAAAAAGCAAGCCTTTTGAAATAAATGATGTCCGTATTCATTAGCATTATGTGCAATATCCATAGCTGCAATTAAAATTAAAGGGTTATTTGGTAAGGTTAAATCACGAACATTTCCTTTTAAAATCTTATTCGCTTCCAATAAAATTTCTTCATGATTTTTTTGAGTTAAAGAACGCCCCAAATATTTATCATAAAAATCAACCGAAGAGCCATTTTGAAAAGATTCAAACATTTCATCCATCCATTCTTGAGGGACATTCGATGAAGAAATAGCCCCTTTGGAGGGCAATTTTTCCCCCATAATCTCAGAGCGGGGTAAAGTATAACCAGCCCACACAGAAGGTAAAATTTGGGAACGAATAGGAGAATCATCAGGTAAACGAGCCATTCAAAAGCCTTTCAATAAATAAAGCCCATTATACCCCAAAAATCATTTTTTGTCAATATTTATGGCATATCCCGCCGAACGAACCGTCCGAATAATATCAGGCTTGTTATTAATATTTAAAGCTTGACGTAAGCGTTTAATATGAACGTCCACTGTCCTGAGTTCCACAAAAACATTATCCCCCCAAACAAGATGTAATAAGTCTTCACGTGAAATGACGTATCCAGGCTTTTGCATCAATTCCTGCAACAAGCGAAATTCTGTGGGTCCCATATGAACAGGGACACCATCCCGAATCACCTGATGTGTATCAAAATTCATTTCTATGCCAGCGCAGGATAAAGTTTCTTGAACAGATGTGTTTTTTGTTCGGCGAAGAAGCGCCCCTATCCGAGCCATCAACTCTGGAACAGAAAAAGGCTTGGTCATATAATCATCCGCCCCTTGCGAAAGTCCCTTGACCTTATCCGATTCATCGCCACGTGCGGTCAGCATAATAATCGGGGTTTCCTTAATTTCATAATTTTGACGAATCATCTGACACAGCTCTACCCCTGACACATTGGGTAACATCCAATCCATTAAAATCAAGTCTGGTTTTTCCGTCAAAACTGTATTTAAAACCTTTTGACCATCCATACACGAAACAATCTGATAACCCTGTTTTTCCAAATTATAGGAAAGAAGTGTGACTAGACCTTGTTCATCTTCCACAATCAAAATTTTCGTCATTGATCGCCTTTCAGAGTCTGAATCGCTTTGGCATAGTTCTTTTGACCAAAAATAGCAGTACCCGCCACCAAAATATCAGCCCCAGCAAATCGACAAGCCTCAGCTGTTTCAGGGGTAATCCCCCCATCCACAGAAATCTGCACTTTCTTGCGCCCAATCAAGTCCTTTAAAGCCACAATTTTTTCCAGCGCTTGAGCTTGAAAAAGCTGTCCACCTTTTCCTGGTTCAACTGACATCACTAACACAAAATCAATTTCAGGAATAAAGGGAATTAAGGTACTGACAGAAGTATGAGGTTTTAAAGAAATCCCTGCCTTCTTACCCAAAGCGTGAATATGGGAAACACAATCCGCCACACGAGAATCAGATTCCATATGCACTGTAATCATATCCGCACCTGCTTCAACTGTTTTATCAATGAATTTTTCTGGTCTATCCACCATCAAATGCACATCAAAAGGCAATGTAGTCAAAGAACGGTTTGCCCCAATCACACAAGGACCAAAAGTTAAATTCGGGACAAAACATCCATCCATCACATCCCAATGAATTAAATCAGCCCCTGCTTTTTCTATGGCTTGAATTTCTTTTCCTAATTTTGAAAAATCTGCAGATAATAAACTAGGTGCAATAAGTGTCATTTTCTCCTCCTGAATGAAAAAGGGGACTCAAGGAAAATAAATCCCCAAAATCCCCGATTATTTACTTTTTCAACCTACCCTTAAGCATTGATTTTCGGATCTAATTCCCCGCTAGCGTAACGTTTTGCCATATCAGTTAAGGAAATAGGTTTGATATGGGAAGCCTGACCTGCTGCCCCGAATTGTTCATAGCGGGCTTCACAGACCTTTTGCATCGCTTCCATAGCGGGTTTCAAATATTTACGTGGGTCAAATTCGCCAGGCTTATCAGTAAACACTGTCCGAATTGCCCCTGTCATTGCCATACGCAAGTCTGTATCCACATTGACTTTGCGCACACCATGTTTAATGGCTTCTTGAATTTCTTCAACAGGCACACCATAGGTTTGTGGCATTTGCCCACCATGAGCATTGATGATATCTTGTAAATCTTGTGGCACACTGGAAGAACCATGCATCACCAAGTGTGTATAAGGCAACTTTTCGTGAATTTTCTTCACAGTGTCAATGGATAAAATGGCACCGTCTGGCTTACGTGTAAATTTATAAGCCCCGTGGGAAGTTCCAATAGCAACAGCCAAAGCATCTACTTTTGTTTGACGCACAAAATCAACAGCTTGATCTGGATCAGTCAAAAGCTTGGATTTATCCACAGCCCCGTCAAAACCATGACCATCTTCCTTTTCACCTTTACCTGTTTCCAATGAACCGATACAGCCCAATTCACCTTCCACAGAAACACCTGCCGCGTGAGCCTTATCAGCCACTTGTCCAGTAACAGAAGCATTGTATTCGTAAGTAGCTGGCTTGCCTTCTTTATCCAAAGAACCATCCATCATCACAGAAGTAAATCCTGCATCCATAGCTGTAAAACAAACCTCTGGACTTGAGCCATGATCTTGGTGAACACAAATCGGTAAGTTCGGATACATTTCAACACCAGCCATCATCAAGTGTTTCAACACGGCATCATTGGCATATTGACGTGCACCCTTACTGGCTTGAATAATCACAGGAGCATTTACCTTATTGGCGGCAGCCAAAATTGACAAAACGCCTTCCATATTGTTCACATTAAATGCAGGAATTCCGTAACCGTATTCTGCTGCATCATCTAATAATTGTCTTAAAGAAACTAAAGCCATTTTATTTTTTTCCTTTCGTTTAGTGGTTTATTTGTTCAAATGTTTAACATAAGTGGTAAAACTATACCAAACTTCGCCCGAAAAAGCAAGGGGATTTTTTGTTTGACTTTCCGGCGTTCTTTTGCTATAATTTCGCCCAAAACAAAGGAGTATAAAATGTCATTTACCTATCACGAATTACGCAATTTATGGTTGGATTTTTTTAAAAGCAAAGGACACACGGAAATTCCGTCAGCTTCAGTGTTGCCTGAAAATGACCCGACTGTGTTATTTACAACAGCTGGTATGCAACCATTGATTCCCTATTTGATGGGACAAAAGCACCCAGCAGGCACACGCTTGACAGATATTCAAAAATGTATTCGTACCAACGATATTGCCGATGTGGGTGACCCCAGCCATTTAACAATGTTTCAAATGATGGGCAACTGGTCTTTGGGTGATTATTTCAAAAAAGAAATGGTGGCTTGGAGTTTTGAATTTTTAACACAAAAGTTAGGCTTTAAAAAAGAACAATTAGCTGTTACTTGTTTTGCTGGCGATGAAAATGCACCACGCGATACGGAAACAGCAGAACTGTGGAAAGCACAAGGATTAAAGGACGAACAAATCTTTTTCTGTGGCAAAGAAGATAACTGGTGGGGACCCGCCGGGCAGACAGGTCCTTGCGGTCCAGATACAGAAATGTTTATTGATAACGGTCAACCCAAATGCGGACCCGACTGTCGCCCCGGATGCCATTGCGGAAAATACACTGAAATTTGGAATGATGTATTTATGCAATACAATAAAAAGGCCGATGGCACTTATGAATTATTGGCACAAAAGAACGTGGATACAGGAATGGGTTTGGAGCGCACCCTGTGTTTCTTAAACGGGATTCAAGATGTATATTCCACTGAATTATTTGCCGATACTATTCATCAGTTAGAAACTTTGTCGGGTAAAAAATATGCGGATGATCTAAAGGCTTTCCGTAAAATTGCCGATCACTTACGCGCCAGTGTGTTTATTCTGGGGGACGATCGTGGTTTAACACCATCTAACACAGACCAAGGATATATCTTGCGTCGGTTGATTCGTATTGCTATTCGGAATATGAAAAAGTTGGGGATTGACTCTGCAGAACTCCCCCATTTAGCCGAAACTGTCATTAATAAATATGGGGCTGATTATCCAGAATTGAATCGGAATCGTAGTTTTATTTTGGATGAGCTCACAAAAGAAGAAAAATTGTTTAGTCGCACACTTTCCACAGGTCTAAAGGAAATGGATAAAGTGATGACTAATTTAAAAGACAAGATGATTGATGGTCAAACAGCTTTTCATTTGTACGATACTTATGGATTCCCATTGGAATTTACAGAAGAAATTGCGACAGAAAATGGGTTAAAAGTGGATGTGGAAGGCTTTAACAAATGCTTTGAAGCGCATCAGGCTCTCTCTAGGGCTGGGTCTGAACAAAAGTTTAAATGCGGTCTGAGTGATCATTCTGTTGAAACAACAAATTTACACTCGGCCACGCACTTATTGCATGCTGCACTGCGTAAAGTATTAGGTCCGGAAGTCGCCCAGAAAGGCAGTAATATCACACCCGAACGCTTGCGTTTTGACTTTTCATTTGGACGTAAAATGACCCCTGAAGAAGTCAAGCAAGTAGAAGACTTAGTAAATGAAGCAATCAATAAAAAAATGCCGATTACTTGTGAGGAAATGCCTTTGGATAAAGCTATCGCAGAAGGGGCAACTGCCTTATTTAAAGACCGCTATGATGCCGAATTGGTCAAGGTCTATACCATGGGCGATTTTTCCAAGGAAGTTTGTGGTGGACCACATGCGACCAACACAGGTGATTTAGGGCACTTTAAGATTAAAAAGGAAGAATCTTCTTCCGCCGGTGTCCGCAGAATCAAAGCTATACTGGAAAAATAAGAAACATTTATCAAAATAGCCCTTTTTTGAAGGGCTGTTTTTTTCATAAAAAAACTCTGTCCTAAAGAGGACAGAGTCAGGAGAAAAAAGATTTTACCAGTTTCTGGCAACCAATTCAAAATAGCTTTGCGGATGTGCGCAAGCAGGACAAGCCATGGGTGGTGTCTTCCCCTTATGCACATAACCACAATTACGACAACGCCATTCTGTTTCGCTGACACGTTCAAAGACTTCAGCCTTTTTAATATTTTCAGCAAAAGCACGATATCTTTCTTCGTGGAATTTTTCGGCGACACACACAGCACGCCAAACAGCTGCAATTTCCTTGAAACCTTCCTTGTCCGCTGTTTCAGCCATTTTAGGATAAGCATCCGACCATTCTTCGTGTTCACCACCGGCAGCAGCCAATAAATTTTCTTCAGTTGTCCCAATCTTTCCGGCAGGGAAACAACCTTCAATCATCAAGTCGCCCCCTTCTAAAAACTTAAAGAAACGTTTAGCGTGTTCTTTTTCCTGATTAGCTGTTTCTTCAAAAACAGCCGCAATTTGTTCATACCCATCTTTTTTCGCTTTGCTGGCAAAATAGGTATAGCGATTTCTGGCTTGAGATTCGCCTGCAAATGAAATTAATAAATTCTTTTCTGTTTGAGTTCCTTTTAATGATGTCATAATTTATCCTTTCTGTTAAACAGGGGTTAAGATACAATTTTTAAGGCTTTTTGTCAAGAGTTAAAGGTTTTTATTTCTGCGATCCCTTGGCTTTATCAGCAACCATTTTTCATCCTCTGGATGATGATCTTCGGCCATTGTTTTCGGGTTGGTCATAAACCACTTTTTATTGACCTTTCGGTCGGAACGAACTTCGTAAGTTTTAGCGGACTTTTTTTCACGTTTTTTAAGTTCCCGTTCATACTTACTTTTCCTGGTAATATCTTCCATTGCATTTTTTGTCTTACCGGTAATCGCCCATGTTGGATCAACCAATTCCCATTGGCCATCTATCCAAACCGCATTCCATGTATGGCCCGAATTACCATCTTTACATTTTTTAGTTCTGGGATTGATTTCCCCAACACAACCATCAATGACAACAGCCTTCATTCTTGCCTGTTGTAACATTTTTTGATAAAGTTTAGCAATATCTTCACAAACCCCCAAACGTGTTTTTAAAATATCCCCAGACTCTGGCACCTCTGCACGTGAGTAATGACGTGTCATCGTCATTTCAATTTGATCTTTTTTGTAATTATCATAATCAATATTCTTCACAATCCAAGTCAAAAGAACATAAGCCTTATCCTCATCCGTTTTTAAATTTTGTGTCAGTTTTTTCACCAACTTTGGTAAGTCAGAAGAGGATTTAGCTTCTGGTACTTTTTCCACCAATTCGGTGATATTAGACTCAGAAATAGCCCAAAGAGGACTAGAAAACAACAAACAAACAACAAAAATCAAAGAACGCATTTTTTCTCCTTATTGATTTTTAAGATAAAGATTTTCTAAAAATAAGTCAAGAAAAAATCCCCCGAAAAAATCGAGGGATCTTTGATACAAAATACTGAATTAGAATGTGTATCTAACACCAGCAGTAATTTGATGTATTGTGGAATCAAATTTAACTTTATCACCCACAACATCCCAACTAGAACTGCCATTATCAATATAACGATAACCGACATCCAAAGTCCAGTTTTTATCTAAATTATAGCCGATACCACCACCAACTTGCCAAGCAAAATTAGTTTCTCTGTTCTTTGTAACCATTCCAGCATCTAAACGATTTTTAATTCTAGCCACACCCAAACCGGCCATACCATAAGGATGGAAAGCTGTACCTGTTGGCAAATCAAAGTAGCCATTCAACATATAAGAACGATAAGATTGATCACCACGTGTTTTTGTACCATCGCCTTGACGAACTTTGTCTTTTGCCGTCAAAGATTGATTGTATTCTAATTCAGTACGGAAAGCACACATTTTTACACCAACAGCAGCTGCACCACCCAAAACCCAATCTGTTTTTGCTGTTTTAGCAATTTCACCACTTGATGCATAAAATCTACCGTCCATTTCCAAATCAGAATATGTTGCTTTCAATGAAGCATATGGACGCACACACACGTTTGTTCCAGCTTGTGCAACACCAGCAAAAGCCACTACTGCCAAACTAGCTAATAATAATTTTTTCATTTTATTCTATTTCCTTTCTTTAAAAGTTTTTTATTTCGTGTCTCCACTACTCTGAAGTTTAGCCTATCCCATCCTTTCGTAAATGTCAAGTATTGTTTTTTAAGTTGCGAAAAAATTGATTTTTTGCTAAAATAAAGCCATGACAAAACAAAAAACAGTTTTTTTATTTCCAGGTCAAGGCTCTCAATCCATTGGAATGGGTAAAGATTTATATGAAACTTTCCCTGTTGCAAAAAACGTCTTTCAAGAAGTGGATGAAGCTTTACATCAGAACTTAAGTCAACTAATGTTTGAAGGGGATATTAAAGAACTTACCCAAACACAAAATGCCCAACCCGCCATTATGGCTGTATCTATGGCAATCATACGTACTTTGGAATCTCTGGGATTTTCTTTAGTTCAAAACGTTTCCTTTGTGGCAGGACATTCTTTGGGAGAATATACTGCCCTTTGTGCTGCCAAAGTTTTAGATTTAACCCAAACAGCAAAAATCTTGAAAATTCGGGGACAAGCAATGGCTGAAGCTGGACGTACCGAAGCTGGGGGAATGATGGCAGTTTTGGGATTAGAGCCAGCTTTAGTCCAACAAATCGCAGATAATTCCGGTTGTTATGTAGCCAATGATAATGGGGCAGGACAATGGGTTTTAAGTGGAAACCTGGTTGCTCTTTCAACTGCAAAAATGCAAGCAGAAGAATTACAAGCAAAACGAGTGATTCCTTTACCTGTGGCGGGGGCTTTTCATTCACCACTTATGAAATCAGCACAAGAAAAAATTAAAGAAGTTTTGGAAAAAACGTCTTTTCAAAAGCCCTCTATTCCCATAATTGCCAACGTGACAGCCAAGAGTGAAACAGAAAATTTTGCTGATTTATTAATTCAGCAAATTATATCACCCGTCAGGTGGCGTGAAAGTGTCCTGTACATGAAAGAACAGGGAATTTCTGATTTTGTAGAATGTGGTCCTGGGGTCGTTTTATCCGGCTTAGTACGCCGAATTTTCCCTGAATCCAAACAAGAACATTTAAGTGATTCTGCCTCTTTGAAGATATTTTTAGAATCTCAAGAAAAAAATACTTGATTTTTGATTTTAAATCTGATAAAATACACTTCGTTGGCGATGGGGTTGTAGCTCAGCTGGTTTAGAGCGTCTGCCTGTCACGCAGAAGGTCGAGGGTTCGAGCCCCTTCAATCCCGCCAGTTTTTAATGAAACCTTTCAAATGAAAGGTTTATTTTTTTGCCTTATTTTACTATTTTTACCTTTCTATATGGGTATCCCTTAAAATATTCAAAAAACTCTTTTCCTCTACTTCAGTAAACAAGGATATATTCTTTTAGACTTACCTAAAAATCCTTTTATATCAGATTTAACCTTTTAGCAAAAATTATTCATCTTTTTCAGAAAATTTACTTTTTGATTGATTTAAAAATTTTTGAGAAAACTCTCGAAGTAAATTTCTTAGGCCCTTTTTGGAGGTCTTATCATCTTTTTTTGAATTATCCTCTTCCTTAGCTTTATTATCATTTTTAATTTCTGACGATGGTGTTTGAGCCAGCACCTCTAATTCTTCAAACTTCTTTGAATAGTCCTCTTCTTTTGCCTTATTATCTTCAACTTTAGAAGGTACAGTTTGTGTAGCCTCTTTCATTGGTTCATCAATAGGAGCTTTTACACCTTCAGATTCCCCTTTTGATTTAAGCGATTCTGGAAATACAATTTTTGCTTGATTTAAAAATTTTTGAGAAAACCTTTGAAGTAATTTTCTTAAGCCCTTTTTAGAAGTCTTATCACCTTTTTTTGAATTATCCTCTTCCTTGCCTTTATTATCATTTTTAATTTCTGATGATGTTGTTTGAGCTGGCACCTCTAATTTTTCAAACTTCTCTGAATAGTCCTCTTCTACCTTACTCTCTTCAACTTCTGAAGGTACAGTTTTTATAACCTCTTTCACTGGTTCATCAATAGGATCTTTTACACTATCTGGTACCCCCATAGTTTGGCGTGATTTTGCTAAATCAACAAAAACATTCGTTGGGACAAAATTATGCGACGAATTTACGTATTCTGGTCTGGGCTGAATAACATCAGAGATAATTTTCATATCTGGCATACTATCAGATACAAATTTACCATCGTTACGTACTCTTCCCATATCTTCTGTGATAACTTTTCCTTCTTTATCAAAAACGACATTTCCATGTTCATCTTTTTTTGAAATTGCATAACGCCCTTGGGCATGATCAATTAAATACAAGGGCTTTCCTGAAACATCATAGGCTTCTTCTAAACCGGATGGCATACCATCTTTTAACTCTGTCCGTTGTTTTACTTGCTCTGTTTTATTGCCATTCTTATCTGCCCAATATTCCACATACATCCCGTCTTTAAAATTTCCATGAGCAATCACATTTCCAATCTTATCAACTTTGGTATAATCCTTTAAATTTCCATGTTCATAATGCGCAATAGCACATACTCGCCCAGTGGCATCTTTTTGATACCATTCACCTTCTTTTACATCATTTTTATATTCTCCCACCAAAGATTGATATTGTTTTCCATTTTTATCAATACCATAAAAAATACAGGTTCCTTCTCTTTTCCCATTTTTAAAAGGAACTGACAACCCCGTCGCAGGAATTACATTCCCCTTTTCGTCTTTCACCATAATCGGATTTTTATTTTCATCTAGCAAAGCAAAAGAATAAATGCCATCTTTCATCATAGCATCTCGGACAGCTAAATCAATATCTATTGTAAGTCCTGCTGCCGAAGCATAAGGAACAGCAGGTGCAGCCCCAGGGATTAACGCTACTGCATCACAAACCGCACTTGTTAATTCCATACCGGCACCTTTAAAATCACCCTTAACTGCACGATAAACCGCCCATCCCAGACCTAAAGCTGTTCCAACAACAGGAACAGCTTTTAAACCAACTTTTGCTGGTTCTGTTGTCGCAAATTTTGCTCCTGTTTTAGAACCTGTTTGTAATACTATTCCAACTGTTGTTGTTGCAATACCTCCTGCTGATAAAAGAGCATTTGCCTTTTCCTGTGCTTTTGTTTGCCAACGTCCTTGTTCTGAAATAAGGGGAGCTTTTTTAGCCTCTGGAATATCAGTATCTTTCAACTGATCTCCTACAATACTTGCCGTTTGCATTAAAGCCCAACGAGAAGCAAAACTCCCAAATGTCTTCAATGCAATTTTTCCAGGTTTATCTGGAGCTTCTATTCCGATTGGTTTCTTTGGTCTTGTTGGTTTTTGTTTTAAAACTTCTTCATAAAGCTGTTTTAACTGTGTTTTTTTATGTAACAAGGATTGAAAATCCTCGAATTCTTTTACTTTTTTTTCAATTTGTAAACATTGGGGAACTAACTCTGAATATCTTTTAAAATCAGGATCATTCTGTAAAAAAGGATACCGTTTTCTTAGCATGTCCGGAGTTACCAAATCATCATTCCAATAAAAAGGATCAGCGCAATCTTTCAATGCTGAATTTCCATATCTTTTTCTTAATCCTTCACCTAATAAATT
>JAZLIX010000056.1:0-10866 GCA_045617605.1 Alphaproteobacteria bacterium | reverse complement strand
CATCCGCAGCGGCCTTGCTTCAACCAGCTTCTTCAATGCCTATTCCGGCCATCCCTATATGTGATATGTAATCGTTCAGCGCTCTGCTTCCGGCAGGGCGCTGTTTTTCATGAAGATTGAAAATGTCGCTTTCAGAGTGACCTTTTTGAGAAGAAAACCTCCTATAATAAACTCGTAAGCAGAAAGCTTAACGAATCTATTATATGGAGGTTATTTTCAGATGAAAAATAACATTACAGAGCTGGTTTTTATTCTTGACAAAAGCGGTTCGATGAGCGGGCTTGAGTCCGACACAATCGGAGGCTTCAATTCGCTGATAGAAAACCAGAAGAAAAAAGACGGAAAGTGCTATGTTACAACGGTTCTTTTCGACACGGACTTTACGAAGGTGCATGACCGCGCCGAGCTTTCGGAAATCAGAAAAATGACGTCCGAAGACTATATTCCCGGCGGATGCACGGCGCTTTTGGACGCAATCGGCAGCACGGTAAAGCACATTGCCAATATCCACAGGTACGCAAGGCCCGAAGACGTTCCGGAGCATACGGTTTTTGCCATCATGACCGACGGGCTTGAAAATGCAAGCAGAAGCTTCTCCCGTGACGAAATCAAACAGATGATCAGCCACGAGCAGGAAAAATACGGATGGGAATTTCTGTTTCTCGGCGCCAACATTGATTCCATCGAGACGGCCCACAGCATGGGAATCAATCCGCAGAAGGCTGCAAACTATCATCCCGATGCTGTCGGAACGCAGATCAGCTGGCAGTCGATCGGAAAGGCTGTGGGAAGGGTAAGGGCCAGAAAGCCGCTCGGCTCCTCCTGGCATGATGATCTTGACGCTGATTATATGTCCAGAAGAAAATAATCAACCTCTGACGGTGATCTGGCACATTTTCATCGCGTTCAGCGCGTTTTCATGCGCTTCCGGAGAAGTTCCGGCGCAGCATGCGGCGTCAACCGAAACGGGCACTTCCGGAAGAAACGCCTTGATCAGCATTGCGTTGGAAATGACGCATATATCTGTGCAGACTCCGCACAGTTCAATTTCCTCAATGTCTTCCTTTTTGCTGAGCTCATAGAAAGTTTCCGCCAGCGTGACGCTGCCGAAAGTCGGCTTGTCGAAGGCGGGCATGGTTTTCAGATCTCTCAGCTTTTCAAGCTCGGGGACGATCTCCCAGCCTTCCGTTCCTTTGACGCAGTGGACTACGGGCAGATTCTTTCCTTCCTGTGTGCTGAGATAGTCTTCCGAGTGAGTGTCTCTGGTGAAAAAAATTACGCCGTCGAAATTCCTGATTTTTTCTTCCAGGAACAGGAACACCTACTATCATTACTTTTTGATCTAAATTATTGTTTAAATCAAAAGAAGTAATTTCCCCAGAGGAACTATCTAATGTCAAAACTGTATGAGCTTCATTCTTCTTCTTAATAGAAGCTTGTAAAAAAAGAGAAAGTTCTGGATATGACATTTGAGAAGAACACTGATTGAAATTAAAACGTGTTCTCCATCCACTAGGAACAACCACTCTTCCTGTAGCAACAAGTGTTGGTGAAAAAATTCCACGTAAGGCAGATAAGAAAGTCTTTTCATCCACAGCAGGAGCCAAAGTCAAAGCTTGCCCAACTAACCCATTTTGAGAAACAGAGATCTTTCTTGTCCCCAATTTATTTAAAATTGTCTGCCAGTGTGTTTGAGAAGAAGCAGAAGAAATGTCATACAATTTAACCTCAGTTGCTAAAATATATTTTTCTTTAACTAACTGCCTCATCAAACTTTGAATTTCTCTTAATTCCGGACGTGTTACACTTAAACTAATCTGAAAGTTTGCCCAATCAACCGAAAAAGGTTTCAAATGAGCCCCATTTAAAGCATCTAACACAGCGGTCATGACTAATTTATTAGAAGGAACTTGAATAATTGCCTTAGTTTTATGGGTTAAAAAAAATGTCTTATTATCTGATTGATAGGTATAAAACAAATCGCTTTTTTGCATCAATTCTTCCACAACATCAGAAAGCTCTCCTTTTAAATCTCTAGCAGAAAGTGTCGGATACTTTTCATCCTCTGCCACTACTTTAATATCAGCATTTTTTAACAATTCAGAAAGAGCGACATCAAGTGTTTTACTGGAAAAAGAAAAACCATTAACCTGATATCTTGGCAGTAAAGCTGTTTGCCCTGGCAAGCGTACGGTAAAATCCATTTTAGAAAGAGCAACAGAGGAAGCAACACTCTCCCCTTCTATCAATGGCGTAGACGAACACCTAAAAGGAAGCTCTATATCCAAATAGCGTAAAGAATCAGGATTATTCATCAAAGGGACAGCACTAGCTGTTGTTTGAACAACCAACATTCCAAGAAACAATCCTATTTTCATCCAATTCATCCTCTTTCCCCATTATTTTTTAGGTTTCAAAGAAAAACTTAATTTTCTTTGTACACTATTTTTTTCATTTTGTGAAGTCTTTTTTTCAACTTCAGTATTTTCTGCTAAAACTTCTTTTTCCAATCTCTGATACTGTTCCTTCACTGCCTTTTCATCTAAAGGCTCATCAGAATCTTGAATCAACTCAAAACCATCTGGTGCTGGTCCAAGATATTCAGGATCAGTACTTTCATCTAAATTTCCCAAAGTCTTACGCACCTCATCCATATTGACATTTTCATCAATCAAAGCCGTAGTAGATGATTCACAATTTTGAACAGCCGTTTCAATATCTGCTTCAACAGCAATTTTCTTACGTGTTAGGGCTTCTTCCCCACCTTTAAATAAATCAGATAAACCCGTCTTATCTTCAGCATCTAGAATAACTTGAATATCTTTAGCGGTCTGTCGCATTAAATCTACAGCAAAACCATAATAGGGATACGCAAAGACCTCCATATTATTCAACTGTAAACAACGAGCTGCCAACCACGCTTGAACTGCATCTAATAATTCAATTTCTTTTTGGGCTTTTTGAACAGCAAAGGCAATAGGGGAATTCGCATCAATAACAAGCTTTTTTTCTTCTTTAACCATTTCCTCAACTTTGTCTTGTTTTTCTGAAATATCCTCTTGTACATCCTCCGGAACTGGTTGTTGAACCTGTTCTTCTAAAATATCTTCTTTTGGCTCTTCTAGAATTGCTTGCTCTTGTTTTTCTAAAACGTTTTCTTTTAATTCTTCTGGAACAATTTGTTCATCTTTTACCGACTCCACTTGTTCAGAAACATCTTCTGAATGCTGAGTAGATATCTTCGTTTCTAATTGCTGATACAATTCAAGTCCAGGATCACCAAAAAAATCTAACCAATGTTTTAAAACTGGAAGCCTTTCCTGAATTGAATCATCTAAAAGATCATTTTGTTCCAAATAACTTTGAGTTTCTTGCCACGCCATTAGGGCAGCATAGTAATTAAAAACGTGATTAAGTTTTTCCTTTAAATCTGAGGAAAGTCCTCCTAGCTGTTCGAAAACCGTTTCAGTCCAATTTTCCCCTAATTCTTCTGTCAAAACAGCCACTGTTTCGTTTAAAGTTTCTTCTGTTCCCTGATATGTTGTCAAAGCTTGGACAATCTTTTCCTCATTCATTTTATTTTCCCCCTGAAGTATCTTCAACAATTTCCGAATAATTTTCATTAGAAGAATTTGACTGTGAATTAGGAGCAGAGTTTTGACATAACTCATTCAACGTATTCAAAAGAGCCTCTTTTTGGCTTTTCATTTCTTGCCATTCAACTTTAGAAACTAGCATCATTGAATCATCTTCTCTTCCACCTTTTAAATCATCATCTGGTAAAGGTAAATATCCCTTCATTTGAGATAAATTGACAACATCTGTTTGTTCAACCTCTGTGTTTGTTAAATGAGCATTTTGTTCCAAAAATTCCAAATAGTCTTCTACCTCTTTTCCCCCCATAAAAGTCGATAATAAACGTTTTACATTAGGTTTTACTGCTAACAGCATTTGATTATATTGAGGCAAAAAGTCATTTCCAAAACAAGACAAAGAACGATAAAGATTAACCAAACGACGAGCCTCCTGCACAGAAACACTATCTTTTTCTGCTTTTTTTTCTTTAAAGTGTTGTAATAAAAGCTGTGAGGCTTCTGTCATTTTTTATCCTTTACAATAAAACAATCCATACAACTCGTTCCAATGTTTCACAAGAAACCTGTACCTGTTTTGATTCAATAAAAATATTTCCTTTATTATCAATAACAGATTGAACACGAACTAACTTATGTTGGGATGATCCTTTATAAATAGCCCAATCTCCCTCTCTTAAAGGCATTGTAGGTGCAATTATCAAAACCGCTCCGGATGGTAATGCACAACTAGTTACATTTAAACGCACTGCATATAAACCAACTTCTTCTGATAAAGTAGAAGGACAAAGAACAGCCCCTACAGAATCTTCTGCATGCATAAAAACTTCATCATTTTGATTAATAGAACCTGTAATTGGTAAAGTAATTTCACGAGAGGAACCTGTCCGCATTACCAAACGACTCATTGGTAAGTCATTATAGCCCCCCTTAAACAAATCAACCCCTGTTTTACCAGCATTACGTTTCAATTCATCTAAAGCCCCAGAAGCATCCAACTCATAAATTTTTAATTGTAATTCTTCTTCATTCATTCCCAGAGCCCGTGAAATATTTTCAAAAGTCTTTTCATCCACTTCACGTTGTCCCATTTCAATACGATGATAAACAGACAATGTTAATTTAGCCAACTTAGCTACCCCATTCAAGGTCATTTTCTTTTGTCCACGAATATAACGAAGTCCTGCTCCTAACACCTTCAAACCACCACCAATATTCATTTGATGACGACGATCTTGTTCTTCCTGCCAAGCTTTCAAAACTTCTGGTTGAGAAGAAGTTGTTGTCACAAATAAACTTTCACAAGGACAATCTAAAAAGCTAGCAACCTTTTGAATCTGTTCTTCATTCAACCGACGGTACCCCTTTTCAATTTTACTCATCGCAGAAATGGTCACCCCTAATAAATCGGCAATCTCAATCATCCTTTTACCACGAACCCGACGTAACATTCTTAATTGATTTGGAAAAACGATCTCTTCCATAATATCTCCTTTTCTTATTTCATTTACTTTACTATACACCAATTTTTTATTTTAGGAAATAGACAAAAATAAAAAATTTACAAAAAACTACTTTTTACCCTCTTCAAATCCTTTCTTAACCTCATTACCTATTTTTTTAAATCCAGCACTGACTTTGTTCTTAATAGCACCTGGTACTTTTTTAGCCGCTTGTACAACAGCTTTTGGAGCATGTTTTATGGCCTGACCGATGTTTCTCATTGTTTGAGGGGCATGTCTGATAGCATGCACTGTGGCACCTGTCCCCTTTATAACTCCAGAGGCCACTGCTCCAGTTGCACGAACTCCAGTGGATAAAGTTTTTGTAGCAAGAGTCAAAGGAACACCAACAACCGCCCCTATTCCTGTTTTTGATAAAGCACGTCCAGCTCTAATCCCTATCTTATCCACAGTGTTTGCCGTAAATTGAGAAACTTTTTTGATTCCATTACCAGTTTTTTGACCAAAATAACGTTTTGAAGCTGGTGAAGAACTAGTTTTCTCACCATTATCCCCTAAAGCTGCTAGCGGATTTTTTCCTGCTTTTATGCTTCCTGCTGTATATCCTGCCAAATGTGCCATACCTTTACCTTCTGGTTCATTATTTTGAATCTGTGTTGCAACCTTTGCTGCAGGCTTCCAAATATTGTTATATGTACCTTTGATAGCACTCATCGCAACAGACCCTGTAATATCCCCAGTTAAGCCAGAAATTTTATCTGTTCCAAAGAAAGATCCTATTGTCTTAGTACAAGTAGATAAAATAGTTGTTCCTATGAAAAACAAAGCCACAATCATAAACAAGAAATACCATCCACCATCAGAAAGAATCACATTGTATAAATTTTTACCATAATCCTTTGAATAGCCAGCTCTTATGGCATCTAGTAAAGCTGTTCTATTTCCTCCAATACCTGTTTCGAAAGAAATCATAATGAAGTTAAGAGCCAAAACTAATCCTAAAAATTCAGTAATAATACTCATTAAAAACATAAAACCTTTTTTCGTAAATTCTCGGGTTGTTTTAAAAGCAAAAGTAGCAACAAATAACGGAATCAAAACCAACACAAATCCTAAACGTAAAAAAATATCAATAATTTTAAAAGCAACCAAAAAGCTGAAAATTGAAAATAAAACAACAAGAATCAAGCCAACAATCCACATTCCAAATGTTGGGAAAGTCATACCAAAAACATTTGTACCATCAGCAAATGAAAAACCAATTAAAGACTGCCCCACAGCTGTCATAGGTGATACTTGACGATACAATTTTTGGGTTAGGCATAATAAATGACCTTGTAATTCTGGGGTAATTAAACTATCTTCTTCGGAAAGATTAAGCCTCAAATTTCCCCACCTAGGCATAGATCCTGATAAAAGTCTTGACCAATTTACCCCCGTATCAGTGGTACAATAGTTAGGACTTCTTGATGTATAATCTATCCCTCCATAAGCATCACCTGCAAATGAAAATGATTCATCCATATTATCCGAAATATCCTGACTTAATCCCAGTCCCAAACTAACCATAGGAGATAAAAACGAACTGTATAGGCTTTTTAAATTATCCCCAGAAAATAGAATCATTGATGCCACCAAAACACAAAGAACCTGGGTCAATAAATCCTTTATAAAAGTTGCCCCCTTACTGGGGAAAATAACTGCTAAAAAAACAGAATATAAAATCCATAACAGCATAAATATTTTCAAAATATTTAGGCCCGCTTCACACATATTACCTTCTAAATCACTGCTCATTTTTTGAACAACCGTCAGCGTAATATAGGCCATTTTACAAGGCCAACATCCAAACTTTGTCGCATCCTCTTGCATGATCTCCGTCACAGTTTTTGCTCGGTTTTTGGGATGACGAATATCATACTCGGAACAAAGACTGACAAAAACAGAAGCACATGCAATTTGTTCTGGGCTCTCCATACCTGTTACTACATCTGAAAAATTTTCTGTTACCCATCCTGACCAGTGAGAATCCTGACGAAAAGACCGATACGTTTTTTGTTGTTCTGCTGTCAACTTATCTCTGTTTGTAAAACTTCTGGCAACCTTACTTAAAGAATCCAATTTTTTTTGGACTGCTTCTAAGCGCTCATCAGCACAAGGACTATCCCCTTGCCCATTGTTTTGTTTCACGTTAAACGTTTGTCGATCATAATATTCAGCCCAAGAACAAAAATCATCTTCAGCATGTACTGAAAAAGAGAATAATAAAATAGCCCCCAACAAAAGTAAGTTCCTCTTTTTATGAACTGTTTTCATTTTTTTGTGCTTATCCACATTTGGTTGATACTTTAAACGAGACCAGAAAAAATATCCCCAAAGTCCCACCAAAACAAAAATCAACCCCAATAAAATCGGTTGAAGATAAGGAATTTCAAATAATCGCATTTTACTCATAAAAAAGAAGAGCATCCCTAAAAAGAAAATTTGAAGTAAATGTCTGAATAAACGCATTATTTTTTACCTTTCTTTTCTGGAGCCGAATTTTGTTTAGAGGCCTTTTTGGAATTATCCTGTGGCTTATCACCATCCTCTTTTTTATCTTCACCACCAATCTCACCATTGGCAGCTTTTTTTGCAAGATCAGCTGTTGCCCCCGCTGCTCCTGCTGCCCAACCTGCCGGCCCAGAAAATATAGTTGCCCCCAAACGAACCCCTTTCATTGCCAAATTCTTTAACTTATTAAAGGCATCGAAAATACTGGATTTTTCAGCCCCTTCAAAAAAGTAATTTGAAAAATTCTGAATCTTACTGGCAAGTTTAATCATCGCCCAAGCCAACATCGTTAAAATAATAAAATCTGTTCCAAAACCTTCTGCGGAAGTACGGAAAGCACCTTCTTGTGTTTGACCTTGCGCCGAAAACAGACGTGGTAATTCTTGGTTTTCATACACACGAAAAGTACTGACCAAAAAAGTAATGTAAATACAACAAAACAACATATCAAAAAAGCCAGCAAATAAATTATGTAAAACCTTTTTAACAATCCCTTCTGGATAGGAAAAAACCCACCCTACCATCAACACAGGCAACAAGATTATAATCAATCCGATACGAACAAAGGCATCTACGAAAGAAAGGGGCATCAGAATCACCAACCAGAACATTCCACCAATCAAAATCAAGCCAGCAATGGCGGCACTCAATCCCTTTGATGTCCACAATTGAAAACCTAAACCCACATTGGCCCATAAGGCACTGTAAATTTGATAAACCATTGAATAAACTGTCTGTGCTAAATCACCAAACATTTGGGATGACATAGAAGTGCTGTTAGAATTATCCCCAGGAAAATACTTCTTTATCAAGTCCTCTACATCTTCTATCTGAGGAATCCAATTCTGAAGTCCCAGATCATTCGATGCTGTCAAAGTAGAGTTTGCCATTTCCAAAAACCCCTGTCCTATGGGCTGAATAACGATCCCACCAAAAAAATCATACAGGTAAGTAGATTCATGCAAGAAAATAGCCACAATCATTGCTTTAAATAAAACAGTCACAAAAGAAGCCAATTCCTTTTTCATATTAGGCATAGACAGAGAAACCACAAGCCGACCAACCCGAAACAGCAACCAAAATAAAAGAGCTAAATATAAAATTGATAAAGCATTTTGACAAATGTTCGGTAAGGCATTATCTAAAACACCGTCCATCGCTTTAAAGGCCTGCATATACATTTGACAAGGCCAACAGTTATCTGGACTAGCAATAAACAGATCTGTATTATATGGGACATTAGAGTGACATCCTGCCATTAGCAGAACCACCCCTAATATCCCAAAAAGTTTAAAATACTTTATCATGGTTATTTTGGTAAATCCGTTCTTGCTTTAGTTTTTACATTTATTTTAAAATATTCTGTCCTTCTACCTGCTGTATCTCTTTTTTCTTCTATATAGGAATCCAAAGTTCCAGAGGCATCAAAGCTATTTGTACGAACAGAAGAACTACCATCTCTACTTCTAGTTGTGATTTTCTTTTCTCGGCCTGCTTCATCAAATTCTTTTTTGGTAGTACCTGCATTAGTGGTTTCCAGCGTAGATTTTTTCTTACCCATCGCATCATAATTTGTTTTTAATTGGGTAGAAGTACCATCTTTATTATAACTTGTTGCTATCTCCGTCGTTCCTGTTTTCACACCAGTTGTCGCATCAAAATTTTGACGTCTTTGAATTTTTGATTCAATTTCACCTTTGGCATTCTTAATAAGCTCCTGAACTTCTTTATGAGTCACATTACCATCAGCATCTGTGAAAGTTTTTGTTGTTGTCTCTTTTGTCTTTCCACCAGCTAAGGTTTCACTGGACGAAGAAGTTTTGACTTGTGGTTTTTTGGGAGTTCCACCTGGAGTACCACCACCTGGAGGAGGCGTATTACCACCACCGGAACCACCACCACCCGATCCACCAGAAGGTGGTGTTGTACCACCCCCAAATCCTTCATCATAGCCTTCATTAAAGGATTTTTTAATATTTCTAGCTGCTTTTACACCAGGAATATCCGTCACTCGGAATGGATTACCATGTCCGCCTGCAAATCGTCCAGCCACGAAACCTGCTGTCTTGGGGGCATTTTTAACGACATCAATACCTTTTTTGGCCAGTGGTTTTCCCAATTTACTACCTGCCAAGCCAACACCGGTCCAAGCGGCTGCCTGTAAGGTACTACCCATACCTCCGCCGACACCACCCCCCACAAAGGAATTGACAAACTCTTCTGTTTTTCCCACCAAAGAAAATGCTAAAAAACACATAGCAAACATGATAAAGAAAGTACCTGTGGACCAATCAATTTTTTTAAGTGCTTCCCTTGTTTTTCCATCAAATAACAGTTGCCAAAAAGTAGAATCATTAGCCAAATCCCCCAATGCTGCCCCTAGAATAGTCAAAACCATCAACAAAATGACCGACAAAACAATAAAGGTTACTAACACATTTAAAAACATATCAAAGGCTTTTTTACTGTACCCACGTGTCTGTGGCAACACCCATAATACTACCCACAGGGGCATTAACACCGATACAAACATTAAACGAAACATCCCATCCACCAATTTTAAAGGAAAAGAAAGAAAAATAGCAAATACTCCAATGAATAAACAAATTCCAACACATAGCATGCTAAAATCTGGAAAAACACCCAAATATCTAAATTTAAAAGAGTCTGCTACAAATGTTGCCCCAAGAGCCATGTATGTAATAAGCGAATAAGAATTCATTCTTAAAAAGCACTGAATTGAATCATTCACTTCAGATCCAAAACCAATATTTCCATTTAAAGACGGAGTAGAAGACGACGAGGAAGAACAAATATTTTGTATAGTCAGATTTCCTCCTCGATATGTAGTGGTAGTAGATGCATTTCCCGTCACTGATTGCTGTTCTGTTATTGTTGTTGCAAAACCAATGGATAGTTCAGCCAGAGGATTAATAATTTGCTGATAAAAACTACTTAAATTTGCCAAGACCACCACAGCCACTAAACACTTTAAAATCGGCATAAACAGATCCGTAAAAAATTGCTTAGCATCAATTTCACCAAAGGAAATAACCGCTTTTAACACTTTAAACAAAATATATAAAAGTAGACCTAATTCCAAAAGTTTTGTACAATCTTCAACCAAAACAGTTGAAAGAGAGTTGGTTATACTGTTAATGGCATCAAACAACTTTCTAAAAATTTCACAAAACCAACACCCATTATCAATAGAAGTAAAACTTTGTAAAACATTCGCAAATGAGCCATTATCTCCC
>JAZLIX010000055.1:0-5418 GCA_045617605.1 Alphaproteobacteria bacterium | reverse complement strand
CTTATTACAAAATTTCTTTTCCCTATATTAAACTTCGCTTTCTCACATTACCTAAATAATGTCAAGCTGTTTCTTAAAAATCATTGACTTTTTAAGGGGGGTAAGCTATAATAGCTTTCAGATTTTAACAAAGGAGTTTTTAATGTCTGCTACAACAATGGAACAATTGGTTTCTTTATGTAAACGTCGTGGTTTTGTTTTTCAAAGTGCTGATATTTATGGAGGTTTACAAGGAGTCTATGATTACGGTCCATTAGGGGTGGAATTGAAAAACAACATCAAAGCAGCTTGGTGGCGGTCAATGGTCTATGAACGGGATGATGTAGAAGGCTTGGATGCCAGTTTATTGACTTTGCGCAAAGTTTTACATTACAGTGGTCATGAAGACACTTTTTCTGATCCTATGCAAGATTGTAAGCGTTGTAAGGCACGTTTTCGGGCTGACCACGTTAAAGATGGAAAATGCCCAGAATGTGGTTCAACTGAACTGACCGAACCTCGTCCCTTTAACTTGATGTTCAAGACTCATGTGGGGCCTGTGGATGACGGAAGCTCTTTGGCTTATCTACGTCCTGAAACAGCACAAGCTATTTTCACACAATTCAAAAACGTTGTAGATTCAACGTCCAGAAAAGTCCCCTTTGGGATTGCCCAAATTGGGAAGTCTTTCCGCAACGAAATTACTGTGCGTAATTTTATTTTCCGCTTGCGTGAATTTGAACAAATGGAATTGGAATTTTTTGTCAAGCCTGGTTCTGACTTAGAATGGTTGGATAAGTGGCGTGATGCCCGTATCAAGTGGTGGGTGGATCAAGGGCTTGACCCAAATAAAATTCACGTCAAAGATGTGGCCAAAAGTGAGTTAGCTCACTATTCCAAAAAGACTTACGATTTAGAATATGAATTTCCTATCGGGACAGAAGAATTAGAAGGGGTAGCCGATCGTCAAGACTATGACTTGGGCAATCACACACGTTATCAAGATGAATTGAATTTAACAACTAATGTACACAAAAATACAGATTCCACAGCAAAATTGGCTGTTTTTGATGAAGAAGCCAAAAAATGGTTGGTACCTTTTGTGGTGGAACCTTCTGCCGGCGTGGACCGTGCTTTCTTGGCAGTGATGACTGAAGCCTACAATGAAGAAAAATTGCCCAATGGGGAAATGCGTACCGTTTTGAAACTGAAAAAGCATTTAGCTCCTGTCAAAGTGGCGGTTATTCCTTTAAAGCGCAACAACGAAAAGATTGTGGCGTTGGCTCATCAAATTAAAGCTGATTTACTGAAAACTGGAATCGGGCGCGTGATGTTAGAAGATTCCGGCAATATCGGGAAGGCTTATCGTCGCCATGATGAAATCGGGACACCACTTTGTATCACTGTGGATTTTGAATCCATTGAACAAAGTCCTGCCACAGTCACTTTACGGAATCGTGATACAATGGCGCAGGAAAGAATTGCTGTTGCCGACTTGCCAAAATATTTAAAAGAATTTTTTATGTAAGAATGATTTAATCAACTGTACATAAAATCAAGTAACATTAAGATAAAAATAAAAATCCCCGCTTTATATCAGCGGGGATAATTCTTGGCATGATAATATCATCTGACATTTTCAGATTTCATTGTTCTGATATTTTGAACAGATTTCACCGGAGCCGTTGTCTGTACTTCAACAAATGATTTTGAAGAAAGCATAAATCTATCCGTTTTAACAGGTAAAGTTTTTTCTGTATTTTTCGTTATATTTCCTTGTGCATCATACTCTACATGTCTTTCTCCTGTATAAAGACTCATTGTCCCATCTTTATGATATACCATTGCTTCTGCAATAGATGTACCAGGTTTTACAGTATAAACGGTTGGTTCTAAATCTGGATTATTTCCTTCGAAATTTTTAGTATAAAAAATTGTACCATCTTGATTAGAAACCATACCATTTCCTGTGGCATAATCGAAAGAAAAAACTTCTTGATTTCCCACACTCACATGAACATCTTTTGAGTTTCTACTAGCCTCCTCCATTACTAAATCAAGGGGAGAGATAGCTTGAACAGCTTCTTGTGATTGTGTGTTAAGAGTAGAATCCGATTCAAATGCTTTTTCATTCACTGCATCCAAATCTATAGAGGCAGTGGATAAAAAATTTCGGAGAGTTTTTTTTGCCGGTTCTGCAAGAATCATCTTTCCATCAAAATCCGTTGTTTTATCGCCATTATTCATTTCTGTTTTCATCAGTGTCATCCCCAATGTTCCAGCTGTCAAAACTGCTTTTGGTTCTGGATTATCCGCTGTAGCTGGCTCTGTTTCTTTTTTAGCCCAACTGCTTAAAATTGCCATAGTTAATGCGACTTTTGCCATTGGTTTTGCTATTTTTTGCCACCATTTAAAAGTATTTTTTGCATGATTAAATATATTAGTACCTGTATTTTGAGAGTTTTTTGCTTGAGCACTTGGTATTGTTCCAGCATTTTGAGACTTTTGTTCTTTAACCTTTGCTGACATTCTGTCGCTTTCAGTCATGTGTACTAAATTTTCTGTTGTCATTTTTCATTTTCTCCTATAACTATAATATAACTATAAAAAATCCACTTTAAAAAGTGGACGGATGCTGAAAAACTGCTAACAACAGTTCCACCTATTCAATATATTCAGTGGACATCCATCCTAGCCGGACGGACTTGTTAGCGGATTTTTCAGACCCGACATTTAGACACCTGCCTAAATGTACTTAAATTTTAGGGTAAAATAAAAAATATGTCAAGAAAAATCCCCGCCAAAGTCAGCGGGGATTTAAGTTATTTCAAAATCACTTTATCACCAGGGTTTGGATGATTAAAGGTATAACTTGCCGAACCACCGCGCAGACAAAGTTCAACGCACTTTAAATTCTGCCAACCGGAAGACCCTGGGGCCAAAACCAACGTGCCATCCGGGGCCGAGAAAATACCAACGCCCGTAACAACCTGCTTTTCTACGCCATTGACGACAACGGATTTAATTCCCTCATCCATTTTGATATTGGTTTTGATATTGCCATAACCGTCAATAGAACAAATGATATTATCAGGGACAACGGGGACATCTGTCACTTCTTCACCCAATAATTCCCAATCGGACAATGGTTTTCCAATGTGTTTTGCTAGGCTGGCCACACAAGGCGGAAAGACATCCCGTGAACGAAATTGTGAACCATCGCACGCGCATTTAACCCGATAAACAGGAACATCCAAAAATGAAAAAGTATACCCCCCATAGACCCCAATCACACGTACACCATTGGACAGTTCAGCCACTGCCAAAAACTCACCGGCATTATTTGTGCGGGCGGAAAGTTCATCTTTTCTGGGAGCCGTATTATGATACACAATATGGTCTTTTCCTAAACGTGAATTTTGTGCCAGTTGTGCTACGACAAAACCCGTTTCTATTGTATTAAACGGACAAACAGACAGATTTTTAATCATTGGCCAAGCAAGACCTAAGGTAGAAAATTCTTCAACCAACTTTCTATCCACCTCGGAAAAAGCCAAATCATCTATACCCGTTTTTTCACCATAGTCTGCAATAAAGTCAATATACATTTTCATCCTTTCAAAAAAATTAGGGCAGAGATATCCCCTGCCCCAAAAGTTCAAATTAGCGCAATTTGATATGCACTTCACGTAACTGTTGTTCTGTTACCGTTGAAGGGGCATGCATCAAAAGGTCTTGTGCCTGTTGATTGAACGGGAACGCAATGACTTCACGAATAAAGTCTTCATGTTCCAGCATCATCACAATACGGTCAAATCCAAAAGCGGCGCCACCGTGTGGAGGAGCACCGTACTTAAAGGCATTCAGCATACCACCAAATTTAGCTTCTACAACTTCAGGACCATAGCCTGCAATTTCAAAAGCCTTGAACATCACATCAGGGCGATGGTTACGAATAGCGCCCGAGAGCATTTCCACACCGTTACCCACCATATCAAATTGATAGGCCTTGATGTCCAACGGATTTTTGGTTTGCAAGGCTTCCAATTCGCCTTGTGGCATAGAGAACGGGTTATGGCTGAACATGGGCTTGCCTGTTTCGGGGTCTGTTTCATAGAATGGGAAATCCACCACCCAGCAGAAACGGAAAGCGTTCTTTTCGAACAGGTCTAATTCGTGTCCTAACAAGTTGCGGACTTTTCCTGCAAAGAGAACCGTTTTTTCACCTTTGCCACACACAAAGAAAACACTGTCGCCGATTTCCAATCCTGTCAATTCAAACAATTTATTTAAACGAGCCTCATCCAATTTCTTGGCAATAGGACCTTTGTTTGCATCTTGAGCCCGAACGATATACCCCAATCCACCCATTTCGTTTTCAACCGCAAAGGCATTCATTTTGTCAAACCAGCTACGAGGTTTATCCACTGTCTTAGGGGCACGAATAGCACGCACAAAACCACCATTTGCCACTGTATTGGCAAAGATACCAAACTCAGAACCTGCAAAGACTTCGGACACATCCACAATCTTTAAGGGGTTTCTTAAATCTGGCTTATCTGACCCATAGGTCAGCATGGCCTCATCAAACGGAATACGTTGAAAGGGAGCCTCTGAGCAAGTAGCATCCGGTGCAAATTCTTTGAAAATTTTACTGATTAAATTTTCGCCCACCTGCATAATTTCATCTTGAGTTACAAAGGACATTTCCCAGTCAATTTGATAAAATTCGCCAGGGGAACGGTCGGCTCGGCTATCTTCATCACGGAAGCATGGCGCCAGTTGGAAATAACGGTCAAAACCTGCCACCATTAACAATTGTTTGAATTGTTGGGGAGATTGAGGCAAAGCATAAAATTCGCCTTTATGCACACGGCTAGGCACCAAATAGTCGCGCGCCCCTTCTGGAGAAGAACTGGTCAAAATTGGGGTTTGAAATTCGGTAAAGCCCATATTCCACATTTCATCACGTACAAACTTATTCAAACGGTTACGCATTAAAATATTGGCATGGGGTTTTGCACGACGTAAATCCAAAAAACGATAAGTCAAACGTTGTTCTTCGGAAAGTTCGGCAGAATCAGCGGTAATTAAGAAAGGTAAGACTTGAGCTTCGCCCAAAGTTTGGACAGAGTCCACCACCACTTCAATTTCACCTGTTGGCATTTTGGGATTGATTGTTGCTGAATCACGCAAAACGACTTTCCCTTCCACACGAATCACAGATTCAGGACGTGTCTTTTCCAATTCCTTGAAACAAGCGGAATTGATGTCCACCACACATTGAGTAATCCCGTTGTTATCCCGTAAATCCACAAAAAGTAAATTACCATGGTCACGTTTAGTTTGAACCCAACCGGATAAAATAACTTCTGATCCAGCGTCCTGCGCCCGCAGTTCGCCACATAATTTTGTTCTGTAAGTTTGCATTTTAAATTT
>JAZLIX010000054.1:0-28491 GCA_045617605.1 Alphaproteobacteria bacterium | reverse complement strand
TCCTCCATGGCAATGTGTTAAAAAAGTAACATTTTGAAAATTCTTTTTAATCTCATCCACAGAACGTGGTTGACCATCTTTATCTTCTATGAGTGGTAATAAATATTCTTGAAAGAAAAGAATCCAATAATTTTCTTCGGCTGTAGGATTTTGAGGATTATCTTTTCCACGTGAAAATTTATTTTCACCTGATTCAGTCAATAATCGATCACGATGATTATCCGTTTCATTATCTTTAAAATAACCTAATCCATAAAGATGAGGCAAATCTTCCGGTTTCATTCCTGCCTCAAGAAGCATTTGTTCTGCAACCTTACAACACCCATTAATACTTTTTGTTGAATTTGTTCCATTTCCCGGTAAGACAATAATACTTTTTTGTCCTAAAAGAGAAACTTCTTTTAAGACCGGATTTTTATCTCCATTTGGACGATAAAGCAAATCAAATCCATATTTGTTTTCAGATGATTTTTCAACTCTTTCTCCAAAAGTAAATGTTTTCGACATACAACCTCTCTACATAAATAACCAACTAGCTATAGAATATAGTTTTACATAATATTCTATAAAATGTCATTAAATATAAAAATACACCTTTTTGATTTTAAATCAAATTAACACATCAGTTATGTAACTTTTGTCATAAAAAGTTCGAGTGTCAGTACGGGTTTTTAAGTGTATTAAAAACTCAAAAAATATGAAATATAATAAAATCAAGTATTTATCGCAAAACGAGTTCGATTGTTGATGAAAATAGCCTGTTTTTGAAATGACTACAATCGAACCGCTATAAGTCATTGAAAATAAAAGAAAAAGTCGCATTTTTAGGCGACTTTTTCCTAATGGTAGCGGAGGAGGGGATCGAACCCCCGACACATGGATTATGATTCCACCGCTCTACCAACTGAGCTACTCCGCCAAGTGTTTCCTATACTACCTCTTTTTCAGGCAAAAGTCAACAAAAAACTTGATTTTTTTTCAAAAATATGCTATTTCTTTCCTAACTTTTCAAAATTTCAAAAAGGAGCAACTTATGGCGGAAGTCTTTTTTCAAGGTCCTTTCGGGCGGTTAGAGGGACGTTTTTTTCAATCTGAAAATCCTAAAGCCCCCTGTGTTCTTGTTTTACCTCCCAATCCGGCACAAGGCGGAACAATGAATAATAAAGTGACCTATGCTACCTTTCAAGCGTTTGTTTCTTTAGGTTTCTCTGCTTTGCGATTGAACTATCATGGTGTAGGACATTCACAAGGAACTGTGGATGGCACTGGGGCCAGTGAATTGTTGGATGCGATTGCAGCATTGGATTGGTTACAATCACGGGATGATGATACTACAAAATGTTGGATTGCGGGCTATTCTTTTGGGGCTTGGGTGTCGGCTCAAGTCTTAATGCGTCGTCCTGAAATCCAAGGTTTTGTCTTTATTACACCCCCTACAAATTTATATGACTTTTCTTTCTTATCCCCCTGTCCTTCATCAGGCGTTATTGTTCAAGGAGCAAGGGATCCTATTGTGGATGAAAAGACTGTTTCTTTATTGGCTGAACAATTAGATTTAACAGAAAATGTCAATATTGATTATCGCTTATTGTCTGATGCAGACCATTTTTACACCAACAACTTAAAGACTTTACACGACACAATCGTGGAAGCAATTCCAAGTTTGAAGTTGAAAAAGACAAAGTTGGGTAAAAAATTTGCTAAAGCCATTATTCCTAATGACGATTATTAAGGTTTTTGACAATCATAAAAAGCAGTGCTCGGATTTACAAAACAGCAAGAAAACCATTTTGAGTCATCATAGACAGCTGTGCGATTCGTTTTGGCGCATTCTTGATTTGCCAGTTCTTTGACTTGTTCTTCATCTGACCAAAGTGGATTATAGCACACCGCAATTTTATCAGGGGTAGATTGACCAACTAATTGGACTTGACCCGCTTCTCGACGTGCATCCACAAAGGGGGAAAATTGTCCGCAAGCGGATAAAAAGAAAGCTAAAACTAAGATAGATTTCTTCATTTTTCCAAGTGAACCACTTGTTGTGGAAAGGGAATATCAATGTTGTTTTCTTGAAAAGCATCCCATATAGCAAACATCAGTTGATGACGTGCTGAAGCTCCATCTGTGGCTTTTTCAATGATAACCCTTACTTCAAAATTGACACTGGAATCTCCAAAATCTGTCATTAAAATAGTTGGTTCGGATGATTTTTCTGCATAACTTAAATTTTTTGCACACTGTGTTAAAATCTTTTCTACTAGATGTAAATCAGAATTGTAAGATACGCCAACAGATACAATGACTCGTCCTTCTTTTTGACGAGTTACATTGATAACATCTCCAGATAAGATAGTGGCATTTGGAATCAAAACCGAGCATTTATCAAATGTTTCCAATTCTGTGGCACGAATACGAATATTTTTAACAATTCCTTCTTGTCCATCTACTCGAATCCAATCACCAACAGAAATGGGACGTTCAAATAAAATAAGTAAACCTGATATAAAATTGTTTACAATTGTTTGTAAACCAAAACCAATACCAACGGATAAAGCTCCAAAGATAATAGCTAAATTTTGTAAATTGATTCCTATTAAAGAAAGACATCCCCATAAACCAATAATCCAGCCTACATATCCCAATAGTTTAATCATGGAATAGTAAACACTTTTATCTTCTTTGGGATTTCTATCCAACCATCTTAAAATCAAATTTTTTAAGAAACGAAATACGTATAGAACAACAATTAAAAAAACAATCGCTTGACCTACATCCCCTAAATTAATTTTAGGTATGGTAACACCAGAGAATACTTTTTGGGTAATTTCTGGATATTTCCAGGCATAAAAAATGCCAGTAAAAAATAATCCCCATAAAATAATTTGGACAAAAAAACTAATCCATTTTTTCTTTTTCATATTTAAAATATCCCCTTCCTTATTAGGTGTTAATTTTTCCGATTGTTCCTTGTAAAATAGATTCCAATTGTACAGAAGCTTCTTGTTCTGTAATTTGTTGAACAACAGCATATTCAGGAGCTAAGCGTGAAAAAGCTTTTTCAAACAATTGACGCTCGCTATATGTTTGGTTAGCCAACGATGGATCACGGTATAAATCGCGACAAACTTCAGCTAAAGCGATTGGATCCCCTGATCCAATTTTAGTCGCATATTCAATTGATCTTTTTGCCCAAGGCAATCGTTTAACTTTAGGCTTTTCCCCTAAAGTTGTCACAACCGATTCCATCACGGCCGGTGAAACAACAGCTCTCAATCCTTTATTCATTGCATCACCAGAAGGAATACGCATTGTTAATTTATCTTTTGTAAAATGGATTGCAATCAAGTCAACATTTTGTCCGCCGACTGTGGCTGTTTGTCGCTCACTCACTTGCCCCACCCCATGCGCAGGATAAACAACAAAATCGCCAGGATTAAAAGTATACTCTTTTGACATCTTTATCCTTTCATTTTGTTTTCCTAAAGATAAATGGATTATACCATAAAAAAAAGCTTTTTTCCACCAAAAAAAGCCAAAAAAATATTTATTTTTAAAAGGTTAAAAAAGACTTGATTTTTTCTGAAATTTTTGCTAATCTCAGCCAGATAGATTCCTTTGGGTCTGTAGCTCAGTTGGTTAGAGCTGCCCGCTCATAACGGGCTGGTCGCAGGTTCGAGTCCTGCCGGACCCACCATTTGTTTAATTGATATCTAAAAGTTTATTGTATTCATCTGATGATTTTAAGACTTCTTGTTCTAATGTCGAAAAACCATATTTTTCCAACATTGTTTTTGAATTTGAAAATACAGATTGACCAATTCCCAAATTTTGATTGTTGGAAATCAGATTCAAAATGGTTGCTCCCAGATCAAATTGTGCAAAAGAACGTTGAATATTTCCCTTTTTATTTCCGTCTATAACTAGAGAAAATGTTTCTCGTTTAGGATATTTTGTCAATAAATGATCAATATTTGAACCATCCATCATCAAATGATCACCTACAGCAATAATAATAGTATCTTTCATAAATTTTTGTTTTAAACACCAATGTATAAAATCAGCTATAATTTTATCGGAACATTTTATTGCATCACGAATATCGTTGTATTTTATGCTGCAATTTTTATTGACAAAACCTTTTGGAAAATGAGTGTCTAAGGATGTTAAAGAAATAAAAAAAGGTTCTTTCTTTTTGGAAAGAGAGGCGATTTTCTCTTTTGCAAAAGAAAAGAAAACTTCGTCATTTATTCCAAAACCTCTTATTCCGATGTCATCTGTTTTGGCATAGTTCTTTTCAATTAATTCATCCTGCCCATAAATTTCATCAAAATGGTGTTCCTCTGTAAAAATATTTGTTCCAGCAAATTCTTTGTAGCATCCTTTTGCAAACACAGTGTAATACCCATAATTTTTCAAAAAATCAGTTAGACATACGGCTTTGGGCATAAATTTTTCCGTTTTTTGTCCCAACCTATCACGTAGGTACATTTTGAGGGGGACACCACACAAAGTTGCAACTTGAGAGGCCAATGTCCAATTAGTTCCATTAACACTTTTGTATCCCTGGAAAGTTAAATGATTTTGGGCTAATTTTGACAATTCTGGGATTAAATTTTCTCCCCAAAATACTTCGTCTGAAAATGACTTTTCCATAGATTCCATAAATATCAGTATAATATTTTTGGGATTTTCAACTGGTTGGTTGGGGATTTGATAATTTTTATAAAGTTTTGTATTTTGAAATGACAATGTTAACTGTTTTAGAAAGGGGACATATTTATCTTCATTGATGTTACTGGTTGGCATAGGTTGGAAAGATAAAAATAAAATTGGAAAAATTAAAAAAAACATTTTCCAGAAAAAGTATCGATAAAATAATACGGAAGTCAATAGTAATGAGGAAATAAAAAAAGTTATTATGGTCCAATCAAAAGGGATAGTTTTAATATCATCTAGATAAAAAACATGGAAAAGAACCTGATTTAAAGAACAAAGAGGCATAAAAAAACGAACCATACAGAATGAAACTAAAATCAAAACAAAAAAAAGTAAAGTTGTGTTCAAAAGAACTTTGAAAATAGTATTCAATTTCATCGTTATTTCTCCGTTAGAAAATTTTGTAAAATTGTACGAGCACTTTCGGCATCCAGAATATTTTTACGTTTGTCGGGGCGCATAAACAAAGTATCTCGTAAATATTCTTCAGACTTTTTACTGGAAAGGCGTTCATCAACAAAATGAATAGGGAGTTCAAATTTTTCTTCTAAACGTTTGCAAAACTGTTTCACTTGTGCACAAGTTTCCCCCTCAGTTCCGTCAGGTTGTAAAGGCCATCCAACCACAAAGGCATTGATATTCTTGGCTGGTACAATATCATTTAATTCGTTCAGTTTGTGAATAATTTTAAAGGCTCTGGCGACTTTTTCAGAACTATCTCCTATAGCTAAACCAATACGTTTAGTCCCATAATCAATACCTAAAAAAGTTTTTACTTGTAATTTATTCATTTTTCGCCTACAATATATTGTATCAAAATTGAGGTTAAAATGCAAACAAAAACAATTTTAATGGCGGCAGACCATGGGGGCGCGAATTTAAAAAATGCGCTTAAAAACTATCTGCAACAACAAGGATTTGATGTTGTGGATTATGGTCCTGAAAGTGCAGAAAAACCAGTAGATTATCCTGATAAAGCCTATCAACTGATTCAAGGAATGCAGGCCGATAAAAACGTTAAAGGTATTTTGATTTGTACTTCTGGAATTGGGATGAGTATTGCGGCCAACCGTTTTCCGTTTATTCGTGGGGCTTTGGTTTTTAATCCACAAATGGCTGAAATGGCACGGGGACATAATGATGCCAATGTGCTGATTTTCGGGGCTAAATTCATCTCGGAAACAGAAGCTAAAAAATGTATAGACGTTTTTTTGACAACAGACTTTTTGGGTGGTCGCCACGAAAGACGAGTAAATAAATTATCTTGTATACGGGAGGGAAAATGAAGTGTCCATTTTGTGGGTGTCCTGATACTCAGGTCAAAGATTCACGTCCCAGCGAAGATGATACCATGATTCGTCGGCGTCGTGAATGTACGAAATGCCACGCTCGTTTTACAACCGCTGAAACAGTCCAATTGCGTGATTTAATTGTCTTAAAACGAAATGGGACACGAGCTCCTTTCCAACGGGATAAATTAGCCCATTCTATCTTTTTGGCTTTGCGCAAAAGAGATGTTCAATTTGACCGAGTGGATCAGTTGGTCAATTCTGTTGTGCGTCGTTTGGAACAACTGGGGGAAAATGAAATCAAGTCCAGTGAGATTGGGACTTTTGTGATGGAAGCTCTTTTGCAATTGGACAAGGTGGCGTATATTCGCTACGCTTCTGTGTATAAGAATTTTGAAGAACCAAAAGATTTTGAAGATTTTGTAAACAAATTAACAGGAAAGAAAAGAAAATGACAAATCCAAAACAACCCTTTACAAATGCCCGTTTAATGGCAGTACAAGCTTATTATGCGAAAGCTCAATCTGGAGAAAGCTGGGACCAAGTCATCAGCCGTTTTTTAATGGATGAAATCGGTGGCACCCTTTTAAAAGGGGAAAAAGAAGAGGTGGTAGAATTGGAACCTGCCGATAAAAGCTTGTTTGCTCACTTGGTGCAATATGTTCGTGATAATGAAAAAGATTTGGAAAAGATGATTGAATCCGCCTTTTCTGATAAGATTAAAAAGGACAAACTTGAAATTACTTTTAAGGGGATTTTACTGATGGGGGCCGCCGAATTTTTTGTGAATCAAAATTTGGATACGCCTATTATTGTCAGTGAATATGTCGATTTAACTCGTTCCTTTTATGATGGATCAGAAGTGAAAATCGCCAACGCCGTCTTGGATAAACTCGCTAAAGTCATTCGGGAATAACCCCTATTTTAATGAACGTCTTTTCCACGTGTAGCAGTAGCAAGAGCAACTGAGTTTTCTTTTGAACCATTTGTGACGCGCGAAATTAATCCCTTACTTTTGTCAGTTAGTTTTAACATTTCGGGAACGGCATCCATAAATTCTCTTTCAAACTTTTTCATAAATTCAGGTCCAAATGTTTCCCCTGTTTTTATCGATTCCCTTAATATCGGCATCATTCGATGAGCCATAGTATCAATCACAGGATTTGCATATAAAGTCTTTCTGTGATGGTGTAAAACATCTTCTTCAAAAATACCTTGAAATGCAGTTGTTAATCCTTCATTTAGTATCCAATGTGCTGCATCTTTATCAGATTGTTGTGGGGTTCGCTTGAGTTCTGGATTGTTTCTAAAACATTGAACAAGGGGATTGTCGTCTGTCAGGTAATCGAAAGATTTATCCCAGCTTCCAGATTTGTTAAAAAGAGCATGTGTGGATTCATGCAGAATCATCCAATAAGGTGGCTCAGGATTCGTTTTTAAATAAGATTCTGTGAACCATATCATTTCCATTTGACCTTTATTGATGTTTTGCCCGCCACGTTTTAATTGACCACTCTGATCATCAACAGTTGGAATCATATAGGATTTTACAGTATAATCAGAGGGAAGCTCGTAGTTATAAAAATGTGCTATTGCCTCCAAAGGTTTTGTAGCGTTTTGATTCATAAATTCTTGGGCAGTTTTGGCACTTTGATTTAATTCACTGGCATTTTGGGGATAAAAAGAATGAAACACAGGCCAAACAGAATCTATCATCTGATTCATTCTATTTTTATCGATGTCATTTCCTGAATATGCTAAAATCCTTTTTTTTAGTTCATCAACAGTTTTCATTTGTTCTATGCCTGCATAAAGGTAATTGTCTGTAAGTCTGATACCATCAGGTGCTATTTTATGTTTGTTTGCACGCATAAGACCTATCAGTTTTTGATAATCAGTTTTTCCTAGTTCAGGATATCGTTTAATCCAATCCATCTCTCTTTTAGGGGCTACATCTCCAAAAAAATGTATAAAACCTGCTATTTCATTCGCTTCAACTGAATACTTCATTCCTTATTCGTCCATATATTTACGACCGGATTTCCAATAATCATAACCTGTCATTACGGTTAAAATGGCAGCACCCCAAAAGGCAATTGTGCCAAACATTGTAAAAAATCCTGACATACAACCTGAAACATTTGGTTCTGAAACCATCAACATTGGTAAGGCTAGCATTTGGCAAGCCGTTTTCCATTTGGCCAATCGTGTGACGGGACAGCCCACTTTGATTTCGGCTAAAAATTCCCGTAAACCAGAAACCAAAATTTCACGACATAAAATGATAACAGCTGGTAAGACCATAATACCAGGTAAACGTCCTTGCCAGGATAACATAATTAAAATAGAACCGACCAATAATTTATCAGCAATTGGATCTAACACTCGTCCAAAACGACTTAATTGATTCCAATGGCGTGCCAGGTATCCATCCAAATAATCGGTAATGCCTGCAATCGTAAATAAAATGACGCCTAACCAAGAGGGCCAAGCACCTTTAAAGAAAAAAGTGGCAACGATGGCAGGAATGGCCCAAATCCGAATCAAGGTCAATAGGTTTGGAATATTCATTCCTTTTTTTGCTTGTTTTAAAACTGGAGCTACTTTTTGAGCCAATGCTTCAACTTTTTTATTGTGTTTTTTATGGGACATTTTTTTCCTCCTCTTTCAATTTTCTTTTATTATAGGCTCATTGTGGAAAAAAGTATAGACTTTTTTTGCAATTTTTTTACTAAAATTTGGAACTTGCTCTAATTGCTGTAAGGAAGCTCCTCGCACAGCTTTGACTGATCCAAAGTGTAACATCAGTTCTTTGCGCCGTTTTTCGCCAATACCTTCAATGTCTCGCAAGCTGTCGTGTAAGAAAGATTTTTCACGTTTTAATCGGTGTGATCCAATGGCAAAACGATGAGCTTCATCCCGCAAACGTTGCAAAAAATGAATCAAAGGGGATTTAAAATCCAAGTGGATAGGCGTGTCGGGGGCCACATCTAAATAAAAAGTTTCTAACCCTTTATCATGCTGTCCTGCACCCTTTGACATAGCCAGTACAGCAATACGGGGCAATTGAAATTCTTTCAGCACTTCCATCACACTGGACAGTTGCCCTTTACCTCCATCAATTAACAGGGCAGAGGGTAGATTATTTTGTAAAATCCCTTTTTGAATTCTGCGTTGCAGAACAGCTTTCATCATCCCAAAATCATCCCCAGCTAGTTCTGAAGGGATATTAAAACGTCGATAAAGATTTTTTTGAAAGCCTTCTTTTGTTGATGCAATCATAGCCCCTACAGCGTTTGTTCCTTGAATATGACTGTTATCATAAACTTCAATTTTTTGAAGGGTGTCCAGTCGCATTAATTGGCGTGTTTCTTCCCATAATTTTTCTTGAGATTCCTCAGCATGTAAAGCGTGTGAGCAAGCCTCTATTGCTTGATTCATCCATTGACGTCTTAAAGCTCTAAATGGTGGGGGGGAGACTTCTACTTTGTGTCCTGCCTGTTTGGATAAAGCTTCAGCTAAAGCGCTTTCAGGTTCAAAGGATGTACAAATAACTTGGGGCGCTGGAATCTTTTCATACAGTTGCAACAGCAATGAAGATAAAGTTTCATTCATGTCATCTACTTTGTGAATCAGGTATTCTTGGTGGCCGGTTAAACGATTTGTCCTGTGAAAGAAAACTTGCATAGATAAAATATCCTCTTGCATCTCTGCAGCCACTGTATCTGTATCAACTGTGGGGGCGTGCTGACTGGTTCCTTGAATATGATTCAGGGCTAAAATCTTATCACGAATGATGCCTGCTTTTTCATACTCTTGTTTTTGGGAAAAACTCATCATTTGTTCTTGTAAATTTTTTTGTAAATCAGCAGATTTTCCCAATAAAAAATCCTTTGTCTGCCCAACCGTTTTTTGATATTCTTCCTTTGATATTAGTCCACAACAGGGGGCAGAGCAACGCTTGATTTGATACATTAAACAAGGACGTGTTCTGTTCATAAAAAAATTGTCCCGACAGGAACGCAGTTGGAATAGTTTTTGCAGTTCTGTTAAAGTTTGATTGACTGATTCCCCAGAATCAAAGGGACCAAAGTAATCTGTTCCACTTTTACGGTTCCCACGATATTTCATCAATCGTGGAAAATCCCCTTTTGTCAGGGCAATGTAAGGATAACTTTTATCATCTTTTAATAAAATATTATAATAGGGGTGATATTGCTTGATGAGTTCGTTTTCCAATAAAAAGGCTTCAGTTTCACCTGCTGTTTCAATCACAATGACATCAGTGACATGTGAAACCATCTGCCGAATACGTTCGGAAAGTCTGTCAGTATGTGTATAATTTGTCAGACGATGAATTAAATCTTTGGCTTTTCCAACATATAACACAGTTCCTTCCTCGTCCAACATGCGGTAAACACCTGGTCGATGAGAGAAACTTTTTATCTTTTTTTTGATAACATCAGCACCTCTATTTTGCATATGCTTAGGATAAAAGAAATAAGGCTTTTTGTCAAGATGGATATTAAAAAATGACTTGTATTTTTTGAAAAAATAGTATATAATCTCGCCACTTAAAAAAAGGATTTAAAATGGATATTTCAGCACGTCAAAATAAACTAGCAAATATTATGTTAAAAATTGAAAAGGCCCAAAATTGGAATAAAATTGCTTTTTTGATTTCTTTTGGGGCAGTTTTGCATGCATGTACTTGGCTTGGTTCTGATAAGAAAATGGGGTGCGTGGACTATGCTTCTGTTCCAGCTACTGTTTTATCAGTTAAAAAGGCTTTATCTTTGGCTAGTAAGGAAGAAAAAAGTCGGAAACTTTGGAGTTTATTACAACAAAAATCTGCTAATCGTTCTTGATTACGCTTTTGTTTTTTTACTTGCAATTTATTTCAAAAAAAGCTATAAGAAACCCTATCCGGAAAAAGGATTTTTGTGGGGCAGAGGCCCTTGTTATTTAAAGAAAGGAAAATAAAATGGCAAAAACAAAAATGTTAGATGCTAATGAAGCTGCCGCTATGGTGGCATACAAGCTGAACGAAATGTCCATTATTTATCCTATTACTCCATCTTCACCGATGGGGGAATGGGCTGATACTTGGGCAGCAGCTAAACAAACAAATATCTGGGGAAAGATCCCGGAAGTTTTGGAAATGCAATCTGAAGCAGGTGCTATTGGTGCTTGTCACGGGGCTTTACAGGCCGGATCAATGACAACGACTTATACCGCTTCTCAAGGTTTGTTGTTGATGATTCCAAACCTGTATAAAATTGCGGGTGAATTAACGCCATTTGTGATGCATGTGGCTGCTAGAACAGTGGCTGGACACGCTTTGTCCATCTTTGGTGATCATTCCGACGTGATGTCTTGCCGTCAAACAGGCTTTGCAATGCTCGCTTCTAATTCTGTACAGGAAGCTCATGATTTAGCGGCGATTGCGCAGATGAGTACATATATGTCTCGGGTACCGTTTATGCACTTCTTTGACGGGTTCCGTACATCCCACGAAATCAATAAAATCAATTTGATGAGTGATGATGACTTAAAGGCTTTGATGGAAGGTATCCCAACGGACTTTACGGGTAAGAATGCGTTGACCCCTGATGATCCAAAGGTGCGTGGTACAGCCCAAAATCCTGATGTGTATTTCCAAGTAAAAGAAGCTGCTAATAAATACTATGATGCAGTTCCTGAAATTGTGGAAAAATGTATGGATAAGTTTGAAAAGGTTGTGGGGCGCCGTTATCATGTTGTAGATTATGTTGGTGCAACAGATGCTGAACATGTAATTGTGGCCATGGGATCTGCCATTGAAACATTAGGCGAAACAATTAAAGCCTTGAATGCTAATGGTGGAAAATATGGTGTGTTAGCGGTGCATTTGTATCGTCCATTCCCTGTGAAGGCTTTTGCTGAAGCTTTACCAACAACAACGAAGTTTGTAACTGTTTTGGATAGAACTAAGGAAGCTGGCTCTGTGGGTGAACCTTTGTATTTGGATGTAGTCAGTGCTTTGGCCGAAGCTGCTACAAATGGCAGAACAATGCCAAAAGTTTTGGGTGGCCGTTATGGTATTTCTTCAAAAGAATTTACACCTGCAATGGCTAAGGCTGTTTGTGAAAACACCACAAAGAATCACTTTACCATTGGTATCAATGATGATGTAACACACGCTTCACTCACTTATGATGCTACTTGGCAATTGCCTGTGGCTGATATGAATCGTTGTATTTTCTTTGGACTTGGTTCAGACGGAACAGTGGGTGCCAATAAAAACTCCATTAAGATTATTGCAGATGGTGAAGGTACTTATGGTCAAGCGTACTTTGTTTATGACTCTAAAAAGTCTGGTGCTATGACCACATCCCACTTGCGTTTTGGTAAGAATCCAATCAAGGCTCCTTACCTTATTACTTCGGCGGACTTTGTGGCTTGTCACCATGAACCATTCTTACATAAGATTGATTTGTTGGCTGTTGCAGCTCCGAATTCAGTGTTCTTATTGAATACTCAAACACCTGCTGATAAGGTGTGGGATTCTTTGCCTGTGGAAGTTCAACAAGAAATTTTGGATAAGCATATTAAAATGTATGCGATTGATGCTGTTTCTGTGGCTCAAAAAACAGGTATGGGACGTCGTATCAATACAATTATGCAGGCTTGCTTCTTTGCTATTTCAGGCGTTTTGCCAAAAGATGAAGCTATTGCCAAGATTAAAGCTTCTATTACCAAGACCTATATGCGTAAAGGTCAAGAAATTGTGGATGCGAACATTAAGGCTGTGGATGCCACCTTGGAACATTTGTTTGAAGTAAAAATCGGTCAAGCTGATTCCAAAATCAAACGTCAGCCGGGTATTCCTGCTAATGCTCCTGAATTGTTACAAAAAGTAACAGGGGCGATTATTGAAGGGCGTGGAGAAGAACTTCCTGTATCCGCTTTTGAATGGACAGTGGATGGGACATGGCCAACAGATACTGCTAAGTATGAAAAACGTCGTGTGGCCACAATGTTGCCTTGCTGGGATCCAGAAACCTGTATCCAATGCGGTAAGTGTGTTTCTGTGTGTCCTCATGCAGCCATTCGTGCCAAGGTGGCAAAACCCGAAGATTTGGCAAAGGCTCCAGAAGGTTTTAAGTCTGCTGACTATAAAACACCAGATTTCAAAGGAAACAAATTTATTGTTCAAGTGGCTCCAGAAGATTGTACTGGATGTTCCTTGTGTTCACAGGTTTGTCCGATGAAAGCCAAAAATACTCTGACAATGGAACCCATTGAAAAGCATATTGACCAAGAAATCAAAAACTTTGACTTCTTTATGCAATTGCCAGATGTGGATCGCACCAAGTTGAACCCGATGCAAATCAAAAATGTGGCTTTAATGCGTCCATTGTTTGAATTCTCTGGTGCTTGCGCTGGCTGTGGTGAAACACCTTATGTCAAGATGATGACTCAATTGTTTGGTGATCGTTTGTTGATTGCCAATGCAACAGGTTGTTCATCCATTTATGGTGGTAACTTACCAACAACTCCTTATGCCAAGAATGACAAAGGACGGGGTCCAGCTTGGGCAAACTCTTTGTTTGAAGACAATGCTGAATTTGGTGTGGGTATGCGCACCTCAGTTGATTCCAGAGCTGAATTTGCAGTTCAACTTGTCAATGAATTAAAAGATGAGTTGGGTGCTGAATTAGTAGATGGACTTTTAAATGCTGACCAAACAACCGAAATTGGTATTGAAGGACAACGGAAATTGGTTGAAGTCCTGAAAGCAAAATTACAGACTTTGAATACTGCTAAAGCCAAGTTATTGTTAGACAATGCTGATTACTTGGTCAAAAAATCTGTTTGGATTTTGGGCGGTGACGGTTGGGCCTATGATATTGGTTACGGTGGTTTAGACCATGCTTTGTATTCTGGTAAGAACATCAATATCATGGTTATGGATACCAACGTGTATTCCAATACTGGTGGTCAACGTTCCAAGGCAACCCCAATCGGTGCTTCGGCTAAGTTTGCTGTGTCTGGTAGTGCTTTACCACGTAAGGATTTGGGTGCTATTGCGATGGCTTCAGGTGAAGTTTATGTGGCTAGTATCTCATTGGGTGCCAATGACGCTCAAGCCTTAAAGGCCATGAATGAAGCTGAATCCTTCAATGGACCATCTTTGATTATTGCTTACAGTCACTGTATCAACCATGGATATGATATCGGGAAAGATGGGCTTACTCATCAACAAATGGCTGTGAAGTCAGGTTTGTGGCCACTTTACCGCTTTGACCCCAGACTCAAGGCAGAAGGCAAAAATCCATTCCAATTGGATTCTAAACCTTCTATCCCTGTGGCTGACTTTATGGCGACTGAAACGCGCTTTAAATATGTGAAGCAACAAAATGCTGAACATTATGAAGAGCTGTTGAAACAAGCTCAAGCGCAAGTAGATGAACGCTGGGCGTTCTATACCAAGCTCGCTGAAGGTAAGTAAGTGAAATAAAACCGAAAGAGGTCTTCTAATTGAAGACCTCTTTTTTATTGATACAAAAAATTGATTAAAAAATATCTTCCCCAAAATGGGGGCTTTTTTTATTTTTCACGCATTTTATTTTGAATCAAGGTAATTGCTTCATCCAACGTGGGTATAGTCCCGTCTTTTTTAGCTGATGCCATCATTTTACCACATTTGACATAGGGACCATAACGTCCAACTTGATAAGTTACTTCTTGATCTTGCCATTTACCCAGAACAGTGGCTTTTGTTTTTTCTTTGGCATTGGATAATAAAGCTAACGCCCTTGCCAAATCCACAGTCAATACATTATCTTCGGTTGTTAAGGATTGGAAAGTACGTCCCCGTTTGACATAGGGGCCAAATCGACCGATACCAGCTTCAATTAATTCATTTGAATTTGGATCATTACCCAATACTCTTGGTAAAGATAAATATCCTAAAGCCGTTGTAATATCCACACTGGCAGGATCCATTCCCTTTGGCAGACTGACACGTTTAACCTCAGTTCCTTGACCTTGTTGGACATACCAACCATAAGGTCCCTTTTTGACGGCCACATCACGCCCAGAAGCATCTTTACCCAAAGTAAAAGTTTTACTTTCTTCTGGGACAGATTGTTCTATTTGTTGGCCATTTTCTGCCATAGCAGAAGCCTCTACCACTGCCAGTTGACGTGTGTATTTACATTTTGGATAGTTGGAACACCCAATAAATGCTCCAAATTTACCTACCTTTAAAGAAAGACGACCTGTCTTACATTCGCTACATACACGTGATTCTTCTGTTGGAAATAAATTGTGTTCCAAAGTCTTAGCCACAGTTTCCAAAACTTCCCCCATTTTATGAGGTTCGACATCTTGGATATTCTTATTGAATAATGCCCAGAAATCCGTCAAGACATCTTTCCATTTGACTACACCGTTAGTGATGTCATCCAACTTGTTTTCCAAATTGGCGGTATAATCATATTGCACATAGCGATTAAAATAGTTGGTTAAAAAGGCCGTTACAATACGTCCTCTGTCTTCGGGAACAAAACGTTTACTGACTAATTTCACATAATCCCGTTCTTGCAAAACGGACAAAATAGAGGCATAAGTGGAAGGTCGCCCAATCCCTAATTCTTCCAATTTTTTCACCAAACTTGCTTCAGAAAAACGTGGTGGTGGTTCTGTGAAATGTTGTTCAGCATTGACCTTCAAAGTTGTCAAATTTTCGCCTTCATTCATTGGAGGAAGCAGGGTTGAATCTTCTTCTTTTTCATCATCCACATCTTCTTTATAGACCTTAATAAATCCCGCAAAAGCAATCGTCTGACCTGTGGCACGCAAGGTATATTTTTTATCGGTTGAGGGAATATCAATGCCCACTTTATCCATTAAAGCCGAAGCCATTTGACAAGCAACAGTCCGCTTCCAAATCAATTCATAAAGCTTTTTCCCATCAATATCTAACTCCGCATCTTTGGGGATTTTCAATGCATTCGTTGGACGAATCGCTTCGTGGGCTTCTTGTGCATTTTTTGAATTGTTTTTATAGACACGAGGTTTTTCAGGTAGGAACTTTTCGCCATATTCTTGCGTGATAACTTGACGTAAAGTAGTAATTGCTTCCTCTGCCAGGGCTACACTATCCGTTCTCATATAGGTAATAAATCCGGATTCATACAGCTTTTGAGCTACCTGCATTGTTTTTTGGGCAGAAAAGCCCAGTTTGCGTGAGGCTTCTTGTTGTAACGTGGAAGTTGTAAAAGCAGGGGCAGGGTTGCGCTTGACTTGCTTTTTTTCAATCGTCCCTACTTGGAATTTGGCTTGCTCAATGCCTTGTTTGACTTCTTCTGTCAATGTCCCGTTATTCAGGTCAAACTTATCCAGTTTCTTGCCGTCAATAGCGTTTAATTTTGCCGTAAACTGTTCTGACCGAAGCGTGTTTAAATCAACAGTAATGCCCCAGTATTCTTGCGGTTTAAAGCCCACGATTTCATCTTCACGCTCACACACTAAACGCAGGGCGACAGATTGCACACGTCCTGCGGATTTTGCGCCGGGGAGCTTGCGCCACAATACAGGTGACAAATGAAATCCCACCAAATAATCCAAAGCACGACGGGCCAGATAAGCATCCACTAATTGCATATCAATTTTTCTGGGATGAGCAATAGCATCCAAAATAGCTGTTTTTGTAATTTCATGGAATACTACTCGATACACAGGTAATTTTTCAGGTAATTTTTTACGGCGTTTTAATTCTTGTACCACGTGCCATGCAATAGCTTCCCCTTCTCTATCAGGGTCAGAGGCCAAATATAAGCATTCAGCTTTCGCCAGTTGTTTGACCATTTCACGAACTGTTTTTTCACCTCGGGTTTGAACTTCCCAATCCATCACAAAATCTTCCTCGGGACGAACAGAACCATTTTTGGCAGGCACATCACGAATATGACCAAAGCTGGCCATTACATAATAATCTTTTCCCAAGTATTGATTGATTTTTTTCGCTTTTGCAGGGGATTCCACGATGACTAATTTCATACTTTACCTCCATAAATCAAGGATACACGATTACCAAAATGACGTTCCAAGCGTCCAGCCAGTTCTAATTCCACTAAAACGACATTGACTTCTTGCATAGTGCTTCCAGTTGCCCGTACCAGTGAATCCACTTCCACTGGCTCAGCTGATAAGTTTTCTAACACCTTTTGACGGACGGATTCCAAATTGGATTCAACAGAACGAAAATCCATCTGATAATTTTGAATGTCTAAGTTTCCTTCTAAATGGAATGTTTTTTCTTGTGTCAATGCTTCTATAATATCCTCGGCCGATTGAACCAAGGTGGCTCCGTCTTTAATCAGGGAATTGGGACCGGCACTTCTGGGATCCATTGGAAAACCGGGAACAGCAAAAACATCTCGTCCTTGATTTGATGCTTCTTTGGCGGTAATCAATGACCCTGATTTGACTTGCGCTTCAATCACTACAACACCCTTTGAAAGACCTGAAATAATCCGATTACGTCTAGGAAAATTCTGTGGGACAAGCGGTGTTCCAAAGGCTAGTTCAGATACCAAACAGCCCCGTTCTTTAATCTGGGCATACAGGCTCGCATTTTCTTGTGGATAAATTTCATCAACAGGTGTTCCTAAAACAGCCACTGTTCCTGCCTCATTGACAACTCCGGATTCTAAAGCCCCAGTATGCGCGGCGGCATCAATTCCTTTGGCCATACCTGAAACAACAGAATAACTTTTTTGAATTAATCCGGCTGCCAAAAAGCGTGCCATATTCTTCCCGTTTAATGAGGCATTTCGTGTGCCGACAATAGCGATTGAATTTTGTGCTAACAATCCCGTATGACCCAAAGTAAAAAGGACAGGGGGAGCATCTTTAATTTGTTTTAATAAAAACGGATAGTCTGCATCCTTCCATGTCAGAATTTTGGCGCCCACTTTTTCGGCCCGTTTTAGTTGGGCTTCAGCTTGTTTTTCACTGGCAACCTTTATTTCCCGTTTTCCTCCACGCCCAGCCAACTCTCCTAAATGAGTCAACGCCTCGGTTGCAGAACCAAAAAAAGAAAGTAATTGTCGGAAAGTGGTCGGTCCCACATTTTCCGACAAACTTAAACGCAACCAATCCAACAACTCATTATTCGTCATTATTTTTTCTCAGTAGCCTTCTTTTTTAAGTCAATTTTCGTTTCCGTTCCTTGCCAGAGTCTTTGAATGTTGGTGCGATGTCTATAAAATGAAAGAATCGTCAATCCTAAACAAAAAAGTCCCGCCATTCCTGAATGAAAAATCCAAGCATATAGGGGAGCTAAAGCTAAAGCTGTTAAGGCTGATAATGAAGAATATTTCTTTAAAAAAGCCATTGCCAACCATGTTAAGACTGTTAACCAACCAGCGACAGGCATCATAAACACCATCAATCCTAGAGTGCTAGCCACCCCTTTGCCACCTTTAAAGTGTAACCAGATGGGAAAATTATGTCCAATAATCGCCAGGATACCTGCTAACATTCCCAAATTAAAAGAATCAAAAATATCCTGAATTAACAGGGCAATCAATCCTGCTTTAGAGGCATCCAAGAGAACAGTTAAGGCTGCTAGATCTTTCCGACCTGTTCTTAAAACATTCGTTGCCCCGATATTACCTGAACCGATTTTGCGAATATCACCCATGCCGGACAGTTTTGTTAAGACGAGTCCAAATGGGATTGAGCCTGCTAAATACCCTAATAAACAACTGATAAAAATTTGAATCATCACTTTTCCTCCTTGTTAAAAAGACCTTTTATATATACACGATTTTTCCCAAAAAAGCAACTTTTAACAAAGGGGCTTTTTTAAAATCTTTGATTTTACTTGACCCCGAATTGCTTTTATGATACCCTGATAAAAAAGGAGATTACATGAAACAAAAAACAAATTTTACTAAGTATGCATTGTGTTTTATTTTGGGAATGATTTTTACTATGGGGTGTGTAGTGGGGATATATTTTTCATCCATTTGGAAGGGGGTTGTTTGTACCTGTGATCCTCAACTTGAATATAAGCCAATTATTTATCTGTATCCTGAACAGAATACACAGGTATCTGTTGTTGCAGGAAAACCAGAACATTTTATCCATACTTACCCTCATTACACAGATGGTTGGAAAGTGCTAGCTGAACCTAATGGAGATTTGACAGATTTAAGAACTGGACGCCATTTGTATGCGCTGTATTGGGAAGGTCAAAAAACAGAAAAAAAAGAGCATCCAAAAGATGGTTTTATTGTTAAAGGAAAAGATATAATTGCCTTTTTGGAAGAAAAGTTGGCTTTACTGGGATTGAATGAACGGGAAGCTGATGAATTTATTATCTATTGGTTGCCCAAATTAGAAGAAAATGAGTATAATTTTATACATTTTCAAACGTTGGAAGAGCAAAACGCTAATCAACCATTAAATATTACGCCAAAGCCTAATACCTTGATTCGTGTTATGATGGAATATGATGATTTAGACAGTCCAATTGATATCACAGAACAAAAGTTACCACCACTCCCAAAACGGACCGGATTTACGGTGGTAGAATGGGGCGGAACAGAAATTGATATATAAGGAGATTACATGAAATACATTTTGGCCTTTTCTTTGATGTTATTGACAGCGCCCTGTATGGCAGCAAAAGATCCCAATGTGGAAAATTTGGGTACTTTTGGGGATTGGACAGCTTATATGTATCATGATGAAATGGGGCATATCTGTTATATGTCCAGCCAACCTACCAAATCATCAGGTAAATATTCTAAACGGGATGATGTTTTTTTGATGGTGACGCATCGCCCAAACGAAAAAGCCTTTAATGTAGTTAATACAGTGGCGGGATATACTTATAAAAAAGGTTCTAAACCAACCATGACTATTGATAAGAAAAAGGCGGTTTCCTTGGTTTCCCATGAAGATACAGCTTGGGCAAAGGATGATAAAACGGATAATCAATTGGTGGAACAAATGAAGGCAGGTTCTACGGGTATTTTAAAGGGAACTTCTAAACGTGATACTTTGACCACTGATACTTTTTCATTAAAAGGCTTTTCAAAAGCCTATCAAAAAATCAGCGAGGCGTGTGATTATCAATGAAAGAATTAATTGGATTTACCTTTGATGAATTAAAAGAAGAATTGATTTCTATCGGTGAAAAACCTTTCCGAGCCAAACAGCTTTGGCAATGGATTTATAATAAGGGTGAAACAGACTTTGATAAAATGTCCAGTTTTTCAAAAGATTTTCGGTCTAAATTAAAGGAAAATTATACTTTAACACATCCCAAGATTGTGGCTGAACAAACCTCACGTGACGGGACACGTAAATGGCTGATGGAATTTTTGGATGGAGCCAGGGTTGAATGTGTTTATATTCCTGAAACGGACAGAGGGGCTGTTTGTATTTCTACGCAAGTTGGCTGTGCGCAAGGGTGTAAGTTTTGTCATACAGGAACCCAGAAGTGTCAGCGTAATTTAACCGCTGGGGAAATTGTGGGGCAGGTGATGTCTGCGCGGGATTCCTATGGCGAATGGCCGACCAAGACAGATGAAAATCGCTTGCTTTCCAATGTGGTCGTGATGGGAATGGGTGAGCCTTTGTGCAATTTTGATAACCTGAAAAAAGCGCTGGAAATTTTGAATAATGGGGACGGTATGGCAATTTCTAAGCGTAAAATTACCGTTAGCACTTCAGGTCGGGCAGATAAGATTCCGTCGCTGGCAGAGATGGGGGTAAAATTGGCAATTAGCTTGCACGCCCCGACAGATGAAATTCGAAATCAAATTATGCCAGTCAATCGTCGTTTTCCTTTGGCTGAACTGATGAAAGCCTGTAAAGAATATCAAAAACGGTGTGAACATCGTCATTATATTACGATGGAATATGTGATGCTAAAGGGAATTAATGATTCTTTGGAATGTGCTGAAAAATTGATTCCTCTGGTCAAGGATTTAGAGGTTAAATTTAACCTGATTCCTTTTCATCCATGGGAAGGTTGTCTTTTTGAATGTTCCAGTAATAATACAATGCATAAGTTTTCTAAATATCTGGAAGATCGTTTTATTGCGGCCCCGATTCGCCGGTCACGTGGTGAAGACATTATGGCGGCCTGTGGCCAATTAAAAACCGCAAAAAATAAGGACCTTGTTTAAGGTCCTTATTTGGTTATCTTCCGCCCTTTTGACGAGCTTTTTGTATTTGTGGTGATACTTTTTTCCAACCGCAAATTCTTTGAGCCGCTTTATTGACTTCTTTCACAGTCATGGCACGTCCTTCTTTCTTCAAGAAATTATCCTGTGCTTTTAATATAGCCACTAACTGATCTTTTGTCATTGGCATATCTGGATGTTCTGTATTCCAATCACTTGCTTGATTTCCTCTAATTCCAGGAAAAGCTATAGTTCCCTTTATTCTTGTTAAAAATTGATTTAACTCAGGGCGAGAAATAAATTGGTCAAAAGTATCAGCGGTTGTTTTAACGGCTTCTCCGAGAGATTTAACCGTATTGCCAGATGCTTCAACGGTATCGAATATGCCATCTGTCGCACCGGAAACCGCCTTTTCAATGGTATCGGGATGTTTGTTAACTGAATCTTTTACACCTTTACCAGCGTTATAAGCAATCACACTTCCCCCAACTAAAACAGAACCGATCCCCGCACTAACTACAAGGCGTTTTAATAAAGAGCGCCGGCCTTTAAATCTTGCATTCGCCAAGTTCGTTTCGGCTTCTGTTTTTCTTGCTTTGGCGTTAGCCTTTCTGGCTTCAGCATCAGCTTGCTTTGCTTCAGCATCAGTCTTCTCGGCTCGAGCCTCTACAACTTCAGCTTGTGAACGAATGATACCCGCTTTTAATTTATTTTCCTCAGGATTTTGGTCTGTCATATCTTCCATGTTTCCTCCTTATGCTGCATCATGATAATTTTCACGTCCCTGTTGACGATTCTTTGAACGCCACCTGCTAATAAGTTTTGGAGCTTTAATCCAAAGTCTTTTTTTGGGTTTTTCATTTGTCACCTCTTTACTATTACTCATCTCTAATTCATTTGTCCGTTCTTTCTGGCGACTGAGAGAATTTTGGTTTGTTGGAACAGGGATATTATCCGCAGGTGGTACACTGTCTTGTGTACATGTGTTTTTCCATATTTTATTCCAAAAGAAAGTACCGGCGATTCCACATGCCCAAACAACACCTTTTACCCCGTAATATACTAGAGCGGCCTTAGCGGCAACTAGAGAGGCTGCATAGGCCACTGCTAAACCCGTTGCCCCCAATATAACAGCCGTTCCACCCAGTGACCCAGGTAAAAATTTTTTCCAATTTAAATTTTTTAAATCCATAATAACTCCTTTCTAATGATTATAAGGATATTATATCACAGAGTTTGTTTTTGTCAAGTTTCATTTTTTATTTGGCCGTCCCATGGATAAAAATTTTTCTTGACGATTCAGGATTAAGTCTTCTTCATTGAATGCGCTTAGTTCTTCTAAAGTTCTTTTTATGACCTTGCCAACTGATTGAATTGTCTCAATAGGGAAACGGTGAGCTGCCCCCATAGGCTCCGGAATAATTTCATCAATAACACCTAAATTGAATAAATCTTTTGCGGTTAATTTTAGGGCTCGGGTTGCCTGTTTGGCAAACTTAAAATCCTTCCATAAAATAGAAGCACATCCTTCAGGTGAAATAACAGAATAAATTGAATTTTCTAGCATGAAAACTTTATTACCGACGGCCAATGCCAAAGCTCCACCTGATCCGCCTTCGCCAATAATGGTGGCTATTAATGGAACACGTAAATCTAAACAGGCCTCAATCGCACTGGCGATAGCTTGACCTTGACCACGAGCTTCAGCATCTACCCCAGGAAAAGCCCCAGCTGTATCGACAAATGTTAAAACTGGGAAGCCAAATTGTTCAGCTAATTTCATTAAACGAATTGCTTTTCTGTATCCTTCTGGGCGAGCCATACCAAAATTATGTTTGATTCGGGTGGCAGTATCAGTTCCTTTTTCTGTTCCAATGACCATAACAGTTTGTCCTTGGAACTTCCCTAGACCACCGATAACAGCAGTATCTTCCCCAAAAACTTTATCGCCACACAATGGAACAAACCCATCAATTAAGCCTCGAATGTAATCGGATGTATGAGGGCGATTTTCATGGCGTGCTAACAAAGTTTTTTGCCATGGAGTTAATCTTTTATAGGTGTTTTCAACCAACCGGTTTAGTTTTACTTGTAAACGCTTTATTTCTCCGTCGGACAAATCTGGCTGAGCCAACTTTTCATCAATCTCTTTGATATTTTCCTCAAAATCCAAATAGTACATTGCGGTTCCTTTTTTTGCTTGATTTTCTTCATTATAACGGGTAAACTTTAGAAAGTCCAGTATTATTTAAAGGAGGGCAAATGAGTTCGGTTATTTTCTTTTCTATTTTAATTTTATTGACAATAGGAATATGGATGGTTGTGGTGATTAGTTTATGGTATGGACGGGAATTGTTAAGGCGTCAGCGAGCATTGATAAAAGTTCTGTTGCCGTATATTCAAAAAATGGAGCGGGATAGGGCGACAATGAAGGCCCTTCATATTGATAAGGATGAGCCCATTTCAAAGTACCAAGATGTTACTTTGCCTGATGAAGTTCATATTGCTTTTACTGGTGAAGAAAAATAACGCTTGCTTTTCAATAGAAAAAAAGGTAAAAGAAAAACAGGGAGGACAAATGAAAAAATATTTAATCGGTATCTTGTGTGTCAGTTGGGTAGGTCTTTGCTCGGCTCAAGATATGTTTTGGAGTTTTGATGATAACCAAAATCCTTTGCCAATCCCTGCAGAATGTGATGCTAGGTTTGATGAAATTCGTGGTGGGGTATTTATGCCTACATTGGATGAAATGTATGAATACGGTATGGCATTTGTTAAAAATAATGCTTTGTCGGTTCAGCAACAAGGGGCATATTGTTTGCTTGGGGCAGCCTTGCAGGGGCACCCTGATGCTCAGTTAGAGATGGCTAGATTATATGAGGAAGGACGTGTTCTTCCTCAAAGTGATTTAAGCGCATATAAATGGGCTTTTATTGCGGCTTTGAACGGGAATAAATCTGCTGAAAAAATTACCTTAATGTTAGAACAGCTTTTAACAACAGAAGATTTGGATCTGACAACAGGCGCTATTCAAGAAACCAGAATGCAAATTCAACAGAATCTTCAACAGAAATTGGAAGAAGAACGGCGACAAGCAGAGGAAGAAAAAGCTAAATTGGACGAGATGACCTCTGAAATTAACAGACAGCATGAAGATCAACCTGAAGAAAAAGAAGGTAAAATCGAAATCAAAGAAATTGGGACAGAGGAAGTTGCACCTTCCCCAGAAAGTTTAGAAGGGGCTAATAGTGGTTTAGTTGGTATTTTTGATGAAAACGATCGGATGAAATGAAATATCTAGTTTTTCTTCTTTGTTTTTGGATTTTACCAATTTGGGCACAAACTTTTTTGCCAGGAACAGAAGATATTCCTCAAATGAATGAGTTAACCGAGGTGGAAGAGTTGGCTTCATTTGATAATCCTGCTGAACGGATGCTTTTAGTGGGCGCAAAAACGAAATTATCTTTTTCAAAGGTTTTGGAGTTTTATCAGGAAAGCTTGTCTAATTTAGGGTGGAAAAATAAAGGAAAAGGTAAATTTGAACGTGGATTGGATGTTTTTTCTATTGAATTAAATTCTGATGGGGATGAACATCAAATTCAGTTTCGTTTAAGTCAAAGGAACTCTTAAAAAAAAGACCTTGACTTTTAAAACAAATTTCAGTATAATAACTTTCGTATAAAGTTTTCTTATCTAAAAAAGAGGTAAAAATGGCAAATTTAAAATCTTCTAAAACACGCGTAAAACGTAATAAAAAACGCGAAGTTATCAATTCTAATCGCTTGAATGCTGTACGTACAGATGTGAAAAAAGTACGTGTTGCAGTTGCGAAAAAAGATAAAGAAGCAGCCCAAAAGGCTTTTAAGCAAGCTGAATCTTCTTTGGCCAAAGCTAAAAATAAACGGACAGTCAAGGCTAATACAGCTGATCGTTTGATTTCTAAATTGGCAAAAGCTTTAAAGAAATTGGCTGGAAAATAAGTAAAAAATGTTTTTAAACACTGCTCTTTTAAGGGCAGTGTTTTTTATTATTTTATGTATTTAACCTAAATAATTTTCAATTATTCTGCTTTTCCTTTTGGAGAATAGGTAAAAAGGAACTTTTGTATTATTCATACTTACCTTGTTATTTTTCCTAATAATTTTTTAAATTTTTCGCATAGGGGATTTTGGTCGGTATTGTCTGAAAAACTTTCCCAAAGTTCTTTTTGCTTTTTAGTCAAATTGGTGGGCGTTTCCACTTGGAAAATGACATGCAAATTACCCCGCTTTTGTGAACGTAAAATGGGCATACCCAATCCGTCAAAGACTTTTTCTGTGCCTGATTGTAAGCCGGCAGGAACTTTGTATTCTTTCATTTCTCCATCTAAAGTCGGAATTTCAATTTTGCCCCCAAAAACAGCTGTGGTCAGGGGAATGGGCATTTTTAAAAATAACTCACTTCCTTCCCGTTCAAATAAAGGATGATCTTCCACTGTTAAAAATACGTATAAATCGCCCTTTATTCCATGGGGAGCATAGTTCCCTTCGCCCGACAAACGCATCCGTACGCCTGTTTCCACACCGGCAGGAATATTGACTTCCAAAGTCTTTTTCTGTCGTGTGCGTCCACTGGCCCGACATTTTGAACATGCTTTTTGAATCGTCTTGCCAGTCCCATGACAGGTGGGACATTCTGTTTCCACCACAAAGAATCCTTGCCGTTGACGAATATGTCCCATCCCACGACAGGTAGCACAGATTTGGACGCCTTCTCCGCCTTCGCCATGACACTCGGGACATTCCCCCATATAATCCACTTCAATCTCTTTTTTAAGACCTGTTAAAGCCTCTTTTAAAGTAATTGTCATATCAGCTCGAATATCTTCTCCACGAATTTTTCGGGTTTCTCCTGACCGATGCATGCCGAACATTTCGGAAAAGATATCCTCAAATCCAGTTCCAGAAAAATCAAAGCCCCCAAAACCGTTGCCAAAGCCCCCTTGTCCCATGCCGGCTTTATAGGCTTCATGTCCAAATTGGTCATAACGTGCCCGTTTATCTTCATCTTTTAAGGTATCATAGGCTTCCACCAATTCCTTGAATCGTTGTTCAGCTTCTTTGTCCCCTGCGTGATGATCGGGATGACAGTCTTTTGCTTTTAAACGAAAGGCCTGTTTGATTTCACCGACACTGGCTGATTTTGAAACACCTAAAATATCATAATAATCCTGCATGGCATATCCTTATATGTTTTTTTAAACACAAGAAAGGCGGGCCTTAAAAGTCCGCCTCTCCCATACTCAAGCTTTTTTATTTTTTAACCTCTTCATAGTCGGCATCAACGACATCTTCTTTCTTTTCTTCTTGAGGTTGGTCTCCAGCAGGATTTGGGTTAGCCTGTTGTTGAGCTTTATACATCGCTTCCCCCATTTTCATACTGGCATTTTGTAAAGCCTCTGTTTTTTCTTTGATACGGTCTGTATCATTGGAAGTAATAGCATCTTTCAAATCTTTGATACAAGATTCAATGGCTTCCTTATCAGTGGCCGGAATCTTATCGCCATTTTCTTTCAGCATTTTTTCAGTGCTGGCGACCATAGCATCCGCATGGTTTTTAGCATCTGCTGCTTCTTTGAATTTCTTGTCTTCTTCTGCATGCGCTTCTGCATCTTTGACCATTTTTTCAATATCAGCATCTGATAAACCACCAGAAGATTGAATCCGAATGGATTGTTCTTTACCAGTTGCTTTATCTTTGGCAGACACGTTCACAATAACGTTGGCATCAATATCAAAGCTGACTTCAATTTGTGGCATACCACGGGGGGCAGGGGGAATTCCCATTAAATCAAATTGACCCAACAATTTGTTATCACGGGCAATTTCACGTTCCCCTTGGAACACACGAATGGTGACAGCAGTTTGTCCGTCTTCAGCGGTTGAGAACACTTGAGATTTTTTGGTTGGAATGGTTGTATTTCTGTCAATTAAGCGAGTAAACACACCACCTAAAGTTTCAATACCCAATGACAAAGGTGTTACATCCAATAACAAGACATCTTTTACATCACCCTTTAACACACCGCCTTGAATCGCAGCCCCAGTGGCCACCACTTCATCAGGGTTTACACCCTTATGGGGTTCTTTACCAAAGAAGTCTTTCACGATTTTTTGAACAGCGGGCATACGGGTCATACCACCCACCAAAATAACTTCATCAATTTGGTTTTTGTTGAGGCCTGCATCCTTCAGGGCATTTTCCATTGGCTTTTTAGTGCGTTCTAATAAGTCCTCAACCAAGCTTTCTAATTTTGCACGAGTCAAAGAAATGTTCAAATGCTTTGGACCTGTGGCATCAGCTGTAATAAAGGGTAAATTAACATCTGTTGTTGTGGCAGTAGAAAGTTCAATTTTTGCCTTTTCAGCTGCTTCTTTAAGGCGTTGTAAAGCCATACGGTCTTGACGTAAATCAATGCTGTTTTCCTTTTTGAATTCTTCGGCCATATAGTCAACGATACGAGCGTCGAAGTCTTCACCGCCCAAGAAAGTATCTCCGTTAGTGGATTTCACTTCAAACACACCATCACCGATTTCCAAAATGGACACATCGAATGTACCACCACCCAAGTCATAAACGGCAATCATCCCAGATTTTTTCTGATCCATCCCATAGGCCAAGGCTGCAGCCGTTGGTTCATTGATAATACGCAAAACTTCCAAGCCTGCAATTTTACCAGCATCTTTTGTGGCTTGACGTTGAGAGTCATCAAAGTAAGCAGGGACTGTAATAATGGCTTGTGTTACTTTTTCACCTAAATAACTTTCGGCATCTTCTTTTAATTTTTGTAATACATAGGCAGACACTTGACTTGGGGCATATTTTTTACCATCCACTTCAACCCAAGCATCCCCATTTTCACCAGAAACAATGTGATAAGGAACCATACCTTTATCTTTTTCCACCATTTTATCATTAAAACGACGACCGATTAAACGTTTGATGGAATACAAAGTACCCGTTGGATTTGTAACAGCTTGACGTTTGGCAGGTTGCCCCACTAAACGTTCCCCTTTGGATGTAAAGGCCACAATGGAAGGAGTTGTTCTTGCACCTTCTCTGTTTTCCAAAACTTTTGGATCTTTGCCATCCATAATACACATACAAGAGTTTGTTGTACCTAAGTCAATACCTAAAATTTTACTCATTTTATTCTCCTTTTTTGGTTGAAAAATAGCACAATTTTTAATTGCTGAAAGTAATATGGTGCATAAAATCATATTTTGCAATGGGATAAAAGTCTTTTTTTGTTG